>JBGTSH010000027.1:0-48968 GCA_041940405.1 Polyangiaceae bacterium
CCATGGCCACGCAGTATTCGCCGATCATCTCGCCGGCCTGGGGCCCGACGATGTGGACGCCCAGGATTTCGTCGGTCCGGGCGTCGGCCAGGACCTTGGCGAAGCCGTCGGTCTCGTGGTTGATCTTGGCGCGGCTGTTGGCGGTGAAGGGGAATTTGCCCTTCTTGTAGTTGACGCCCGCGGCCTTCAGCGCCTCTTCGGTCTTGCCGCGTACGACCAGGCGCGCGGCGTCGCGAGCGATGCCCTTGAGCCCCCGGACGCTCGTGGCGGGAACGGACTCGGGTGGCAGCCGCGCCGGCTCGCGCTGACCCTGGACGTGGGCCGTGATCAGGCGCTCGGTGACGCGGAGCACCTCGCCCGTGTCCTGTTTCTCGAGAGCGCTCGCGGCCGCGTCGAGCTGCTCCTGGATCAGGAACGTCTCGACCCAGGCGGAGAGACGCGACTGCCAGACGCGCGGGTCGACGTACGGGGATCCGGCGTCCGCGCTTGGCGCATCCTGCGCGCGCACGGCTCCCGCAGCGCACGTCAGGATCACCAGAATCACCAGCCGGTGTCGGGCCGGTCTCACGCTACCGGGCAACCTCTCCCCCTGTCGGGATTCCCCCAGGGCAAATGCCGGGCCTCTCCAGTGCAACGCCCGTGCCTCTGGCCGCGACCTGGCAGGGGCTTTCGGGAACGGGCACTGGCGTGCAGAGCCCGCGGCGACCGGGCCTGCCGCCCGGCAACGATTGCCGTCGTAGATTTGACGCTCTGGGCCGGAACCCTGCCGATCGGGGTACAATCCGTACCGGGGACAGGGAGACTGGGATTGCGTCGCGCAGGTCTCTGGATCGTCGGGGTCGTCATCGTCGCCAGCGCGGCCGCCTTCTTCCTGGCCCAGCGCCCCGGCACTGCAGAATGCCGCGGCCATGTTTCGAGTCAGTGCTGATTTCATCGATGCGTGTCCTGTATGAAAGAAGTGGGGAGAAATGGGCGAGAGCGATGGTTCGGCCGCGGGACGATGCGCAACCAGCGATGCTTCGAGAGCGCGGTGACGAGGTGCGCGGCGAGATCGTCGGGGCGCACCGCCGCGAGCCCGCCGGCGTATTTGGCGATGGGCGTTCGGACGGCGTCGAGGACGTACACGGGACGAAGGCTGGGGGCTGCCATGGGGGCGGGAAGCTTAGCGCTCCCCGGGCAGAACGCGTAGGCTCGGCGCCCTGATGGCCCGCGACGACGGCGAACGAAAGATCCTGGGCGCCCTCGGGCGCATCGCGGCCGTGGCAGACGATCTCGCCCAGGCGTTCGCCGAGCGCGCCGGAGGGGACCCGGACGTCCTCTCTGCCGGCTACCTCCTCGGGAGCGGCGCGGCGGCGCACTGGGCTCGCCACTTTGCGAGAGCCGGAAGGCTCGGGCTCCGGATCGTGGATCGCGCGCGGATCGAGCGCACGGGCGAGCTTTGGCGAGAGAAGGAGCCCTCGGGCTCCGAAACGCTCGCCGTCGACGACATCGTTCCAGGCGCGGCCATCGTCGAAGCCCTGTTCGCCGCTCGCGCCGGCAGGACGCCGAAGCTCGTCCTCGGCCCGAAGTCCGCCCCGTACGCCGGCGCCGTGCAGCGAGCGCTGGGTGACCTGATCGACGGCGAGGTCGGGACGACCTCCGACCCGGAACATCATGACGACACCGTCAGCTACGTAGTGGTCGCGCCGTTCTACTGGGACAAGCGCGACATGGACCGCATCGTTCGCCACCTCACGCTCGAGGTGCTCGCGCCGCCGCCGGGTACGGCGCGTGTCGAGCTCGCCATCGCCGGCGGGTGGGAGCAGCGCAAGGAGCTCTGGGCGCGCGCGCTCGAGCGCATCGAGAAGGTCGAAGCGTCCCGGCGCCCGCGCTTCGAGGTCGAGGTTCCCGATTGCAACACGGCGCTGGAGACGCTGCGCTACGCGCGCGAGCTTTCGGAAAAACACAGGCCAGCGCGCGTTTCGCTCCACGTCCACCCGATGTGGCGCGAGAGCGAGGCTGCAAAGATGGAAATCGCAGCGATCGCCGCGAACGACGCCCTGGTGTCGCTCTCGGTGGGGCACCGCGCGTCGTTGCCTTGGGCGCTCGGCGCCGGCGGCTACGGGCAGCGTGCGCGCGTCGACGTCTCGGCGCCTGCGCCAACGCTCGGATCGCCCGGCTCGGCCAAGCGCCGCACGCTCTTCGCGACGCGACCTACGCTGCTCCGCGCCGCTCGGCTCGCCGTGACGGCGCGGCTCTGATCCGCCGCTTCAGAACGATGCGGAGACGACCGGGATGTTGACCTCGGTCTGTTGCTCGACGCCGTACTTCGCGATCTCTTCGAGCGAGTACATGTTCTTGATCTGCAGCGCGGGGACGCCCATGCGGACCGTGCCCGGCTGAAGGTCGAAGAGCGCGACCGGGAGCGGCTCGCCGGGACGGCGCCGCTTCTTGGTGCGCCGCACCTTCCGTGCGTCGCTCGTCTCGACGGTGACCGTCGTGCCGTCGGGCTGGGTTCCGCCCGGCTGCGTCCCGGGCTGGCCGGGCTCGGTGCCGGGCTGACCCGGCTCCTGCTCGAGCGTCGAAGGATCGCTCGAGTCCTCGTACTCTTGGCGCGTGATCGCGCTGGCGGCGAGGACCACGGTCGGGATGATGAGGGCGAGGCCGCCGGCGAGCATGTACAGCGGAGCTTCGGCAGGGGGATCCGCCTGCTCGACCGCCCAGCCGCCGACGGCGCCACCGACGGAGCCGAGCCCGCCGAAGACGAGGTACGGCCACCACGGCTTCAGACCGGCGGCGCCCATCGGGATCATGACGATTTCTCCGCCGAGGAGCGCGCCGCCGACGATGCCCTTGCCGGTGCCGCTGACCGCCGTGGAGTCCTCCTCGGAGCCTGCTTCTTGCGCCCGGGCTTCGGGGGCGGCGAGCAAGGCGGCTGCAAAGCAACCAGCCGACACCAACATGCCCAAGAGCTTCCGGCCCCTCGCTGGCAGCCTGCGGTCATTCGTCATCGCGTCACCTTGCTAAAGTCCGACCTCACGCCCTGAGCGCGTGAATCCGAAGATACCGTGAGGCCCTCCATAAGGTGCTGCCGGAGCCTCTCCCATTCGCCGGGTCGGGAAGCTTACCACGACCTGCCTGTTGAACAGCCAGGGCTCGAGAGCTTCGGGTCTTGGCACGGCCGCGGGCCACATTGCCCCCGAGGCATGGCCGGTGCTACGGTGTCGGTCAGCTCAGAAGGAGCAATGACGCCATGGGAAGGTTCGGAGTCACTGAAATCCTGATTCTCTTGGGCATTGCTCTGCTCTTCTTCGGGGGATCCCGCATCGCCAGCATCGGCAAAGGCCTGGGCGAGGGGATCAAGAACTTCAAGAAGGGCATCAAAGACGGCGGCGAAGAAGAGGAAGCTGCCGAAGAGGAGCCGAAGCTGCCCGAGAACGCGGCGGCGCGCTCATCCTCCAAGGCCTCCCGCAAAGAGGCAGCGCCCGAGGGTGCCGAGGCAGCCGAGAAGAGCTGAGACGCGTGCCTCGCGCACCGTGACGTTTATACTCGACCGGTGATGCGGATCCTCGAGCGAGTCGGGCGCGTCCTCTTTTTCCTGGCCGCGTTCGCGCTGTCGCTGCTGTTCGCGGCGAAGTTCGGTCCCGGTGGGCTCTGGCGCGGTTTCGAGCCGGCCCTCGCGGTCACCTCGCAGCCACAGCGCGCGCCGTATGACCTCACCCGGCTCGAGGCGGTCAACGAGACCCTCAAGTACGTCCGGAAGAAGTACGTCGATCCGGATCGCGTGAAGCCGAGGCAGATGCTGCTCTCGGCGCTGAACTACATCCAGCGCGACGTAGCGCAGGTGCTCGTCCACCAGGACAACCCGAACGAGATCACCGTCAAGGTCGAGAACGAGTCGCGCACGTTCCGCGTCGACAACGTGCAGGGTCCATGGGACGTCGCCGCGCGCCTTCGCGAGGTGTTCGCGTTCCTGCAGAAGAACCTCGCCGGCACCGACGTCGATCTTCGCGAGCTCGAGTACGCCGCCTGCAACGGCATGCTCCACACGCTCGATCCGCACTCCACGTTCCTCTCTCCGGACGCCTACAAGGAGATGAACGTCACGACCTCCGGCGCGTTCGGGGGGCTCGGGATCGTGATCTCGGTGCGCGACCAGCAGCTCACGGTCATGCGACCGATGCCCGGCACGCCCGCGGCCAAGGCCGATCTGAAGCGGTTCGATCGCATCGTGAAGATCGACAACGAGTCGACGCTCAACATGCCGCTCGACGACGCCGTGCGCCGCCTGCGCGGCGATCCAGGCACGCCGGTCACCTTGTGGATCGTGCGCGAGGGTGAGCAGGGTTGGACGACGCCGCGTCCCTTCCGGCTGACGCGCGAGCAGATCAAGGTCGCGTCGGTGGAGTCGCGCCAGCTCGACGGCAACGTCGGCTACGTGAAGATCAAGAACTTCCAGTCCTCGACCACGACCGAGGTCGAGGCTGCGCTCGACTCGTTCGAGCAGAAGGGCGCCATCAAGGGCCTCGTCCTCGATCTGCGCGGCAACCCCGGCGGCCTCCTCGATCAGTCGGTCAAGGTGGCCGACCTCTTCCTCGATGACGGCGTCATCGTCGCGACGGTCGGCTCGTCCGAGGGTCGCGAAGAGCGCCGCGCCGTCGCGCCCGGCACCGAGCCCCCCTATCCGATCGTCGTGCTTCAGAGCGGATCGAGCGCCAGCGCCAGCGAGATCCTCGCCGGCGCGCTCAAGAACCTCGACCGCGCGCTGATCGTCGGACAGCAGAGCTTCGGCAAGGGCAGCGTGCAGCTCGTCTTCCCCGACGTCACGCCCGAGAAGGCGGCGCTCAAGCTCACGATCGCGCAGTACCTCACGCCGGGCGACGTCTCGATCCAGGGCATCGGCGTGACGCCGGACATCGGCCTCGATCCGATGACCGTCGACGATCTCGAGATGGATCTCACGGTGCAGAAGGACGGCGTGAAAGAGCGCGAGCTCTTCGCGTCGCTCGACAACCAGAACGCGGCTCCGGCCTCGAAGCCCGAGGAGACGGTGCGCTACCAGTTCACGAGCGCCGAGCGCGAAGCGTGGCGCGAGCTGGGCAGCGACGCCGACGACGAGTTCCAGCTCGACTTCCCGATCCGCTTCGGCCGCGACCTGACGGCCGCGATGCCGCCGGGCAAGCCCCGCGGCGAGCAGCTCAAAGCGAGCCGCACCATCATCGAAAAGATGCGCAAAGAAGAGCTCGCCAAGGTCGCCGGCGAGCTCGAGAAGATGGGCATCGACTGGGCCGCCGCGCCGGACGCCGCCAAGACCGCCCACGCCGAGGATCTCGAGATCAAGGTCGAGACGAACAAGTCCGGCGATCAGATCGTCGCCGGCGAGGCGATGGAGCTCAAGGTCACGGTCAAGAACAAGGGCCAGGTGCCGGTGTACCGGTTGCGCGCCCAGACCGAGAGCGAGAGCGGCTACTTCGACGCGAAGGAGCTCGTGTTCGGCAAGATCAACCCCGGCGAAGAGCGCACCGCGAAGGCGCCGCTCGGCTGGTGTCAGATCGAGGGCAAGAAGTACGCATCGACCCAGCCCACGCCGAAGGACGCCAAGCGAAGCTGCAAGATCCCGATGGATGCGTCGGATCGCTCCGACGGCGTGACGATCCGCTTCGAGGCCGAGGCGATGGACACGCCGCCGACCGCCGAGCTCCGTCCCACGGTGCGCGCGCTCCCGCGGCCGGTGTTCAAGTACAGCTACCAGATCGTCGACGACCAAGGCGGCAACGGCGACGGACGCATCCAGCGCGGCGAGAAGGTCTCGCTGCACCTCACGGTGAAGAACGTCGGCGCCGGTCGCTCCTTCGAGACGCAAGCGAACCTCGCGAACAACTCGGGCGACGGCCTCTTGCTTCAGGCGGGCCGCTTCGACATCTCCAACATGAAGGCGGGCGACGTCCGCCGCGTGACGTTCACGTTCGACGTATCCAAGACGCTCGCCGAGCCCGAGGCTGTCGTCAGCCTCTCCGTGGGCGATCGCGATCTGAGCGAGGTCGCGCGAGAGAAGATCAAGATCCCGATCGAGCCGGCGGCGACCGTCGCTTCGGTCGATGAGGTTCGCACCGCCGAGAAG
This sequence comes from Polyangiaceae bacterium, assembly GCA_041940405.1. Lineage (GTDB taxonomy): Bacteria > Myxococcota_A > Polyangia > Polyangiales > Polyangiaceae > Xiheicaenibacterium. The sequence goes on from JBGTSH010000027.1 coordinate 6,101, forward strand.
GACGGCGCGCTCCTCCTCGAAGCGCCGAAGGAGGGCGCGCGGGAGTTCGGCAAGATCGCGTCCGGCACGCCGGTCGCCGTCGTCGGTCGCGTCGGCGGGTTCGACAAGGTGAAGCTGGGCGACGACCGCTTCGGCTTCGTCGCCTCGGGCATGCTCGCAGCCGCGTCGGGCAAGAAGGCCACGCTTCCGCTCACGTTCGAGGACGTCTACACCCACGCCCCGCCCGAGCTGAAGATCGAAGCCGCCGAGCTCGCGACGCGCGCAGCGACCGTGAAGATCCGCGGCACCGCAACGGGCTCCACGCGCATCCAGGACATCTACGGCTTCGCCGGATCGCGCAAGGTCTTCTACCAGTCGAACAAGAAGGGCTCGGATCCGAAGGCAGCGAGCTTCGAGATCGAAGTGCCGCTCAAGCCCGGCGTGAACGTGATCAACGTCGTCGCTCGAGAGAGCCCCGACTCGACGACGCGGCGCACGCTCATCGTCCGGCGCGACTCCGACGTCGGAGGACTCCTCAAGACGCCCAAGACAGAGGACATGGAAGACTGGTTCGCCGCGCCCAGCGACTGATCAGGACGAGCACGTGCACGTTCACGAGGCACGTACGAGGCACGTGGACGTACGTGAACGCTGACGTTCACGCATCCACGTCAACGTTTTACGAGCCCGTGTACGAGCACGAGCCCGAGTACGAGCCCGTCAACGTGGCCGTTCACGAACGACGGGCACGAACGACCGCGGGGCGCGCCCCAGCCCACTCAAGAAACCTGGCTCCGAGTGTTCCGGAAATGCGCGGACCTTCGCTCCCGGAACACCGGGAGCATAGGAGGTCGGAGAGCCTCATGTGCTCGTCGCCCGTGAACGGCCGCGTTGACCTACTCGGGCTCGTGCTCGGGCTCGTGCTCGTACACGGGCTCGTAGACCATGCACGTGGATGCGTGAGCGTTCACGTGGTCGCGTTCACGTGAACGTCCACGTGCTTGCGTTCACGTGCTCGCGTCTCTCAGGCCTTCTTCTCGCGCAGCGTGCTCAGGGTCACGCTCATCACGAACAAGATGGCGCCGAGGATCGCGATCCCGGTCCCGATGTTGAACGGGTAGTGCCAGGTCGCGGCGCCGCTCACGCCCATGACGAAAATCCCGAGAATCACCAGGCCGATGCCGACGGCGGGATCGATGTCCCTAAGCTTCTTCAAGACGGACGACTCACGCATGATGGGAATGAGCGTACACCCGCGGGCGGGCGCGCTCAACCCGAGTCATCGCTGTCGCTTTCTCAATCCTTCGGGTTGAAGAGATCGTCGAACGCGGCATCGAACTCATCGCCGGCGGCGACTGCTGCAGCTTTTGCAGCAGGCTTCGGGGGGGCAGCATGCCCCAGAGAACGTTCGAGCGTGGCGATGCGCTCGGCGACCGACCCGCGCACGTCCCGGTACGAAGGATCGATCCTGGCGACGAGCTGGAAGTAATAGAGCGCCTGCTCCGGGTTCTCGCGGTGCTCGTAAGCGTTGCCGATCTCGTACGTCAGCGCGAGCTCCTGCTCCTGCGTTTTTTGCGTCGCCGTCCGGCCGCGGATGAAGGCGTCGATGGCGGCGTCGAGGTTGCCCTGCTCCATGTGCATCATGCCGATCATCGACTGGCAGACGCACTCACGCGCGGGATCCCGCGAGGCCAGCTCGAACTCTGCGATCGCGTCGCCGACGAGCCCCATCTCTTTGTAGGCCACGCCGAGATCGTAGTGCGTGGCGGCGTCGTTCTCGGCGATCTGCGCCGCGACGCCCGCCTTGAACTGCTCGAAAACGGCCTCGACGCTGACCTGCTGCTGACCGAAGGGCGACGGCGCAGCCGGCATCGGCGCTTCGAGCGACTCGAGGCTGTCGAGCCCATCGAGAGCGCGCGCGATGTCGAAGGCACGATCCCCGGTGAGCTCGGCCCCCGAGGACGGGTGCTGGGATCCGGGCGCGGCGCTCTGCGGCCGCGCGGTCGAGTACGCCGACGCCGTATCGCCGCCGCGAGCGGCCAGGAGCTCACGCCGGCGCTCGAGGAGCAGCGGGTGGTTGGGGAGCCGTGCGAGCTGCTCGTTGAGCAGCCCCTCGGCCTCATCGAGCATTCCTTGCGCCTGGAAGAACTCGATCTCTTCCAGCGCGGCCTCATCGAGCCCCGAGAGCGAGGGTCGCATCGGCTCGTCGTCCATCGGGAACGACGGGAGGGCGGATCCGATCTGCGTCGGCTCGTGGAAGGGATCGTCGAGCGAGAGGCCGGGCGGCGCTGCGGGCGGGCCGGGCGGCGCCGTGGGGGGCGGCGGAGGAGGATAGAGGAGCCCCGCGTTCTCCATCGCAGCACGCGCCTCTTGGGACTGCGAGAGCGGTAGCTCGTCGGCGGTGAGCTCCTCGAGGTCGTACGACGGCAGCGGCGCGAGGGCCTCGGCCGCGTAGCCGGGGGCGGCCGGCGAGGTCTGCGGCATCGCCGACGGCGGCGCGTCGTAGACCTGCTCCTCGACCGCGGGCACCGCGTAGCCGAGAGCGTGCAGCAGATCGAGCGCGTCACGGTTGTCGGGCTCGAGGAGGAGGACCTCGTCGAGCAGACGCGCTGCAGCGTCGGGATCCTCGACCTCGACCAGGTGTCGCGCGAACTCGAGCATCTCGCCGACCGCGCCTGATTGGTCGCCGGCTTCGATGAGGACGTCGCACAGGCGCTCGCGCAGATCCCGCGCGGTAGGCATCGCCTGGATGCCGTCGCGCAAAACACGCGCTGCGCGGTTGTACTCGCCGACGCGCCGCGCAGCCTCGGCGCCATTCAGCACTTGGCGGAGCTGACCCTGAAGGTCCTCGGGGGGATACGACGAGCGAAGCGGGAGCGGCTCTTCTTCCGAGACGACCTCGAGCTCGTCCTCGAGGACCACGTCCTCGCTCAGGTCGTCGACCACCGACGTCGACGTCGCCGCGGGCGGCTCGACGAGCGGTTGCGTGCTCGCGAGCGAGCCGGCCGGGCGCATCGCGGACGCCGGCGGCTGCGGCTGCGGCGCGGCTGTCGGCTTCACCGATGGCGCGACGAGACCGGCGCCCATCGCCGGACCACCGAAGCCGCCCGGGCCGAGCGACTGCGGCGCCATGCTCTTCGGCTCGAACGCCGACTGCGCGAGGAGGCGCACCGCTTCGTCGTTGGGCGCACGCGCGACGAGGAGACCGACGAGCCGATCGAACTCTTCGCGGTTCTGGACCTCGCGTGCGATGCGGGCCGCTTCTTTCTGGACCTCGATCGCCTTCGACGGCTGCCCGAGCTGATCGAACGCCCGCGCGAGCAAGTCGAGCGTGCTGATCTCGCGGGGGTTCTCTTTGAACGCGATCTGCAGCTTGGTGAGCGCCGCCATCGCGTCGTTGGGCCCGCCGCGCGCGAGGTAGATCTCGGCCGACATGCGAGCGAACCGCCCCTCGGGGCGGTGCTGCATCAGCCGCTCGACGACCCGCAAGGCGTCGTCCTTTCGATCGATCCGGAGGAGGATCTCGGCGGCCTGCGAGTATTCGGTGACGGCCGAGTCGAAGTCGCGCACGCGGGTGTACGCGTCGGCCAAGCGCAGGTGCGACACCGGGTTTTGCGGATCGAGCCCGACGATCTTGCGGAAGACGTCGATGGCGTCGCGCTCGCGGCCGATCCGCTGCAGGCGGGTCGCCATCTCGTCGTAGTAGGCGAGCGCGTCGCTCCGCAGGTCGAGTTGGGTCAAGAGGTCGGCGAGCCGGGGCACGACGTGCCCGAACCGATCCTCGAGGTGTGGCGCGTGCTTCTGGACGATCTCGCGGATCTGCTTGTAGACCGCGACCGCCTTCACGGCGAACCCCTGCTCCGAGTAAAAATTGCCTACGCGCTCGTAGGTTGCGATGGCATCGGCGTGCTGATCGAGGCGCAGGTAGAGGTCGCCGATCTTGAGCAGCGTGCGCACGTCGGCCGGATCGTCCGCGACGACCTTCTGGAGCTCCGCGATGGCCTTGTCGTACTTCTTCTTGTCGACGAGCTTTTGGGCCTCTTGGAGGATCTTGTCGCGGTTATACGCCACGCCCGCTACCGACCTTACCTTTCCTCGTCAGAGGGCGCGCCGAAAGCGACGCGCCCGTCAGGGTGCGAATCGGACAACAAACTTACCTCACCCGACCGAGCTCTGGCACGCTTTCAACCCACGCGAAGAAGCCGGTCTACGTGCGATCGAGAAGTCGCAAGGTAAGACGCGAAGGCCTCTCGCTGGACCCTCGGAGAGGGCGGAGGAGAAGGCCAAGCTCCTCCATTCATACCGCGAAGTGGATGCCCTGTCCCGTCCTGCCACAATCGGAGGTGGTAGTCGGTTATCCTACGTTCTCCCCCGAGCGTCGCGCAGGGGCCTGGTGTAGTGTCGGCCCGTGAGCCCGTCATTCGTGGCGGTCGTCGGGCCGGCGCAGGAGCGCGAGCGCGAAGAGGGCGCGGCCCAATTGCTCCGCCAGCTCGGGGCTCGGGTGAAGACCCTCGACCTCTGGGAGGACGCGGGACAGCTCTTCGCGTCCGATGACGAGGTCGCCCGCGCGGTGGTGGTCGAGACGGGGGCTCGCCCGGACCTCGGCTCGCTCGTCCTTCGCAGCCTGCGCAAAGAAACGCGCCTCGAAGGCGTGGGCACGCTGCTCGTGATCGAGCACCAGCAGGTCGCGCGTCACGATCCGTCCGGCGGCTTCGACGACTTCATTCTCGCGCCGCTCGTCCCTGCCGAGCTCTATGCGCGGGTGCGAGCCGTCGAGTGGCGAAAGAGCGAGTTCGCGAACGAGGAGCAGCTCAAGCTCGGCGACATCGTCATCGATCGTGCAGCGCGCGAGGTGCGGCGCGACGGCGTACCGGTCGTGCTCACCGCTCGCGAGTTCGAGCTGCTCGTCTACCTCGCCGACAGCCGCGGTCGCGTCGTCTCACGCAGCGAGCTGCTCGAGCGCGTATGGGGGACGAGCTACGAAGGCGGCGCTCGAACGATCGACATCCACGTGACGCGCATCCGCTCGAAGCTCGGTCCGGCCCTCGATCTCGCGACGTTCCGTGGCGCGGGATATCGCCTCGGCGCTCCCGGGGGCTCTCGATGACGGCGCCGCTCTTGGCCCTCTCGATCGGCTGTCCTTCGGGCGTCGGCCCCGAGATCGCGGTGCAGGCAGTCGCGACGGGCGGGCATCGCGCAATCCTCGTCGGCGATCCCGCGACGATCGTTCGCGCCGCTCGCCTGCGTGGCATCGAGCGGGCGGTAACGCTCGTAGAGCGCGCTCGCGATCTCCGCCACGTCGCTGCTGGCGATCTCGCCGTGTGGAGCGGCGCCACGCGTCTCTCTCGGCCTGCAAAGCCGGGCGCTCCCAACGGCGCAGCCGGCGCCGCGCAGCTCGCGTGGATCGACGAAGCGACCGCGCTCGTGAAATCTGGCGACGCATCCGCGCTGGTGACCGGCCCGGTCTCGAAGCACGCGATCGCCACGAGCGGCGCGCGCGGCGCGAAGCGTTTCCTCGGCCACACCGAGCACCTCGCGCGGACGCTCGGCGCTCCCGAGGTGGTGATGGCGTTCTGGGCCGACCGTCTCGTCACCTCGCTCGTGACGACCCATCTGCCGCTCGCCAAGGTCCCGCGCGCGATAACGCCCGAAGCCGTCGAGCGCTCCGCGTACTGGCTCACCCGCCTCCTCCTCGCGCTCGGCGCCAAGAAGCCGCTCGTCGCCGTGGCGTCGCTCAACCCGCACGCCGGCGAGGGCGGCCTCCTCGGCACCGAAGAGATCGATCGCATCGGGCCGGGCATCGATCGGGCGCGAGCGCGGCTCGCGCGCGATCGATGCCCGGCCATCCTGGTGGGGCCGATGGGCGCGGAGACCGCGATGCGGCGCGCGGCCGCGGGCGAGATCGCCGGCGTCGTCGCGATGTACCACGACCAGGCGACCATCCCGAGCAAGCTCGTGGCGTTCGGCGACGCGGTGAACGTCACGCTCGGCCTTCCGATCGTGAGGACGAGCGTCGATCACGGGACGGCGTACGACGTCGCATGGAAGGGGAAGGCCGATCCCGGCGGGATGGCGGGCGCCCTCGAGCTCGCGGCGCGCCTCTCGCGCGCCAAGCGCCCGCCTACCGATCGCGCGAGTCGAGGATAATCGTTACCGGTCCGTCATTTTCGACGAACACCCGCATGTCCGCGCCGAAGCGGCCGGTCGCGACCTTGCGGACGCGGGAGCTCGCGCGCTCGACGAAGCGGTCGATCGCCGCGCGCGCGGCGTCGGGCGCCATCGCCGAGGTGAAGCTGGGGCGGTTGCCGCGACGCACGTCGCCGAAGAGGGTGAACTGCGACACCACGAGCAGCTCGCCGTCGACGTCGGCGAGCGCGCGGGCCATCTTGCCTCGATCGTCCTCGAAGACGCGCAGCTCGATTACCTTTCGAAGGACGTAGTCGAGGTCTTCGTCGGTGTCGCCTTCACCGGCGCCCACGAACGCGCACAGACCGCGCGCGATGCTCCCCACCACGGCTCCATCTACCTCGACGCGCGCCGCGAGCACACGCTGCACCACCGCCTTCACCGCCGGCGTCCTCCGCGGAGCTTGGCGAGGATCGCGAAGTAGTCACCGCGCGCGTACGGCTCGTTCAAGATGTGAAACTCTTTGCCGACGAGACCGACGCAGCCGAAGAGGTAGCTCGACCCGGTACAGTCGTAGGATTTGACCAAGTACGACGACTGCGCGCACCGCTCGCTCTCTTCGCAGTGGTTGCAGTTGTAGAGGTCCTTGGACGAGCGGCAGTGCGTGCAGCCGACGAGGCGCTCGCTGTCGGCGCAGTAGTGGCACTTGAGGAGTCCTTTGGACCGCACGCAGAACGTGCAATCGGAGCAGCCCTCGCAAGCGCTGCACTCGATGCATCCGGGGTTTTCTTTGGCGCCGGCCTGCGCGCGGAGCAGCCGCGACAGCTCGGCCTCGAACTCGGCTTCGGTCATGAGGTTTCGCGGCCCGTGGCCTGCCGGCGCAGACGGCGCGCCGAAGCCTGCGTCGCCGGATCGTCGGCGAGCTCTTCGAGGCGGCGCAGGCGGGACTCGAGCACGGTGAACCTCTTTACCGGCTCGAGCGTCAGGATCCTACTGAGCTCTTCGATCGCGCTCTGTACGACTTCTTCGTCGGTGTGCTCGAGGAGCTGCAAGAAGGCGTCTTGATCGTCGGGCGCCGGCTGGTGCCCGGCCTTCTTCAGCTCGTTCGCGGCGCGCGTGATCGCTGGACGCCCCTCGGCCGTGCGCAGCCGCTCGAGGAGGCGCTCGCGCTCGATCGCTTTTTCGTCGAGCGGCGGAGGCTGCGAGACGATCTTGCCCGGCGTGCGGACCACTTGCCGCCGCGAGCTCGGCGCCGGCGGCGGGATCGGATCCTCGGGCGGGACCTCGCGCGCTATCTCCGGCTCGGGACGCCGGGCGATGGGATGGCGTCTGGGGACGAGAACGTCCGGGTTGTGCCAGACCTTGGGGCCGTCACGCGGCCCCCTGCGCATCTTCCTCGGCATGCTCGCCTCCGGGAGAGACCTCACCGGAGGCTATCAAGGCCCGCTCCCGGAAAGCTAGGGCTGGCAGGTCTGGTTGTAGCAGTCGCAGCGGTTGATGTTCAAATCGTCGATGAACCAGCCGCGCTCCCAACCTTGGCCGGCGTCGACCGTGTTGTAGGCGAACTCGAAGATGCCCTCTTGGCCCACGAGGTTTGCGGGGATCGGGATCGAGATGTCGTCCCAGTCGCCGAGAGGCCGGTTTTGGAAGGACTGGGTGGGGATGCAAAACGGAATCGTCATGTTCCCGTCGCAGTCCACCAAGCCCGTCCAATTGGCGCCGCCGTCGACCGACACGCGAATCGTCTTGGTGTCCGCGGGGTTGAAGGTGTCGTTGCCGCCGCGGTCCTGGTGCCAGGACTTGAAGGTGAGCATCGCGGGGATGACCGACGGCGCCGTCGTCATGGTGCCCGCCTCGATCTCGTTCGCTCCGCTGACCCACGGGTTCACGCCCGTGCGGCTGCCGTCGTTGCCCAGCACCGGCCGGGTGTTCGGCTCCCCTGGGCCGTCTTGCGGATCCGGGAAGAGCGGGACCGCGCTCGGCGTCACCGAGTTGGCGCGGACCCCCTGGTAAAAGCCCCAGTCACCGGTGAACACGAAGCCCGAAGCGTCGAGGAAGTCGATCGTCTGCATGGCCGGGCAATCGTTGCAGGTGCCCGCGATGCAAACCGAGCAGAGGCCCTCGCCCTCGGGGCACGTATCGCATTCGTCCTTCTCGAAATCGAGGAAGCCGGACGCGCACCAACCGTTGTCGTCGCAGGTCGGCATCGAGCAGTCGGCAGACGCCGGGCTCGTGCAGGCGTTCCCGACGTTCATCTCGATGATCTCGCACTCCTCGGAGCCCGTATCGCAGGTCCCCATCCCGCACTCGCTCGATGCATAGGCGCAATCGCCGTCGCTCGTGCAGGCACAGTCCTGTGCGAAGTTCAGCGCGTCGATGTACCAGCCGCGCTCGAAGTCGCAGCAGCCGTCGGTCGTGTCGTAGAGGAAGCGGACGTAGCCCATCTGTCCGACGAACTGCGCCGGCACGTCGAGCGTGATCGGATCCCACGCGTCCGGCGCGCGATCGCCCTGGTACGGGCTGGGCGCACAGAAGGGATACGGAACGCTCGCCCCTTGCGGGCAGATGGCGACGGTCGTGAAGCTCACCCCGTCGAGGGAGACCTGGACCGCCTTGAGGTCGAAGTTCGAGCCCTCGTCCACGTGCCAGGAGAGGAACTGGAGCTGCGCAGGCAGCACGGTCGGCGGTGTGGTGGCGCTGGACTGCTCGAGCTCGCCGGCGCCGTTGTAGCCGTACGGATGCTTCCGGTTGCCGTCGGTCCCGAGGACCGGCCGCGCGAAGCGAACCGGCTCGACACCAAACTCGGTATCGTCACCGGCACCGCTGCAGCCGGTGTCGGCGAGATCGATCATCCCGTCGCTGTCGTTGTCGAAGCCGTCGTTGCAAGCCGCGGGCTGGAACTCGCTGACGTCGTTCGGCCCGGTGCACCCCGGATCGCTCGGAAAATCAATCGCGAGGTCGCCGTCGTTATCCATCCCGTCGCTGCAAGCCGGGATCGGCGGCCCGGACTCCAGCCGCGGCGGTGTCTCGGTGTAGAGCGCCCAGCCGCCGGTCAGCTGCCAACCCGACGCCGAGAGCGGCGTTCGGAACGTCTTCTCGGCGGCGCGCGCCGGACAATCGTTGCACGCGCCGTTGTTGCAGAGGGCGCAGTTGCCGAGGCCCGCCGGGCAGTCGCTGCAATAGGTGCCGTTCTGCACGAAGGCAGGCGCGCACGTGCCGGCCCCGTCGCAGGCGTCGGCCAGATCGCACGAGCCCGAAGGCGCCGGACCGCAGGCGGTCCCCACGGGCTGCGGGGTCGCGACGCACGTGCCGCTCGGACCGCACTCGCCGGTCGCGCACTCGGTCGTCAGCGAGACGCAGTCGGCGTTGTCGTCGCATTCGGGGGGAGCACCGCCGCCGCCATCGTTGGTCCCGGCGCCTGTCCCCTGACCCCCCGTTCCGCCGGTCCCGGCGGTGGGGTCGACGTCATCGGGTGCGTTGATGATCGAGCAGGCGCTCGCCCAAAACAGGACGGCGAAAGAGACGAGACCCAAGCCAAGGGCGCCGGAGGTGCCGGCGCTACGTCGCGTTCGAGCCATTGTCGGCAATCTAACAAGGGGACGGCGCTCCTGACAAAGGCCGCCGAACCGGAGTGGTGATAAGCCCATGGGAAGCGAGCATGTCCCGGCCTGTCCCCTCCCCGATCAAGCGTCCGGCGCGCCTCCGGTCGAGGTCGATCGCGCGATATCCGCTCCTCGAGCTCAGGGAGCACGACCTCGAGGTCGACGGCGGGGGCGAGCGGATGGTTCTGACGGTCGAGCTCACCGATTGGTGCGTCGCGGTCGCACGCGACACGACCGGTAGGTGGGTCCTGGTGGAGCAGCATCGCCATGGGATCGATGACCTGACCCTGGAGCCGGCCGGCGGGATCGTGGACCCGGGAGAGGAGCCGATGGCCGCCGCGGCCCGCGAGCTCCTCGAAGAGACGGGGTACGAGGGCGCTCCGGGGGTCCCGCTCGGATGGGTGCACCCCAATCCGGCCCTCTCCGCCAACCGGTCCTTCCAGTTCTTCTTCGATGGGGTCGAGAAGACGCGAGAGCCCGAGCGGACCGTGGACGAGCACACGAACGTCGTTCTCTTGAGCGAGGTGGAGCTGGACGTCGCGCTCCAAGAGGCGAGGATCACGCACGCGCTGGCGGTCGTGGCGCTCCTCCGTGCGCGGGCGCTCGGGACCGAGGGCCGCTGAGGATCGAAGAGACGATGGCGCGGCCCAAGAAAAAAGCCAAGAAGGCCCCTCCCGCGGCGAGCCGCGCAGCCGAAGAGGCGACCTTTCGCCCGTTCGCCCGCCTGGATCGCAAAGCGGCCGCCCCGAAGCGCGAGGCGGCGCAACGGAGCGCGCCCGCGATACCGGAAAAGAAGCCCGATCCAGCGCTCGACGTCGGCTTCGCGGCGTACATGCAAGGCGTCGATCAGCTCGCGCGAAAGCCGCGGCGACTGCCGGCGACGGTCAGCAGCCTCGAACCGCCCACGCAAGCAGGCGGCGAGCTGCCCGACCTCGATGCACCGGCGCGCGAGCGCCTGGCCGCGTTCGTCGCCGAGGGCATCCGGTTCGAGGTTATCGATGACGGTACCGTCATCGAAGGCCGCCGGCTCGACGTCGACCCGCGCGAGCTCCGCAGGCTGCGGCAGCAGCGCTACGCGGTCGACGGCAAGCTCGACCTGCACGGGACCGCCGCCGAGGACGCGCGGGCGGCCGTCGCCAGGTTCGTCGCTCGGCGCCGCCGCGAAGGTGACCGCGCCGTCCTCGTCATCCACGGCAAAGGCAAGCACTCGCCGCGGGGCCAAGCGATCCTGCGCGGAGAAATCGGCGCGTGGCTCAGCCAAGGCGCGGCTGCACGGCACGTCCTCGCGTTCGCCTCGGTCGCCGATCCCGATGGCGCCAGCGGCGCCGTCATGGTGCTCCTCGCGAAGGCTTGATGGCGATGAAGGAGCTCCTCTGCGCGACGCTCGGCAAAAGCCTCGTTTTGGGCGGCATTTTCGCGATGTTTCTGGGCGGGTGCGACGAGCGCGATCGGGCTCCGAAGGCGCCCGTCCCCACGGCGTCGGCGACGCTGGGCGAAGCCCCGCTAAAGCCGGGCGTCTTCCGCTCCAAGCGCTTCGGTCTCGACGTCGAGCTCTATGACGGCAAAACCTGGAAAATCGACGATCGCTCGACGCGGTGGCTGAGCGCGACACACCCAGAGGGCTCGACGGCGATCCTCCGCATCTGGCACGACGAAAATCGGATGTCGCGCGACAAGTGCGAGGAGCGCGCGCGCGCGCTGCGAAAGCTCCCCACGCGAGAGAGGGCCGAGATCGTCGACCAGCGGAGCTTCGATCTGCCGCCGGGCTTCGACACCCAGGCAGACGTCGGCATCGTCCCGTCGCCGAAGGGCGACATTTTCGGCTTCGTCCTCGCGTTCGGTGGCCAGGCTCGACGCTGCTTCGCGTTCGTCTACGTGACGCAGGCGTCGGGTCCGAACGCCAACGAGGTCGTCGCCGACCGCTTGGCCAAGGTCACCGAGCACACGCTCGGAACGATGAAGCTGCATCGCGACTTCGACGTGGTGCTCCAGCGCGAAGCGCCGCCTCTCGAAGCTCAGCCGTAGCGAGAGCCCGGCAGCGGGAGCGCCTCGTCGCGGATCTTGTCGGCGAGCTCTCGATCGCCGAGCGCGCGGGCCTCGGCTTCGAGAAGGCGAACGTCGTGCGCGACGGTCGCGGGATCGAGCCGCCCGAGCTTCACGTCGATGAGGAGGAGAAGCCTGCCGATGGGCGACTCGACCTCGGGCAAGAAGCCGAACGCGAGCCATTGGTCGTAGGCACGCGAGAGCTTCGTGGCATCGTGCCAGGTCCGCTGCGCGAAGATGCGGCCGAGGCGCTCGTCGATATCCGGCGCACCTGTCGGGAACGCCTCGAGGGCGAGTCGCGAGGCTTCGGCGGGATCGTGGGTGCGGTCGGCGATGAGCGCTCGAACGCCGGCGAGGAGCCTTCGCTCGTCGGGCTCCAGGAAGGCGACGTCGATGTCCTTGGCGGCGGCCGCTGCGGTCGCAGCGTCGCCACGGCGGACCGCGTCGGTGGCAGCCGCGAGGAGACCGAGCGCGCGTCCAGGAAACATCGGGGGCGTCTTCACGTGCGCAGGATCGAGCGCTTCGGAGTCGTCGATGGATCGAATCGCCGCCTGCAGCAAAAGAGCACGCGCCCGGGCTCGCAGGTGGAACCAGCTCGCGGCTGAACCGAACAGAAATCCGATCAGCGAGAGCGCGACGAGGGGCTTTGCGAGCGCCCAGCCGACGACGACGACGACGACGAGCACGAACCCGACACGCATGATGAGAAAATGGCCGAGAGCCTGCCGTGCAGCGAGCACCGGCTGCGAGGCGCCGAGCCCCACGCCGTAGAGATCGTTTCTGATCGAGCCGAGGAAGAACCAACGCAAAAACGCGGCGAATACCGATAGTGCGCTCTTTGCGCCCATGGCCGTGGCAGAAGGCGTTCGCAGCACAGGAGCCGTGCTCCGAGGGCGCGTCGCGAGGGATCGCTGATTCGTTTCGGTCACCGGCCGGTCGTTCCTTTTGCTAGGGTACGCCGCGAAATGGTCTCCCGCTCGCGCCTTCGCCACGCTGCCGCTGATCTCGCGCTGCCCCTCGGCTTGGCGGTGCTCGTCGGCGCACCCTTGCTCGCCGGCTGCGGCTACACGAGGGAGGAGTACCAAGCGCAGGCCGACAAGCTCACGCGCGCCGTCGCGAAAGAGCGCGAGGCCACGGCGAAGATGGACGAGCTCGAGGGCGAGCTCGATCAGGCGAAGCTGCGGGTCACCGATCTCGAAGAGCGGCTTCGCGGCATGGGCATGGATATCGAAGCCAAGGATGGCAAGATCGGCGATCTGTCGGCGACGCTCGCCGAGCGCGAGCGCGCCCTCGCCGAGTACCGTGCGCGCGCCCGCCAGCTCGAAGAGATGAAGGCGCGCATGGATGCCCTGCGGACCAAGCTCGACGAGCTGACCAAGGTCGGCATCGACGTGAAGGTCCGAAAGAACCGACTCGTCATTTCTCTACCGGGTGAGGTCCTGTTCGACACGAACAAGGATCAGGTAAAGAAGGCCGGCAAAGAGACGCTCAAGAAGATCGCCGAGGTCATCAAGGCCGACCCGAGCTTGCTCGCGCGCGAGTACCAGGTCACCGGCCACACCGACGACAAGGGCGTCAAAGGCGGGGCGTTCGGCGACAACATGAACCTCTCGCTCGCGCGTGCGCGGGCGGTCTACAACTACCTGCTCGATCCGAACGCAGGCGGTCTCCCGCGCGACAAGTGGAGCGCCGCCGGCTACGGCGAGACCGATCCCGTCGCGCCCAACGACTCGGACGAGGGCCGGAAGTCGAACCGCCGCTGCGAGATCGTGATCGTCCCGTCGCTCTCCGAGATGCTGGATCTCCGTCAGCTCGCAGGCGGGGCGGCTCGCACGTCGGAGCCGGCGAAGAAGCCCGTCCCGCCGACCGAGCCCGCGAAGCCGGCCGAAAAGCCCGCCGCGAAGCCGGCCGAGAAGCCAGAAGAGAAGAAGCCGGCCGAGAAGCCAGAAGAGAAGAAGCCGGAAGAGAAGAAGCCCGCGGAAAAGAAGCCCGCGGAAAAGAAGCCCGCGCAGCCGTCGGCTCCCTGACTCGAAACCTGCGGTAGCGGGCGGAAACTTGGCCCGACGGCGCGGCTCGTGGTCGAGCTGCCCCGATGGCTCCGCTCATGACGCACAAGCTGCGGCGCGAGCTGCCGCGGAACGTGCGGCGCGAAAACTTCGCCGCGCGGGTCGCGCAGCGCGCTGCCGAGCGCCGGGCGGACACGATCGCCGAGACGCCCACGCCGGCGCCCACGGCAGCGACCATCACGGATGGCCGGAAGCCTTCGCGGAAGAGCGTGGCCTCCCAGCGGGTAAAGATCCCGCTCTTCGCCTATCTGCTCCTCGCGGTGGTCGCTTGCTTCGGCGTACGCAAGAGCCTTCAGGGCGTCCCGCTGGTGCTGCCGTCCAAGGAAGACGTCCTCGCGCTCATCGAGAGCGGAAGGAATGCGTCCGGTGCGAGCCTGATGGACGGTCTGGTACGCGAGCCGGCGCCCGCCGAGCCCGGAGCTGCCGAAGGGGCGAAACTGCGACGTGACGGTCACGTCAGCATCCCCGGCGGCATCCTCGTCCTCCCCGAGACGTTCCGGCCGGGTCGAGACGGCGCCTTCGACCTCCTGATCCATTTCCACGGCAACACAGCGGTCGTCCGCGAGAGCGCGGAGATCGCGAAGCTCGACGCGGCTGTCGCCATCGTGAACCTGGGCATCGGCTCGGCGCCGTACGAGGAGCTCTACGCGGTGCCCGGTACCTACGAGGAGCTGCTCGAGACGATCCGGCTCGGCGTCGAGCGCCGCGGGCTCGCGGGTGCGCGCCTCCGGCGTGTGGCTTTGTCGGGGTGGAGCGCAGGCTACGGCGCGATCTCGACCATCACGCAGGTTCGCCGCAAGGAAGACAACCTCGACGCGATCCTGATCTTCGACGGCATCCACTGCGGGTGGGAAAACGGCGAGCTGAATCACCGGCAGATGAAGCCGTTCTTGACCCTCGCCGAGCAGGCGTCGCGCCGAGAGATCTACTTCGGCATCACGCACTCGGAGATCGATCCGAAGACGTATGCGAGCACCTCGGCCACGGCCGACTACCTCGTGTCTCGTGTCGGCGCGACGCGCCTGCCGCTCGACGAGGGTCGCGACGCTCCCGCCTACCTCGAGCTCGAAAGCATGAAGGGCGCCGTCTCGAAGAAGCTCGAGAAGCGGATGGAGCCGGTGAACGAGGCGCACAAAGGCCTCTTCCGCGTGGTTCGCTTCCGCGGAGACACGAAGGAGCATCACATGGCCCACCTGTTCCAGATGGGTGCGACGCTCCTTCCCGAGCTGACGTCTCGCTGGAGCCGGTGACGTCGCGCCTCGCTCAACCGTCCGTCCCTGCACTTTCACCCCCCCAGCCCCCCTCACTTCGCGAGGGGGGAGCTCCCCCTCCACGAAGTGGAGGGGGCGGAGGGGGAGGAATCCACAGAGACGGACGTGGCAGCCGCCGAGAGCGGCGATAACGTCAGGTTCCGAAAGCGGGCCCGGTGATCTCCGGGATGACCGTGCTCGATCCCGACACGGCCGTGCTCGGCGCGCCGTTCGAGCCATACCAGTAGCCGTTCATCTGCCGCGGCGTCATGTCGCCGATCGACGTTGCCTCGGGGTTGAAGGCCTTGAGGATGGTGAAGAGCACGTCGGACGTGTTGCCGGCCGCGTTCGGGTTGCTCGAGTTGCCGTTGAAGGGCCCCGCAACCTGATGGTGATACTTCGCCTTCATTCGGTCGCGGAGCTTGCCCACGAGGATGAACGGCTGGCGCGAGACCGAGTGCGAGAGGCCGACCGAGCAGTCGCTGCTCGACATCACGAGCGACGAGTCGAGGAGCGTGGCGCCCGTCGGGTCGGTGACCTTCTGCATCTCTTCGAGCAGGTAGGCCATCTTCTGGTGCGCATAGATGACGCCGGGGTGAACCCGGTCCTGCTGCGCGCCCGGATCGTGGGTGTTGTAGTGATGGCCGACGTTCTGGTTGATCTCCGAGTACTCGGTCTCGGCGGCGCCACCGATGAAGAAGAGCGATGCGACACGCGTGATGTCGCACTTGAGCGCGTGGATAATCATCTGGCTCATCGCCTCGTTCACGCTCGTGATCGGCTCTTCGCCGTTGATGTCCATGTTCGTCTCGGACGGCTGCTCGGGGATCATGCACGTGGGCGGCATGGTCTGGAGCTTCTCTTCGAGCTCGGAGATGCCCTGCAGGTGCGCCTCGAGGCGCTGCTTGTCGCCGGCGCCGAGCTTCTGCTGGAGCTTCTTGATGTCCTCACGCACCGCCGAAAGGACGCTGAGGCGCAGCGAGCTGTCGTCGGGCTTCGGAACGAACTCGCCGAAGAGCGTCTGGAACACCTGCTGCGGGTTGAAGACCGGAAAGAGGGCCTCGTTGGTGCTGCGGTGCGAGAGGCAGTGCATCGTCGTCCCGCTGTCCATGATGCTCGTGCGCTTCGACACGCCGCACTGGATCGAGCGGACCGGCGTCGGCGTCGTCGCCTCGATGTGATCGGCGATGACCTGATCGAGCGTCGGGCCGCCGGCTTTGGAGAAGAGGCCCTGGAGCTGCGCAGGGTGGTAGCCGTTGAAGGCCGTCATCCCCTCGTGGTGCGTGACCTGCGCGTAGCACCAGTTCTGGAGGCCGGTGACGATGCTCAGGTGGCTCGACACGTTCGCGAACGGCTGAAGCTCGGCCGAGAGCGTGAAGTCGGCGCCGGTTTGCGCGGGCTCGAGGTGCTCGAGCCGGTAGCCGTTGCCCATGAACCAGACGACGAACTGCATCGGCAGCGCAGCGCCACCGGCGAGCGCGGTGCCGTTCGAGTTGAGCATCGCCTCGAGGAGCGGCAGGCCGACGACGGCCGTGCCGACACCGAGGGACCCTTTGAGGAGCGTGCGGCGGGGGAGTGCCCAACGAGAAACAGAGGTAGGCTTGCTCATTTTCGTGGTCCTCACTTGGGCTCCGCAACGAGCTGGAACGCGGGGCTGACGGCCATCTCGACGAGCATGTCCTGGACGCGGAAACCGCTCTCGGCAAACTTCGTGTGGATCGCTTCGAGCGCCGCCTGCTCACCGTCGGTCTCCAGGTGGCCCATCGACTGCCGCCAGAAGTTGTTGACGATGCATTGGGTCGCGAGCGGATCGGCCGCAAGGCTGGTGCCGAGGTCGGCGATGCTCGCAAACTTCAAGTTGCCGTATTCGAAGCTGGTCTCGATCGGGAGGCCTTGATCGTCGGCGCGATACTTCCCGATCGGGTCCATGTGCTCCATGGCGAGGCCGACGTAGTCCATCCTCTGGTGGCAGTTCTTGCAGGAGTCGTCGAGGTAGTGCTGGGCGAGCTTCTCCTTCATCGTGATGTGCCCGGTCGGAGGATCGGGCTTGAGCGCGGTGTCGACGCCCGCGGGCGGCGGCTCGACTTCGCTGCACATCAGCTTCTCCCAGAAGAAGCGTCCGCGACGCGTCGGCGACGTGAGGCCGGGATGCGCGAAACGAGCGAGGAACCCTGCCTTGCCCAGGATGCCCGTGCGCGCTTGGTCGCCCGGCAGGTTGACGTTGGCCCAGCCGTTTCCGCCGGGCGCCGGGACGCCGTAGATGGGCGCGAGGTTCGCGTCGACGAACGTCGAGGGCGAGGTGAAGAGCTCGCGAGCGTCGGCGTTGCGCGTCCAGATCACGTCCTGGATGAAGCGCAGCATCTCTTCCTGCATGCTCTTGGCGACCGCGCCGTTCCACTGCGGGAAGAGGGCTGGGTCCTTCGAGACGTTGGTGAGATCGCGGATGAGGAAGAGCTCCGAGTAGAAGCGATCGACCGAGCGCCTCGCCTCCGGGAGCGTGAGGAGGCGGCGAGCCTGCGTACGGATGCCATCGTCGGTGGAGAGCTGACCGGCATCGGCAGCGTCGAGGAGCGCGACGTCCGGTGTCTGATGCAAGAGGAAGAACGACATGCGGGTCGCGAGCTCGGTGCCCGAGAGCCTGCGGTAGTCGCCGTCCTTGGCGCCGACCTCGGTCATGTAGATGAAGTTCGGCGACTGGAGGATCGCCATCAGCTGGTACTTGAGGCCGGTGGTGAACGGGTCGAAGGCCCACTCGGTCGCCCAGGCGTTGCCCTGATTCGCGATCGCGACGAGGCGAGCCTGCTCGTCTGCCTCGACCGGGCGCCGCCACGCGACGCGCGCGAATTTTGTCGCGACCTCGTCGTAACAGGCAGGCGACGGCGATTGCGTCACGCACGGCGCGAACTTCGCGAGGTGCGACAGATCGAGCAGCGACTGATCGACGACCTGCGTGACCACGCTCTCGAACAGCGAGACCTCGTTCGCGCCGAGCGCGAGCTCGGCAGCGGCGATCGACTCGAATCCGTGAAGCTGCGGATCGTCCCAGACGTCGACCAGCGTGGCCGCGTCGGCGCCGAGCAGATACTCGACCGAGTACCGAAGCTGCGTGCTCGTCAGCCGGCGTGCGCCGCCGGGAGCGGGCACCGTAGCCTTCTCGACGACGGAGCCTGCGCCTTCGCCGCCGACACCGCCGTCAGGCTCGGTCTCGTCGTCGTCGCATCCTCCCAGCGCACCGCCTAACGCGAGCGACGCCAAAAGCGCAGCCGAGATGAGGGGAAAACGCGACACTGACCCCGTGCGCTGTGCCAGCTTCACATCGCCTCCGTGGCCCCCGAGATAGGGGCTGCCTAAGTGGGCACATGGTATCCGACTATCGTTCGGCGGCAATCTCCGTGGCGGTCCGACCGCGAACGTGTCGCTCAAAGGATATCCAAGGGACGAAGCGCGATGCGCGCCCAACGTGAGGGCAGGTACGACATCGCGCCTGACGGCCGTGTTACGGTGCGAGCGCGGTGACCTCCCCGCTCCGTCACCTCGTCGCGCTGCTCGTCGTCGCATGCCTCGCATTGGGCTGCGCAGGGCGAGAAAAGATCACCTGCTCGCCGGGCGATCTCAGCGGCTGCGTCATCGACGACGTCGTGATCACCGGCAACGACGCGCTCGGCGACGGCGAGATCGAGGAGAAGTTGGCGACGGCAGAGACCGGGGGAGCGCTCGAGAACGTTCCGCTCTTCGGGGCCATCGACGCCATCAACCTCGAGTACGAGCGGTTCGATCGCTTCGTCCTCGAGCGCGACCTGCAGCGGGTGGCGCGCCTCTACCGCGCCAAGGGTTACTACAAGGCGGTCGTGCGAGCCGGCCGCGTGCGGCGCATCGACGAGCGGCGCAGCGACAAGCCGGAGGACGTTCGCGTCCTCGTCGAGATCGTCGTCGAGGAGGGCATGCCCACCCGGGTGCGCAAGGTGGACCTCACCTTGAAGGATTGGACGCCGGCCGGCGGCGACTCGCGCGCGGGAGCGTCGGTGACGAACGCCAAGAACGGCCTCGCGTCCGGCGACGTGTTCACCGAAGAGGCCTACGAGGACACGCGCTCGCGCATCCAGCGCGCGCTCACCGATCGCGGCTACGCGTACGCGCGGGTCGAGGGAAGCGCCAAGATCGATCTCCAGCCCGACGAGAACAAGGACGACGCAGCCGACGTCCTCTACACGGTCGAGGTCGGTCCGAAGTGCACGTTCGGCGAGATCACGATCGAGGGGCTCGACACGATCCCCGAGTGGCAGATAAGGCCTTCGCTCGGGTTCGAGGAGGGCGACAGGTACTCCACCCGAAAGCTCGAGGAGGCGGAGATCGCCCTCTCGGACTTCGGCGTCTTCGGATCGATCGAGATCACGCCGCAGCTCTCGAAGACCGATCCGAAGGTGACCAAGGTCCCGATCAAGGTCGTCGCGCGGCCGGGCGCGCTGAAGTCGGTGCGCCTCGGCGGCGGCATCGAGCTCGGCGGAACCGTGGCGACGCACGGCATCGCGGGCTGGCAGCACAAGAACCTCTTCGGTGCCCTGGATCGGTTCAACGTCGAGGCCCGGCCGCGGCTCGTCGTCTACCCGCTCAAGCTGCGAACGATCGTCGACCCACCCGAAGATCCGCGCACCGAAGAAGAGATCAACAACGACCCGAAAGCCGACCCGCGCGTCGTCCCCGAAGTCGTCGCGCGGCTCGCTTACTCGCTACCGATCCCGTACGACCCGCGCACCGTCGCGTTCGTCCAAG
This sequence comes from Polyangiaceae bacterium, assembly GCA_041940405.1. Lineage (GTDB taxonomy): Bacteria > Myxococcota_A > Polyangia > Polyangiales > Polyangiaceae > Xiheicaenibacterium. The sequence continues at coordinate 25,937 of JBGTSH010000027.1, forward strand.
GCCAAGGATCGGTCGCGCTCGAGCGTAACCATGACATTCCTGACATCATCACCGAGAACACGAACATCCCCGGCGAGTACGGCGCCGAGCAGCGCGTCGGCGTCGAGCGACGCTTCTTCCTCTCGCGGCTCCTCGTCGGCATCGCGCACAACCTGTCGTACGCCCAACCGTTCTCGTACAACCTGGACAAGACGCCGCCGGGCAAGGAAGCGCTGCTCATCAGCTATCTCCAGCACTACGCCGAGATCGATCTGAGGCGCGGCGAGGACGGCAAGTTCAACCGCATCAACCCCGCGAGCGGCGTGCTCGCCGGGTTCGATCTCCAGATGGCGGGGTTCTTCGTCGGCGGCGACGCGAGCGACGTGAAGATTCGCCCCGAGATTCGCTTCTTCGCGCCGATCGCCTCGAAGGTGGTGATCGCCGGCCGCTTCACGATGGGCTTTCTCTACACGCACAACTACGGAAACTACGTCCTCGATACCAACGTCGCGACGGAGGTGATCCAGGCCGACGCCGGCGTCGTGCCGAACCAGACCTTGTCCGCCAACGTGAACCGCGACGTCCAGATCCTCACCAAGCGCGGGCTCTTCAGCGGTGGGCCGCAGTCGAACCGCGGCTACTCGTACAACGAGATCGCACCGCACCGCGTCCTCGGCGATCTCGGCGAGGTCCTGGCGGATCCCGACGCCATCGGCGGGCGCACCCTCTGGGAGGGATCGGTAGAGCTCCGCTTTCCGGTCGTCGGCGATCTGGGCGGGACAGTGTTCGTCGACGCGAGCGACGTGACCCGAGAGCTCGGCCAGCTCCGGATCGACCACCCCCACATCTCGACCGGGCTCGGCGTCCGGTACGAGACCCCGGTCGGCCCCCTGCGCCTCGACCTGGGCTTTCGCATTCCTTATCTCCAGGTCATCGGCGAGCCGGTCGTCGAGAGCTGCATCAAGCGCGAGGTCCTCTGCCCGGTCCTCGTCATCGACGAGGGCGACGCGGGCAATTTCTTGAACATTCCGGCGGCCTTGTCGATCGCGATAGGCCACGCGTACTGATTTCGATTTTTTCTTCGACCGGCTGTCGATCTCCGAGAGGTCCGTTCGATGAGTGGGCAAACCAAGCGCGGGGCCCCCCCGCCGGACGGAGATATCGATCATGACCAAGACCAAAGCCTCGGGACGTTTCGTTTGGCACGAGCTCTACACGCGCGACATCGCCGCCTCGAAGGGGTTCTACGGCGAGCTCTTCGGCTGGAAGACCAAGGACATGCCGATGGGTCCCGAAGGCTCGTACACGATCATCGAGACCGCGGACGGCAAGCAGATCGGCGGCTATGTGAAGCTCGACAAGGGCGCACCCGCTTGGCTGCCCTACGTCTATTCGGACGACGTCGACGCCGCCGTGGCGCGCGCCAAGGAGAAGGGCGCCAGCGTCGTGAGCCCTGCCTTCGACGTTCCCGGGGTCGGCCGGATGGCGACCCTCCAGCACGCCGACGGCGGCACGTTCGCGCCGCTCCACGGCGAAGACATGAAGAACGAGCCCGCCGAGCGGCCCGGCCTCGGCACCTTCTGCTGGAACGAGCTCCTTTCGCAGAACCCGAAGGCCGGCGTCGCGCTCCACACCGAGGTGTTCGGCTACGACACCGAGGACAAGGACATGGGCCCGATGGGCACGTACACGATCCTCAAGCGCGGTGACGTTCAGACCGCCGGTGCGATGAAGGCGATGGATCCGCGCGCGCCGTCGATGTGGCTCGGATACGTCGCGGTCGAGAGCGTGGACAAGTCGTTCGAACGCGCAAAGAAGCTCGGCGCCAAGGAGCTCGTGCCGCCGGCGGACATCCCGGGCGTCGGCCGCTTCGCGGTCATCTCGGATCCCGACGGGGCGGCCGTCGCGCTCTTCAAGAGCGCGTGATAACGGAGCAAGCCATGCAATATCTGCTGCTCATCTACGAAGACGAGAAGATCGCCGCGGGCATGACCGAGGCGCAGCTCGGCCAGCTCTTCACCGACTACAAGACGTTCACCGAGGACATCGTCAAATCGGGCCACCACAAAGCGGGCGAGGCGCTCAAGCCGACATCGACAGCCACGAGCGTCCGCGTCCGCGAAGGCAAGACGCTGACGACCGACGGCCCGTTCGCCGAGACGCGCGAGCAGCTCGGCGGCTTCTACCTGGTCGAAGCCAAAGACCTCGACGAAGCGCTCGCGATCGCCGCCCGCATCCCTTCGGCGAAGTACGGCACGATCGAGGTCCGCCCGATCATGCCCTTCGACATGTAGTCAGCTTTCGCAGATGCTTTCGCGTGGATGGAGGCACGCCTTCCCGCTGCGCGAGACGCCGATCTGGTCCCGATCTACCGGGACCAGATCGGCCGCATCGTCGCGACGCTCATCCGCGTGCTCGGCGACTTCGACCTCGCCGAAGAGATCGCCCAGGAAGCGTTCGTCGCCGCGCTCGAGCAATGGCCGAGCGAGGGCGTTCCGGAGAACCCGGCAGCGTGGCTCGTTCGCACGGCGAAGCACAAGGCCATCGACGAGGCGCGGCGGAGGGGGAACCTGCGCCGCAAGATTGAGCAGGCCGAGATCGTCTCGGCCATCGAGCAGAGCTTCGCCCCGGAGCCGGAGGACGAGAGCCGAGTGGAAGACGACCGTCTTCGCCTCATGTTCACCTGCTGTCACCCATCGCTCGCGCTCGACGCGCAGGTGGCGCTGACCCTTCGCACGGTGGGCGGCCTGACGACGGAAGAGATCGCGCGAGCGTTCCTGGTTCCGGTGCCGACGATGGCGCAGCGCCTCGTGCGAGCGAAAGGAAAGATCAAAGGCGCGGGAATTCCGTATCGCGTCCCGCCTGCGGAGGTGCTCGGAGAGCGGGCCGGCGCGGTGCTGACCGTCCTGTACCTGATCTTCACCGAGGGGTACGCCGCGACCGAGGGGGATGCGCTGATCCGCCGCGAGCTCTGTGCCGAGAGCATCCGTCTCGGAAGGCTCGTCGCTGCGCTCTTGCCGGATCTTCCCGAGGCGACCGCCCTCGTCGCGCTGATGCTCCTCACCGACGCGCGCAAGACCGCACGCGTCGACGACGCCGGAGACCTCGTCCTGCTCGAGGATCAAGATCGCGCAAAGTGGGATCGCGCCGAGATCGACGAAGGGCTCGAGCTCGTCCTCGATGCGCTGCGCGCGAGCCGGGGCGCGCCCGGGCCGTACGCTCTCCAGGCCGCGATCGCCGGATGCCACGCGCGAGCGACGAAGGCCGAGGAGACCGACTGGCCGCAGATCGAAGCCTTGTACGCGTTGCTCTACAGCATCCATCCGTCGCCGATCGTCGCGCTCAACGGCGCGGTGGCGAGCGCGATGGTCCGCGGGCCGGAGAGCGGGCTCGCGATCATCGCGCGCATCGCGAAGGGCGAGCTCGACGACTACTACCTCTTGCACGCAGCCTCGGCCGATCTTCTCCGGCGCCTCGGCCGCTTCGCCGAGGCCGAGGCCGCGTATGCTCGCGCGCTGGAGCTGGCTCAGTCCGAGCCGGAGCGCCGGTTCTTGAAGCGCCGTCTCACCGAGACCGCGACGGCGTGGAAGAAGGCGTGAGCTGGGCTCTCGATCGCCGGCGCGCACGTGCCAGGCCGAGGAGCGCGAGCGCCGCCCAAAGAGCGCTGCCGCGCGTCGAGGCGACGGTCCCGCAGCTGCAGCCATCGTCGGTCTCGGCGCCGCCGGCACCGGCGCCGCCGGCCCCGGCCGAACCGGCGCCGGCACCCGTCCCGCTCGTGCCGCTCGCATTGCCCGAAGCCGTGCCGCCGCCCGCACCCGTCGCGGTCGTGCCGCCGACGCGTGTGAGGCGAAGTGCGTCGAAGACGAGCACTCGCATCTCACCGAACGGCTCGCCGGTGTTGTCCGCGAGCGAGACGGTCGTCGAGCCGCTCGCGAACGCGAACGTTCCGATGGCGATCCAGCCGGTCGAGCTCACCTGGCTGACCGGCACCGTCTCCATCCCGCCCGCAGTACCGAGCACGTACGCTGCCTGCTGGCTCCCGGCAAACCCGGGCTCGACGTACGCCTCGATCTGGTAGTCGCCGGCCTCCTGGAAGATCAGTGTCCACGTCCCGACGTCGTCCGCCCGCCCGGCGTCCGTCGCGTGCGTCCAGAACGCTCCGCCGTCGTAGCCCTGATCGGTCGTGTACCAGTATTGGGGCGATCCCGAACGGGAGAAGCAATCATCCTCGGCGTCGTCGACGATTCGCCCTTCCGGCGGAATGGGCGCGCACGCGCAGTCCGCCGGACAGCTCGCCTCGTCTTCACCGCCGTTGCAGTAGCCGTCGCCGCACACGACCATGCTCGAGTTCGACGAGACGAGGAGCATCCCCTGCAGGAGATCTTCGTATCCGTCGAGCGGCTCCGGCACGACGGCGTTGCCGCCGTAAGAGCCGCCCGTCCCGCTCCCGCCGACGGTACTGTCACGATGAATGACCCAGTGGAGGTGCGGCGCAGAGAACGAGCCGCACATGAGCTGGCCCTGGCACGACTGGCCGAGCTCGCCGAGCACCTGGCCGACGGCGACCGTCGCGCCCTCGACGATCGCCGGATCGATCGCATTCAAGTGCGCGTACACCGAATGGTAGACGTGGCCGTCGCCGAGGTCGTGCGAGAGGATGATCCGTTGCCCGTAGTTGGCCCAGCCCGACGTCGCCCAGCCGGCTCGAACGACGGTTCCTGCGAGCGGGGCAACGATCGGGAGCCCTTTGCCGCCGTTCGGCTCGTTCGCGTAGTCGAGATCCAGCGCGTAGTGATCGTTGGCTTTGTTCGGCGCGTCGGTGTCCGCATGGAGGCTCGACCCCATCACCGGGCCGTAGCCGGATAGAACCCGTACCTCTGCGCTCGCAGGGAACGGCAGGAACAGGTTCACGCCCGACGGGAACGGCACCGCTCCTGGTAGCGGATCGGTCAGCGCGTGGCCCGGCAGCGCCGCGAAGAGGAGCGCCAGCGCAAGGGCGACGAAGGCTGCAAGCGGGCCACCGCGGGGCCGTGCGACGTAAGCCATGTAGAGCAAGAGAGCATGCCGCGGGCTCGGCGTGCTCCATTTCGCGCCTGAACATCGCGAGGCCGGACGGTGCCGGCTTGCGACTCCGTCGAAACCTCACTAGTTGCCGCACATGCGATCGATTCTTGGTCTCGCTGCTTGCTCCTTCGTCTTGGCCCCGCTTCTCGTCGCTTGCGGCGACGACGCCGAGGGGAGCGGCGGCTCGGCCTCGACCACGACCGGTGAGACGACGTCGACCGGTACCGGCGGGCAATCTCCCGAAGAGCTCGTGCCCCCCGAGCCGCTCGGCGGCGATCCAAGGACCGCGTGCCCCGCTGCGTATGCGTCGTCCGCGCCTGTCGCCGGCGACAACACGGGCTTCGAGGTCGGCGGACAGCCGCGGCGCTTCCTCTTGATCGAGCCGCCCGCGAGCTTCGAGGGTCCGCGCCCGCTCTTCGTCGGATTCAACGGCACCGGTGAGACAGGAAAGTCGTTCTCGGACCGCGCCGTGCTCGAAGACTTCGCGGCGAAGGGCTTCGTCGTGCTGGCGCCGTGGAGCGCGGGCAACGGAACCATCTGGCCGGTGTGGGACTCGATGCACGCCGAGGACGATCCCGACACGGAGAACCCCGATCTAGCCTTCTTCGACACGCTCGTGGCGTGCGTCGGCGCGCACCGTCCGATCGACAAGAACCGCCTCTACATCGGCGGTCACTCGGCCGGCGGGATCATGACGAACTACGTCCTCCAGCGGCGCAGCCAGCTCCTCGCAGGCGGCATCGTCGCCTCGGGCGTCTTCTCGCTCACCTCGCCCCAGCCGGCGTCGGCCCTCGACGAGACGTTCGCGCTCGTCACCTGGGGCGGCGACAACGACGAGTACTCGGGCGGCGCGGGCGGCGTGAGCGTCCCGTCGATCAACTTCGTCGAGCAGGCGTCGATCGCCTCCAACTTCTACGAAGCAGAGAGCGCGGTGTCGCAGGCGAACTGCCGCGGCAACGACGTCGGACACGCGTGGCTCGATCCGCTCAACGGCTGGTTCGCCGACGTGCTCCTCCAGCATCCGAAGGGCCTCGCGCAGAAGGGCACGACGGTGCTCCCCGCCGTTCCGGAGACGGCGCCGGCGGCTTGCACGACGACGCCGTACGCGTTCATGAGCGACATCGTCGTGGACTGTCCGGCGACCTCGATCGTCGACGGCTGCGCCGAGGCTTGCCAGTTCATGGGCGACTGCGCGGTAGAGAACGCAACCGTCGGTCCGATCCTCGCGCCCGAGCTGACCAGCCTCGGCTTCTCGGGCCCCGACAATACCGAGTGCATGGGGTGCGTCACCCACTGCGAAGGTGTCGCCACGACGGCCGCCGACGCAGAGGTGCTCGCGTGCATCAAGACCGCCAAGGGCGCGTCGGTGTGCGGGCCGGGCATCGACGGTGCGCTTCCGGTGATCGACGCGCTCAACAGCTGCTGCGAGGACCGCGCCGACTCGCCGTGGTGCGTCGACACCTGCACCATCCTCCTCGAGAACGACGCGGTGCCGATGTTCATCCCGAGCTGCGTGGCGATCGTTCCCTAGCGGTCCCGCGTGGGTCAGCCGCCCGGCGTGAACGAGACCGGGTAGCTGACCCGCATCGGCGGGCCGTCGAACCCGGGAAACCTCAGGTCACGGAACTTCGCGGCGACGCACTTTCCGATGCCCGTGTCGGGCAGGTCCGTATCCTTCTCGTTCAGGATCGCACGACTGACGGTTCCGTCAGGTTGAATGACGAAATCGACCCGCACGCGACCATTGAGGTTCGGACAGTTGCGGAGGCCGTTCTCGTAGCACACGCGAATCTTCCCGAAGCTCGCTCGCACGACGCTCTGGATGGTCTCGGGCGAGAGCTGGCGGCTCGGTACCCCGCTCCAAGCGCCGACCGCGGACACGACGCGGCCGTCGACCTTGACGCCGGCGCGCTTGCCGCAGCCGATGCGCGCATGCGACACCGAAGCGAGCGCGATGGGGACGAGCAGAAAGACGGCCGGCACGAATCTGCGCATCTCGTTCGCGGACAAACGAACGTGGCGAAGGTTCCGGGCGCGGCGGCGCTCCGTGGTGTAGCCTCGACCCCGTTGGAAAAACGCAGCCTCGTCGGAACGTTCGCAACCGATGTCGAGGCCGAGCTCGCCCGCGTGAAGCTCGAGGCCGAAGGCATCGGCTCGATCGTCGTCGAGCCGGCGAGGATGAATCCGCTACAGCTCCAGGCCGCGGCGGGTGCGCGTGTCGAGGTGCCGGAGAGCCAGGCGACGCGAGCGCGCGCAATCCTCGCCGCGCTCGCGGTCACGCCCGACGAGCTGAGCGACGAAGAGCGCGTCCGCTGCCCGCGCTGCGAGCTCGAGTACTGCGATTTTCAGAGGCCGACCGTCCCATGGATCGCGCGGAAGCTCTCCGGCGTCGCGGGCCTCTTGATCCTCACGATCGGAATCCCCGTCGTGGCAGTGCTGTCGGTGTTCAAGCTCCTGCCGAAGCGTTGGACGTGCGAGAAGTGTGGCCACCGCTGGGACGATCCCAACGAGGGACCCAAGCTCCCCACGATGCCCGAGCCCGATGATCCCCGTCCGGTGTTTCGCCTCCGCCGAGGGAGCCCCGGCATGGGGCTGTTTCTGGGCGGCATCGGCGCCGGCCTCGCCGAGCTCTTCGTCGACGGCGGCTGGCTCCTCGGAATGCTCCCGGTCGCCGGAATCGTCGCGGGCAGCATGGTGACGCGCGACGTGTGCTCCGAGCCCAAGTGCCGCAACCCGCTGCCCCCGTCAGGGGACGAGTGCCCGCGGTGCAAGGGCGTGATCGGCGGCATCATCGAGCGCGACTGGGATCACTACGCCGAGGCGGCCGCCGCGCGCCGGGCGATCGCCGCCGACCGAGAGAAGGCGGCCTAGCCCTCTTCTTCTTCGATGTCCCAGGCGCGGTTCGCGGCGTGGGTGATCGCGTTCGCGCACGCTTCGCAGAGCGGCGGCTCGTCGAAGCGCAGCTCTTCGCCGCGGAACCAGTAGAAGAGGCCCTTGCCGCCGGGCTCACCCTCGATGAGCGCATCGCACGCGTCGCACCGCTGCTCGGACGGCTCTTCGCTCTTGGCGAGCGGTGCCCAGTTGCCGGTGGGAGAGACGGCAGCCATCGCGATCTCGTCGGCGATGAACGCGATGACGTGCTGCGCGCGCTCTTGCGCGGTTCGCTCTTGTCGCGACGACCGTCGCGCCGCCGGAGAGATTGCCACCCCGTCGGCCGCGCGTCTTCGACTCTTCGCGTCCTCTTTCAAGGTCGCCTCGCTGCGGTCGTCATCTCGAAGTTCGAGGAGTGTAGCAGCTGCACGAGAAACTCAAGAGGCAGCTTCTGCGTCTTCCGAAGTTTTCTTGGGCTTGCTTTTCCTCGCCTTGGGCGCACGCTCGACGTCGCAGCTGGACAGAAGGAGCTCGGCGATGTCGAGCTGCTTCACCTCGTCCTCGAGGCTCTGCGACTTGACGCCGTCGGTGATCATCGTGGAGCAGAAGGGGCACGCGGTGGCGAGCGTCTTGGCTCCGGTGTCGAGGAGCTGCAGCGTGCGCTTCACGTTCACGCGATCTTTGTTCTGCTCCTCCATCCACATTTGCGCGCCGCCGGCGCCGCAGCAGAGGCCTTTGTTCCTGTTCCAACCTTCGGGCTCGACGAGCTCGAGACCCGGGATCGAGTTGAGGATGTCGCGGGGCGACTCGTAGATGTCGTTGTAGCGGCCGAGGTAGCACGAGTCGTGGTAGCTGACCTTGCCCCGCACCTCGTTCTTCGGCGAGAGCTTCTTCTGGGCGACGAGACCGAGCAGGTAGTCCGCGTGGTGCACCACCTCGAACTTGGCGCCGAAGTCGGGGTACTCGTTGGCCAGCGTGTTGAAGCAGTGCGGGCACGTCGTCACGATCGTCTTGATGCCGCCCTGCTCCTTGTAGCCGTTGAGCGTCGCGGTGTTTGCTTCGGCGAGGGCGAGGAAGCGGTACTCGTCGCCCGCGCGCCGGGCGGGATCGCCGGTGCACGTCTCTTCGTCGCCGAGGATCGCGAAGTCGACGCCGGCCATTTGGAGGAGCTTCGCCGTGGCGCGCGCGACCTTCTTTGCGCGGTCGTCGTAGCTGCCCGCGCAGCCGACCCAGTAGAGGACCTTGGCGTCGGGCTTGTCCTTCATCAGGGGGATCCCCAGACCGTCGGCCCAGGTGCCGCGATCGACGCGAGCGAGGTTCCAGGGGTTGCCGTTCACGTCGAGCGCCGAGAGCGGCGCGTTGAGCTGCGCGGGCATCTCGCCCTTGATGAGGACGAGGTTGCGGCGCATCTCGACGATCTTGTCGACGTAGCTGATGAGGACGGGGCACTGCTCTTCGCAGGCGCGACAGGTCGTACAGGCCCAGAGGACGTCGGGGTGAATGACGTTGGGGACGAGGTCGAGGCGATCGGGCGCGGGCGGCGGCGGCTCGCCGTCGGCGGGCGCTTCAGCCTCGGCTGCGGCGCCGTTCGCCTTGCCCGCCTTCGCCTTGGCCGCGATGAGCTCCTCTTCGTTGTCGAAGACGTAGTCCCGCAGGTTGAGCGTGAGCATCTTCGGGCTCAGGATCTTGCCGGTCTTGTGCGCGGGGCAGTTGTCGGAGCAACGGCCGCACTCGGTGCACGTGTAAAAGTCGAGGATCGCCTTCCACGAGAAGTCGCCGATGCGGCGCTTGCCGAGCTGCTCGGCGCCGGGCACGTCCTCGTATGCCTTCTCGACCTTGGCCATGAGCTCTTCGCTCGTCTTGGCGACGAGCGGCAGCTTGCCCGGCGGCTCGATGTTGGCCGCGAAGACGTTCGGAAGCGCCGTGATGATGTGGAAGTGCTTCGAGAACGGCAGGATGTTCAGGAAAATCAGCACCAGCGACGAGTGCGCCCAGAAGCCGAGGTGCGTCAGGAAATGAAGCGTCTTGGCCGGCGCACCCTCGAGCGCGAAGGCGAACATGCTCGCCATCGGCGCGTGCCAAACGAAGTGAACCGGCTTGTCGGCGATGCTCGCGATGGGAGCGGTCGCCGTGCGTACCGCCTCACAGAACCCGTCCTCGGGGCGGGTGCCGAAGGCGCTCTTCACCGGGCCGGCGCACTGGGCCGAGACCTTGCTCGCCAGCGCCATCATCGCGCCGTTGTAGAGGAGGTCGGCCACCATCATCGTGATGATGATCCCGAGGATGAGGAGCCCCTCGCCCGAGAGGGTCATGCGCGCCTCACGCTTGACCGCGCGGTAGTAGACGAAGACGAGCGCGCCCGCGATGACCAGGGTGGCGATGACGTCTTTGATCAGGTCGTAGACCATCCCGAGCGGCTGGTCGTGCGCGAAGAGGAACGCCGAAAACGGCGGGTAGAAGCCGCGCCCCCAGAGGATGATCGTGTTGAGGAGCAGGACCGAGAACCCGACGAAGATGAAGAAGTGCGCGATGCCTGCAACCTTGTAGTTGGGCATCTTCTTCTGCATCAGCGCGTACGTAACGACGTTCCGGACGCGCTCCGGGATGCGGTCCCAGCGGACTTCGTACTGCCCCGTCTGGAGGAGCGCGAAGCGTTGCCGCGCCACGAGCCCAAAGGCCCCCCAGAGGACAACCAGCACGAACGCCATCGCAATGGGACCCATCGATCTCCTCGATTCGAGCGCACACGGCCAAAGGGCCGGGTCGGGTGGATACCTAGTGGACGCGGGGGAGCCGGTCAACGACGCCGCCCCCGGGCCGTCGTGGTAACGGAGCCCTCATGTCGGACGTGCTGGAACCCGGAAAGGTGTTCGCCGGCGAATGGCGGGTGATCAAGCTCCTCCATGCAGGCGCGATCAGCCACGTGTACGAGGTGGAGCAGTCCTCCACCGGGGCGCGGCGCGCCCTCAAGGTCGTGCACGCGTCGGTGGGCATCGACCCCAAATTCCGCGAGCTCTTCGTCCAAGAAGCGAGGGCAGCGTCGAAGGTCAAGAGCGAGCACGTCGCCGAGGTTCTCTCGTGCGGCATCGATACGGCGACCGACAAGCCCTTCGCGGTGCTCGAGCTGCTCGAGGGCAAGAGCCTCGCTGCGCACGCCGCCGATACCGGGGCGCTCGGACCGGGTGAGGTTCTCTCGCTGATCACACAGTTGGGGCACGCCCTCAGCGCGGCTCACGACGTCGGCGTCGTCCATCGCGATCTGAAGCCCGAGGGCATCATCCTGGCCGAGACCCACGCCGCGGGCGCGCCCCATCGGCTCGAGGTGCAGTTCGTCGGTGCTGGCAAGGTCGCCTCCGAAGCGCTCCACAACACGACGGCGGCGATGGGCCGCCCGCTCTGGATGTCGCCGGAGCAGAGCGAGACCGACGCCAAGCTCACGCCGGCCACCGACGTCTGGCCGCTGGGCCTCCTCACCTTCTGGCTGCTGACGGGTAAGCCCTACTGGAAGACGGGGCGAGACATGGGCTCGGCGGCGATGACGCTCCTTCGTGAGGTGCTCTACGAGCCGCTCTCGCCCGCCTCGCAACGCGCCGAAGAGATCGGCGTCGCCGGCATGCTGCCGCCGGGCTTCGACGCCTGGTTCGACAAATGCGTCACCCGAGAGCAGGAGCATCGGTTCCAGCACGCGCGCGACGCTGTCGCAGCCCTCACGCCGATCCTCCAGGCGGTGGCGCCGCCTCCGGTCGCTGCAGCGCAGCCGACCGCCGTAGGCGCTCCGCTCCAATTGCCGCCGCCCAACCTCGCTGCCGGCGCCCCGATCTATCGAGCGTCGGCGCCCATGCGCACCATCAGCAACCCGCCGCCGCCGGCGGCTGGGGGCGCGCCGAACAAGGGCCTGCGGATCGCGCTGATCGCCGCCGCGGCGCTCTTCCTCCTCGGGCTCGTCGGTGGTGGCGGCTATTGGTTCTACGACCAGCAACAAACCAAGGCGAAGAAGGCCGCCGCCGCGAAGGCCGACAAGGAGCGCGAGGAAGAGCGCGAGGCCGAGCGCGAAGCCGAGAGGAAAAAGCGCGAGGCGCTCAAGAACTGGTCCGACGAGGAGAGCCCCGTCCCGATCTCGGCCAAGGACCCGATGTGGGGCCGCCGCGAAGCGCCGGTCACGCTCGTCGTCTTCACCGACCTCGAGTGCCCGTACTGCGCGAAGCTCGAGACGACGCTCGATCTTCTCAAGACCGACTTCGGTCAGGAAAAGATCCGCATCGTCTACAAGCACAACCCGCTCGAGTTCCACAAGAACGCACGGCCGGCGCACGAGATCGCCGAGGCGCTCTACCGAGCCAAAGGCAGCGAAGCGTTCTTGAGCTTCAAGGACAAGGCGTTCAAAAATCGCACCTCGCTCTCCGGTGACGAGCCGATGGAGTGGGCCAAGGAACTTGGCCTATCGCGCGCCGATCTCAACAAGGTGAAGACGGCCGTCGACGAAAAGATCGACGCCGACGCCACGCTCGCCAAGAAGCTCGGCATCAAGGGCACGCCGCACACGTTCATCAACGGCATCGGCCTCAGTGGCGCACAGTCGTCGACGAGGTTCGACGAGATCATCCGCGCCGAGCTCGAGAAGGCGAAGGAGCTGACGGCCAAAGGGACCGCGCCGGACAAGGTCTACGTCGAGCGCTCGAAAGAGAATTTCAGCAAGCCTGCCGAGCCGGACCCCGATCCGAGCAAGGATCCGTCCAAGGACGAGAACGTCGTCTGGTCCGTTCCGGTCGGCGACTCGCCGGTGCTCGGTCCGAAGACGGCCAAGGTCACGATCGTGGTCATCTCGGACTTCGAGTGTCCGTTCTGCTCCAAGGCGTCGCCGGTGATGAAGCAGATCCGCAACGAGTACGGCGACCGCGTTCGCTTCGTCTGGAAGGACAACCCCCTGCCGATGCACAAGCGCGCCGAGCCCGCGGCGCAGTTCGCGCGCGAGGTGCGGGCCCAAAAAGGCGATGAGGCGTTCTGGCGAGCCCATGACCTCTTGTTCGAGAACCAGAAGGCGCTCGAGGACGCCGATCTGAAGGTCTACGCGTTCCGTCTGGGCGCCGACCCCCCCAAGACGATGGCCGCGGTCTCGCAGCGCAAGCACAAGACGGCGATCGAAAACGATCAGAAGCTCGCGAACGATCTCGACGCCAAGGGGACGCCCACTTTCTTCATCAACGGCAAGCGCCTCGTCGGGGCCCAGCCGTTCGAGAAGTTCAAGCCGGTGATCGATCGCGAAGAGGCGGCGGCGACAACGGCGATGGCGGCGAAGAACATGACCGCCGACGCCTACTACGAGGACCTCGTCAGGAACGGCAAGAGCGCCGCGTTCGAGATCAAGACGCCGGGCCCGATTCCGGCGTCGGCCCCTCGCAAGGGCTCGAAGACGCCCAAGGTCGTCATCCAGTGGTTCGCCGAGCTCGAGTGCCCGTTCTGCGCCAAGTCGTCGCCGATGATCGACGAGGTGCTCCGCGACTACGGCGACAAGGTGCAGGTCGTCTGGCGCAACTATCCGCTCCCGATCCACCCGAACGCGCGCCTCGCCGCGATGGCCGGCGAAGAGGTTCGCACCCAGCTCGGCGACGAGGTCTTCTTCAAGTTCGTCGACGCCGCGTTCGAACGAAAGAAGACAGGCGACCTCGATCGGTTCGGCCTCGAGATGGCCGCCCTCGATGCGGCCAAGTCGAGCCCCAAGGGCCTGAGCGTCGCGCAGTTCCGGAACGCCCTCGATGCGAACCGCCACGAGACGCGCATCAAAGAGGATGAGGACGAGGCCAAGCGTCTCGGGATCGGCGGCACCCCCGGCTTCCTCGTGGGCAAGTACTACGTCCAGGGCGCCGTCCCGGCGGCCAAGCTGAAGAGCGCCATCGACAAGGCGCTCAAAGACCCCTGAGCGGCGGGCGAGCGCCGGTCCGGCTCGACGTGCGCGACTTGTGCACGTTCCGGACGACTCGAGCCGTCGCGGGCCATGGCGCGGCCGTTCGCGTCGTGATTTCCGAGGTTTCGGAGTGGTCTGGCCCTTGCGATGGCGGCTGCCATGCGCACGCTCGCTTCCGCCACGGTCCTTCTCTCGACGCTCGCCGCGGGATGCACCGGGCTCATCGGTGACGGCGGTCCCGAGCCCGGAGCACCGGCCGAAGAGGAGTGCGTCGGCTGCACCGAAAGCGGCATCAAGGTGGCCGACAGCTCGCGGTTCCCGCGGCTCTCTCACGCGCAGTGGGAGAACACGGTGCAGGACCTCTTCTTCTTGGATGCGCCGACGGGGCTCTCGAGCGCCTTCGCCCCCGACCCGCTCGGCGGCAAGTCGTTCGACACCAACCAATCCGCGCTCGCGGTCACGCCGACGCTCTGGGCCGACTACCAGAATGCCGCGGAGAGCATCGCGACGATGGTCACGTCGGACCCGGCGCTCCTCGCGAAGATCGTTCCCGCGGATCTGCCCGAGGATCCGGCGGCGAGGAAAGCGGCTTGGATCGCGTCCTTCGGCAAGCGCGCCTTCCGCAGGCCTCTCACGGAGAGCGAGATCGCCGAAGTCACCGTCGCCTTCGACGGCGGCCTTCAGCACTACCCGGAGCTCGATCCCTTCGTCTCGGGCGTGCGCCTCTCGATCGAGCTCTTGCTTCAGTCACCTCATTTCATCTACCGCGCAGAGCTCTCGGACAAGGCCGACGAGAACCGCCTCGTGCTCCTCTCCGGCTGGGAGATCGCATCGCGGCTGTCGTACGCGGTCTGGAACACGATGCCGGACGCGGAGCTCCTCCGCGCCGCGGAAGCCGGCGAGCTCGACACCGTCGACGGCCTCGACGCGCAAGCCGAGCGCCTCGTCAACCACGCGCGCGGCCGGGAGATGTTCCGCCGCTTCTACGACCAGCTCCTCGTGGCCAAGGAGTACGAGTCGCTCAACAAGAGCGCGACGATGTACCCCGACTTCGATCCCTCGATCGGCGTCGAGATGCGCACCGAGCTGGCGAAGTTCGTCGAGCACGTGGTCGTGCACCAAGGCGGCGGCGTCCGCGAGCTGATGACCTCGCGGACGACGTTCGTGACCCCGCGGCTCGCGGCCATCTACGACATCGACCCTGCGACGCTGTCCGCCCCCGACGCGGACGGGTTCTCTCAGGTCGAGCTCGATCCGACGAAGCGAAGCGGCTTGCTCACGCGATCGGGGTTCCTCGCGTGGAAGGGCACCACGACGCAGCCCGACACCATCTTGCGCGGCGTCTTCGTGAACCTGAAGATCATCTGCCAGGAGCTGCCCGCACCGCCCGACGAGGCGTCCGGGGCAGAGCTCGGCGATCAGCCGACGAACCGGGCCCGCGTCGAAGCGCTCACCGGCGCCGGCACCTGCGGCGCGAGCTGCCACGGAACGTTCATCAACCCGATGGGCTTCGCGCTCGAGAACTTCGGAGCGCTCGGCGAGTATCGCGCCGACGACAACGGCTTCCCCATCGACGCGTCGTCGACGTTCCCGTTCGAGGAGGGCCAGAAGACCTACGCGAATGCGATCGAGCTGAGCGAGATCCTCGCGGCGAGCCCGCAGGTCCACGGCTGCTTCGCGAAGAGCTGGGTCGAGTTCGGTCTCGGGAGAGACTTCGTCGTCGACGACCAGGCGCTGGTCGATCTTCTGTCTTCGGAGTCGCAATCGGGCGCCTCCACGAAGGACGTCGCCAGGACGTTGCTCGCGAGTGACGCCATTCGATACCGCCTCGCCACCACGGAGAATCAGTGATGAAAACGCGCCGCATGACTTCGAGACGCAGCTTCTTGCGCGGCCTGAGCGGTGCAGTCGTCGCGCTGCCCTTTCTGGAGAGCTTGCGCGGTGACAAGACGGCCAAGGCCGCCGACAACGTCGCGCCCTTTGCCATCTTCATGCGCGAGGCCAACGGCGTCACCCAGTCGTCTTACATGGAGACGACGGAGCGCTGGTGGCCGGCGTTCAGCCCCTCGCCCGGTGGGACGCCCTTCACCGAGGCCGATCTCGCTGCCTCGACGGATCGAGCGACATCCGAGCTTTCGCCATATGCGAGCAAGCTCAACATCGTCAAAGGCCTGAAGTACGGCTTCCCCGGGATCGGGTGCGGGCACGCCAACGGCGGGAACATGGCCCTCACGGCCGCGCGCCCGACGCTGCAGCCGGGCCAGTCGGTGAACCTCTCGCGCGCCGACGGCGAGTCGATCGACAACCGAATCGTTCGCGAGCTCGGGGCGGAGGGCACCGAGCCTCTCACGCTCTATGCAGGCAGGAAGAGCAGCTACCTGGGCGAGGTGCTCTCCTACCGTGCGCCGTACGACCTTCGCGGCGCCGAGAACAATCCGTACAACGTCTACATGGATCTGTTCGGCCTCTCCGGGGTCGATCCCGCCGAGCTCGAGAAGATTCGGCTTCGAAGGAAGAGCGTCAACGACCTCGTCCGCGGCGAGATGCAATCGCTCCTCGGACGCCCCGACCTCTCCAAGGCCGATCGCGACAGGCTTTCGCTGCACTTCGACTCGATCCGCGATCTCGAGAACGGCCTCATCTGTGGGCTCTCCGACGGCGAGGTCGCGAACCTCGACGCCATGCAGGCGAACGTCGAGAACGACGACTACATCGAGGACGTGATCAAGCTGCAATGCGACATCATCGCGCTTGCGGTCGCGTGCGGCGCAGTCCGCGCGGCGACTCTCCAGCTCGGCAGCGGGAATGACGGAACTCAATATTGGATCGACGGCGTGAAGCAGCTCTCCTTTCACAAGATCTCTCACCGCAACACCCAGGATGACTCGCAGGGCGAAACGATCCCCGGCGCGGACATCGTGCACCACAAGATCGACCGCAAGCTGCTCGGCATGTTCCGCTACTTGCTGGACAAGCTCAGCGCGTACGAGACGCCGAGCGGCAGCCTCCTCGACGACGGCGTCTGTGTCTTCATGAACGACGTCGGCGACCGGCACCACGGCTACACCAACCTGCCCTTCATCCTCGCGGGGAGCGCCGGCGGCGCCCTCCGCACGGGCCTCTATACCGAGACCAACGGCACCACACACAACAAGCTCCTCTCGACGATCGGCGCCGCCGTCGGCTGCAAGAACGGCGACGGTGGCCCGCTCGACGACTTCGGCGATCCGAGCCTCGCGAAGGGGCGCATCGATGCGATCGTTGCGCCGGGGTTCTGAGCGCGAATCTCCATCGACTTGGGGCTTCGGCCCGGGCAAGATCTTGCTGCCCTCATGAGATCTTCGTCCGTGCTCGGCATGAGCTTGCTTGTCCTCTGCACGACGTCCTGCCTGGTGGGTTTCGAACCTGAGGAGTACGTCACGGCGGGCATCGGCACGACTGCGACCAGCGGGGCAGGCAGCTCGGCCTCGAGCGGAGGAGCGAGCACGAGCACCGGAGGAGGAGCTGGAGGCGCCGGAGGCAGCGCGGACAACTCACCGCCCTGCGATGGTGAGTGCCCCTCCACCGAGATCTCGGCGGAGAAGAACGGCATCGTCGGCCTCGCGACGGACGGCACGCGTGTCTACTGGGCAGCCGCCGACAGGCATGTCCGAAAGGCGCTACCGGACGGCACGGAGCGCCAAGACCTCTGGGACTCGGCACAGCAGGCGGAGCAACCCAGCGGTATCGCGATCGATGGGGACGTCGCGTACTGGACCACGAGATCGAACACACAGCCGACCGCCACTGGAGCAATCTGGCAAGGCGCAGCGGGCGACGGGATGGAGGCCGCGACCAATATCCTTCCCAATCAGTCGGGGCTGAATCGCATCGCCGTAGATGCCGACTTCATCTATTTTTCCGAAAGGCATGCCGACAACACCACTTCGATCCAGCGCCTCTCCAAGGCAGGTGGGGCGCCCGAGGAGCTGCTCGGCGGCATCAGCGAGATCTGGGACCTCGAGGTCGACGGTGACTTCCTCATTGCGACCGAGAACAGAGAAGGAAGGCTGTGGAGGATCCCTATCGACCCGGATCCGGCCGCTGCCACCATCCTTCACGAGCAGACCATCATCGAGGACCCGAGCTACCCCTGGGACGCCTTGGGGCTCGCGGTCACGACGGGGGGAATCTATTGGTGCAATCGAGCAATGCAGCGGATCATGTTCCTCGGCCGCGAGCCGGACGCCGTCGTCGAGGAGTTCGCCCTCACGGGTGACTGCGGGGACGTTGCCGGAAACGACCAATGGATCTACTGGCTGAACCAAGGCGATGGCGGGATTGGGAGCGTTCTTGCGCAGCGAGCAGGCCAACCGAACGGCGGCGCCTACTTTCTCGAGGTGGGGATCGAGAACATCCCGGAACGCCTCGCCTTCGACGATGGCCACGTCTACTACGGGACGTACGTCGGGCCGAGCAAGGTGGTGCGGCTGGATCTGAATCCGTGATCCAATGAACCGACCCCGAAATCGCCCCTCGGCACGCTTCGCTCTCGTCGCGCTCGCGACGTCGGGCTGCTTGGTCGTCTTCGACGAGAACGAGTACGTAACCGGTGGGGCGCCGACGGCGAGCTCGACGCAGGCAACAGGCTCGACCAGCTCGGCGTCGAGCGGCTCGGGCGGCGAGGGCGGGTCGATGGCGCCGCCGCTCGCGCCGTGCGACAACGGCAAGTGCGTCGAGAGCAAGATATCAGTCGACGAGTGGAATGTTGACAGCCTGGTCGTGCACGAAGGGATCGTCTACTGGGCCAACGCTGCCGGCAACGACGTGCGGAAGGCGCCCGTCCTCAGCGAGGTCGACCCCGTGACCGACCTGAACCCAGAGATCGAAGAAGTCGCCACTGACGAAGCCGCGGCGCCCGGTTACCTGGTGACCGATGGCCAGCACCTCTACTGGCGTGCCGGAAACCTCGTACGACGAGCAGAGCTGGGACTCGGCACGAAGCCGGTCCAAACGGTCGCCGAGCTCTCCGGAGCAGGCACGGACGAGCTCCTCGGCCTGGCCGTCCACGGCGCCTATGTCTACTTCTCGGCAGGCATGCACGTCGTCCTCGGCAACCCATCGGACAAGCTGCTCTATCGGGCACCAAAGGATCCCAACATGGGCTCGATAGAGCAGATTGGGGCCAACTTGAATCACGTCTACGAGATGGAGGTCTGGGACAGCGACCTCTGGCTGACCGACACGGCGACCGGTGATTTGAGCCGGGCAGCAATCCCGAATGGTCCTAACGATATTGTCATCGACGGTAACCTAGGGGGCTCCAATCCTTGGACGGCCCAAGGCCTCGCCATCAACTCGCGAGGCGTGTACTGGTGCCACAGCGGCGACGACGTCATCTATTTCTTACCGCACGGCAGCTCTGTAGAGGAGCAACTGGTGCCGATGACGGACTGCGACCCCGTCGTCGGTGATGACAACTGGCTCTATTGGGCCGACGACGCCTACGACGACGTAGCGTCAAACCAGGGCAAGCTCATGGCCATGCGACTCAGCGACGGTGAGACCTTCACCCTCCCAGGGGGCGGCATCCAGAATCCCAATGCGTTGGCCTTCGATGACGACGCGCTCTACTACGGCACCTTCTGGGATCCCGGCTTGATCGTCCGCGTGCCGGTAAACCGCTGAGTGCGGTGCGAATCGAACAGCGATTCGCCTGAGACTCCGAAGTAAACGCCCGTAGGAATCTGGTATCCTGTTCGCCTGGTGAACCACGGCGGCGAGAGCGGCGAGACGCGCACGCACGTCCACGATGACGTGGACGAGACGCACTCGCGCGTCGTCGTCTTCTGGAAGGGCGCGCACGCGGAGTGCCCTCTTC
This sequence comes from Polyangiaceae bacterium, assembly GCA_041940405.1. Lineage (GTDB taxonomy): Bacteria > Myxococcota_A > Polyangia > Polyangiales > Polyangiaceae > Xiheicaenibacterium. The sequence goes on from JBGTSH010000027.1 coordinate 45,613, forward strand.
CGAGGCGTGGTGAGATCGTCATCGGGCGCGACAAAGGTCTGGCGCTCTCGGTGCCGCACGACTCGGTGAGCAGGCGTCACGCGCGCATCGTCGTCGACGGCACGATCATGCTCGAGGACCTCGGGAGCTCGAACGGCACCATGGTCGATGGGCAGCGGCTCGAGCCGAACCGCGCGAGGCCGATCGGGCCCGGCAGCGTGGTGAAGCTCGGCGCGACGGATCTCGTCGTGCACCTCGCGCCGGCGAAGGCCGCGCCCAAGTCTGCTGCGCCGCCGCTCTCCGGCACCATCGACGAGGTTCGCGCGTATCTCGCGCGCGTCGCGCCCGGAGAGATCAGCGTGCTCTTGCTCGGCGAGACGGGCGTCGGCAAGGGCGTGCTCGCCGAGGAGATGCACCGCGCGTCGCGCCGCGCGAACGGACCTTGGGTGCACATCAACTCGGCGGCGATCCCCGAGAGCCTGATGGAGAGCGAGATCTTCGGCTCCGTCAAGGGCGCGTTCACGGGGGCCGATCGCGATCGCAGCGCGTTCACCGGCGCCGTCGAGTCGAAGCCCGGCCTGCTCGAGGTCGCGTCCGGCGGCACGGTGTTCCTCGACGAGCTGGGCGAGCTCTCGATGCCGATTCAGGCCAAGCTCCTCATCGCGCTCGAGCGAAGAGAGGTGCAACGCGTCGGTGCGGTCAAGCCGCGCCCCATCGACGTGCGCATCGTCGCGGCGACGAACCGAGACCTCTCGGCGCTGATCGCGGCAAGCCGCTTCCGCGCCGATCTCTACTACCGCCTGGCAGGCGTCACGCTCCGCATTCCGCCGCTCCGCGAGCGGCGCAACGAGATCATCGCGCTATCGCAGGGGTTCCTGGCCGCGCTCGGACCGAAGCTCGGTCGCACGCCGCCCGGGCTGCCCGGTCCGACGGCCGACGTGCTCCTCGCTTACTCGTGGCCGGGCAACATCCGCGAGCTGAAGAACGTCATCGAGCGCGCGGCGCTCCTCGCCGACGGTCACTGGATCCTGCCGGAGCACCTCCAGCTCGATCGGCCGCCGATACCCGCAGGGCCGCTCGGCGCCACACTTCCCCCGCCCGCCGTCCTACCGGAGATCGCGGTCGCGCCGGCGTCGAGCTCTGCGGGCTCGCTGCGCGGTGACCTCGAGCGCATCGAGAAAGAGCGCATCCAATCCGCGCTCGCCGAGTGCGCGGGCAACCAGACGCGCGCGGCGAAGCTCCTCGGCATGTCGCGCCGCGCGCTCGTCAACCGGCTGGATGCGTACGCCATCCAACGCCCGAAGAAGTCGGTATGAGGACCGAGGTCTACACCGGCCCGAAGCGCATTGGTCCTTACGAGGTCCACGGCGAGATCAGCTCGGGCGGGATGGGGCGCGTGCACGTCGGGAGGCGCCTCGGGGCGTCGGGGTTCCAGAAGCCGGTGGCGATCAAGCGCCTCCTCCCGATGCTTGCGACCGATCCCGACTTCGCTCGATCGTTCGTCGAGGAGGCGCACCTCGCGGCGCGCGTCACCCACCGAAACATCGTCCCGACGCTCGACCTCTACAAGGAAGCTACCGAGGTCCTGCTCATCATGGAGCTCGTCGTCGGATCGTCGCTCGAAGAGATGGCGACCGAAATGCGACGGCGGGACGTGAAGATGCCGGTACCGATCGTGGTGTCGATCCTGCTCGATGTCCTCGCGGGCCTCCACGCGATGCATTCGGTCACCGATCCCACCGGCAGGGCGCTCGGCATCCTGCACCGCGACATCTCGCCCCACAACGTCCTCGTCGGGCTCGACGGAACCGCACGCCTCGTGGACTTCGGCATCGCCAAGGTGTTCTCGAACAGCGAAGGCACGAACACCCACACCGTGAAGGGCAAGCTCGCGTACATGGCCCCGGAGCAGATGCTCCTCATGCCGCTCGGGCCGCGCGCCGATCTCTATTCCGTCGGGATCCTCGCGTGGGAGCTCCTCGTCAACAAACGCTTCCGGGGCGGAATGAACCGGGTCGAAGAGGCGCTCTTTGCGCTCACCGGCGAGGGCGTGAAGATGCCGGGCCAGGTCCTCGGCGATCCGAGCCTCGCTCCGATCGACGCGATCCTGAAGAAGGTGCTGGCGACCGAGCCCTCCGATCGTTACGAGAGCGCTGCCGAGATGGCCGCAGCGCTCGAGAATGCCGTCGTCGCTGCGCGGAGCACACAGGTCGCTGCATGGGTCGCAGAGTGGGGGGCAAAGGGCGTCGAGCGCCTCAATGGCCTCGTCCGAGCGATGGGCGATCCGTCGGCGGGGATGCCGGCCGACGCGCCGAGCGATCCACAACCCAACGACGGGCCCACCCAGGTCAGCGTGACGAAAGGGATGGCGGAGGGTCGTTCGGCGAGCGGTGGAACGCTCTCCTCGCCGCGCGTGAGAGCCGCGCTCGGCGCAGTGATCGCAGCGAGCCTCGCGATGCTCGTGGTCGTCTTGGTGCAGAGTCGAGACGCGGAATCGGAGATCTCGAAAGCGGACCCACCACAAGAGCCTCCGCGCGCCACGTCTCCGGCGCCCACGGCAGAGACGCTACCAACCGTGACGCCGATCGAGCCGACGGCTTCGGCGCCGATTGCGTCGGCGACGACGTCGGCGTCGGCAATACCTCAAGCCACCGGGAGAATCCGAATCCCGGGCCCGCCACCCGCGACGAAGCCAACTACAAAGAAGCCGTGCCCCCTCAAAAAGGTGTTCAATCCCGAGAAGGGGATCACCGAGCTGAGGGAGGTCTGCAGCTGATACTCACCGCGACCTAGAACCGCCAGAGCAAACCGCTCCCCGTCGCGCTCGGCGCAGTCGGCGTCTCCGGTCGCATTGCGTAGTCGACGATCGTCCAGATCACCGCCACACCGAGAGAGCCGGCGGCCAAGCCGAGGCCGATGTCGGCGCCGAGGTAGAAGCTCTCGACCTCATCGACGTCCTCTTGAGCGCAGTTGGGCTTGCAGGCGTCGAGATCGCCCTCCTTCGAGCTCCCGAGCCCCGCGAGCACGCCGAACTGCACGAGGTGCGCAACGCCAAAGCCGGCGAACACCCAAGCGCCGATCGGCGGGAACGGAGCCGGCTCTTCGTTCGACGGGAACGTGATGCGCACGGCCTTGCGCTTTTCGCCGATGTTGAGCTCGACCCTCTGCGTGATCGGAGCCTCCCCCGGAGCCTCGGCGGTCACGCTCCGAGAGCCGGGCTCCAGCTCGATCTCGGTACCCACTACGATCGGCTTCCCATCGAGCGAGACCTGCGCTCCGGCGACGGCGCCAGCACCTTGCCTCCGCACCTCGACTACGATCGACGGCTGAAGCGATACGAGCTCCTTCTCCCAAACAGCGCACTCCTGCGCGAACTC
>JBGTSH010000028.1:0-48582 GCA_041940405.1 Polyangiaceae bacterium
CCGTAGGGCAACCCGTCGGCGGCGTCGAAATGGAGGACCTTGTGGCGGGTGGCCGCGAGCATTCGCGGCAATCGATCGGCGAGCTCTTCCTGCGTGACGACGTGCTTGTTGATCTTCATCGTCCCCGACTCGTCGATGGTCAGGACGACGGACTCGTCCGATTGAGCGGGGGGCGGCTTCTCGTCCTTCGGCTCGGGCGGGACGTTGAGCGTGAAGGTCTTGGTCAGCATCGGCGCCACGACCATGAAGATGATCAGGACGACGAGCGCTACGTCGACGAGCGGCGTGATGTTGATGTTGGGTGAAGGGCCCGAGCTCTTCCCGCCGCCGCCCAGCGCCATTCCCATGGCTCAGGTCTCCCCTTCGCGGTTCTTGGTGGACACCTTCAGGCTGACGTTGCGAAAGCCCGTCTTCTGAATCGAGGCGAACATATCGCGCACCGTCGAATACGGCAGCTGTGCGTCGGCCTTGAGAACGAGCACGCGCTCGGGCCGCGTCTCGTGCGTCTTCTCGAGCTCGCCGAGGACGGCCTCGCGGGTGCTCTCCTCGTCGTCGAGGAAGAGCTTGCCGTCGGCGGCCATGACGACCTCGATAGTGTCCTCGTACTTCTCTTTGTCGACGGCCTCGATCTCCGGGAGCACCACGGGCGTCCCTTCCTGGAGGTTGGGCGCGACCACCATGAAGATGATGAGCAGAACGAGGACGACGTCGACCAGCGGGGTGACGTTGATCTCGGGCTCAGGCTGCTTCACGGGTCGCGTGAACGTCGCTGATGCGCTCTTCTTCGCGCTTGCCATGACGGTACTCCATCTCGTCGATGAGCTGCCCCGCGCTGCGACCGAGCGCCGACTCGATCGCGGTGACTCGGTTGGTGAGGTAGTTGAAGAAAATGACCGAAGGGATCGCGACCGATAGGCCGAGCGCGGTCTCGATGAGCGCCTCGGCGATGCCGACGCTGATCGTTCCGATGCCGCCTGCGCCCGAGGCGCCGATCGCTTGGAAGGCGGCGATGATGCCGATGACCGTGCCGAGCAGGCCGACGAAGGGAGTGATCGAGCCGATCGTCGCGAGGATGCCCATGCCCCGGCGGAGCTCGGCGCCGATCTGCTCCTGCTGACGCGTCGCCTCGTTGCGGGCGAGGTCGACGGGCGACATGCCGCCGTCGGGCCGGCTGATGCCCAGCATCAGCTTTTTGGTCATCGCCGAGAAGAGGCGAGCGAGGTTCGAGGTGTTGTGACGCTCGGCGAGCGCGACGAGACCGTCGAGGTCCCACGCCTCGATCGGCTCCTGCGCCTTCTGCGCGAACTCGCGCGAGATGCGCGAGCTCTTGGCGAGCGCCAACAGGCGCTCGACGGTCACCGCCACGGAGAGGACCGCCATTGCGATCAGGATGAGCGTGATGGCCTTGTTGGCCACGCTCATCGAGGACCAGATGTGCAGCAGATCGAACGTCATGGCAAAAACCTCAATTCGTTGAGAACCGCACGCGGAACGGGACTCTGCGGCTGATTGAAATGGCGGAGCCGTCGGCCTTGAGCTTGGCGGGCTCGCACTTGGTTCGTTGCGCGGCCGCGAGCGCGAGGGCGTGGAGCTCGGGTGGGCCGCTCACCACGGCTGCATTGGTCACCGCGCCGCTCTCGGTGACGGTGTACTTCACGACGACCGTGCCCTGAACGCCAGTGGCCTTGGCGGCCGCGGCGTCGATGCCCGACGCCTTGCACTTCGGCGGGTCGTAGTCTTCGGGAGAGAGCTTCGGCTTTGCGGCCTTGGGTTTCGGCTCCTCTTTCTTCTCTTCCTTCTTCGGCGGTCCGCCGGCTCCCTTTCCTTTGCCGCCGCCGCCGCCGCCGTCGCCGAACTTGATCGGCTTGTCACCGTCGCCATACGCCTCTTGCGCATTGGCCATCTTCTGCTGCTCGGGAACTTCGGTCGGCATCGCAGGTGCGACCGGGCCCGGTGCGCGCGGGCCGGGATCCTGATCCGGCTCGTCCGGGACCTCTACCGGCTCGACAGGCTTCTCTTCGGGCGTCTCGACGAGACTGACCGGAACGATCGGCCCCTCCTCCTCTTCGGGCTCGGGCGCAGTCACCGCCTTGGCGACCTTGGCGAAGTAGAAGCCCACGCTGAAGATGAGCGCGACGCCAACGCACGTCCCGACGACGAGCCTCTTGACGAGGTTGGGATCGAGGCGCCGTGCCGCGAAGGCTTCGAGCATCGCGAGCGCTGTTTACCCTTGGGGCCGTGACGGCCCGACGGCGCGCTCGCAAATAACTCGAGACGCAGCTGTGTCACGACGGTGACGAAGCTTGCGATCCTCGGGAAGTCGCGGGGATAGCCGAGCGTAAATCGCCCGCATGCGAACCCCGAGCCGGACGTCCTACCTTGTCGCCATGACCGCCCTCGCGGCAGCGGTCTTCGTTACGACTGCGCGCGCGGGCGACGTGAAGGAGGCCGACCCGAGCTGCAATACGGCGACGGCCGTGCTTCTGACAGGTGACGGAAGCGACGACGCCGGACGCTGGCAGAAGATCCGTGAAGTGGTGTCGAGCAACAAGGCGTGGAACCTCGTGCGCGAAGCACCCAACAATCGCGTGGGTGACGTCGCGCTCACGCGCTTCGACATCAAGCACACCTTCAAGGGCGGACCTACCGTCGCGTACACGGTCCAGTGCGGGCACGGCGGGACGTGCAACGACGTCGCCAACAAGTTCCGTGAGAAGTTCCCGACGATGACGCCGGTCCCCGTCGTGCACTGCGGTGACGTGAGCAACGTGCTCCTGAACCCGCAGCCCGCGAACTGATTCGCGCTCGTCAGCGCTTCTCGACCGGCTTCGCCTTCTCGGCGAGGCGCCGCCAGCCTTCGGCCGTCGTGGGCTTTTCGGCCGACGGCGTGAGCGCGAGCATCGTGTGGAGCCACGCATGCTGCGCGGGGCCCATGGCGGAGAGTCGCGCATGGTACGTGCTCCCGGCGTCGAGCGTGCGGCAGTAGAGGCATGCGCTCGAGACGAGCAGGTGATCGCCGTCGACGCAGATCGTGCGCATCTCCATCAGACCGTGCGCCTTGTCGCCCTCGATCACGCGCATGCTGCAAGGCGGCTCGACCTGGCTGCCGAGCGCCTGCGGCCGCTCCTCCATGGCGATCTTCCCGCTCTCGTTGCAGAGCGGCGTCACTCCCTTCTCGGGGACCGCGGGGCTCGTGCAAGGCGTGTCGAGCGCGGCGCTGCTGCCCGGCAAGCGCCAGCCGTCGAGCGCGGACGGCTTGGGGGGGGTCGCTTCGCGCGGCGCCTCGTTCGACGGCGCGGTGGGTACGGTCACGTCGACCTCGGGCTCCGCCGCGATCGGCGGATCGACATCCGATGCACAGCCCGCGAGCAGAAGGATCGAGAGGCCGTGGAAGCGCATGGCGACAGCGTAGCTCACCTCGGGCGTGGGAGCCCCCACGCGTCCAGCGTCCGCAAGAGCTCGGGATCGTCGCGCTCGACAGGTCGCATGTACGTCCGCTCCCACGAGCGCTGCCATGTCGCCGGACCCTCGCTGGCATAGCGATACACGTAGACGTCGGCCTTGAGCCATCGAGGAGGCCTCGTCGGAAAAGGGTCCTTTGCCCAAAGTCCGCGTGCCGGGTCGTGCCCCGCGAGGACCTGGCTCACGAGGCTCATGAACCATCGGCTCTGCTCGGCCTGGGAGAATTGAAGGAACCACATCTGCCAGTCGAGCCGCAGGTGATAGGGCGTAATCCAGCACGGCCGCCGCATGACGTCGCCCGGCTTGCAAGGCAGCTCGTACTCCAGCCATTCGGCGTCTTCGTCGGGAATGTCGGCGTTCGTACCCGAGAGCACGACCTCGTAGCGCGTTCGACCGACCGAGCCGAAGGCGCCGTAGGTGTTGACGAGGTGGAGAGGATCGAAAGAGCGATTCATCGCCTGCCTCGGCGAGAGCAGGTTCGCCACGGGCTGAATGCTGAGCAGCGCGACGACCAGACCCCACGCTCCCGAAGCGGCCAATGAAGCGCGCGTCGACCGCGGCGCGGTTCGCTCCGCGGCGCGCACGAGCGCAGCGGGCAGGACCCTCGCGAGGAAGCGATCGTCGAAGCACGCGATCGCCGGAACGATGGTGAGCCAGTTCAGGAAGGAGAGGTTGCCGCTGAGGATGAGCGTCACCTGAAAGACGACGAAGAACATGCCGGCGACGCGGCGCGCGTGCATCGGCCAGAACGCGAAGAAAGGGGCGACGATCTCGACGAGGTGGTTGAACAGCGTGCCGGCCTTGTGAAACCACACCGGCATCGCGGAGAGCGCCGGCGAGAGCGGCCCGGGGATGGGCTGCGTCTCGTAGTGGTAGACGAGGCAGGTGAGGTCACGCCAACACGCGTCGCCTCGGATCTTGATGAGGCCGGCTCCGAGCATGACGCGCACGATGAGCCAGCGCTGCATCCAGATGGCGAAGATCGGCGGCGCGGCGCCCGAGAACGGTCCGACGGATCGGAGAGGACACAGGAAGACCGCGAGGATGCCTGTCTCGAGGAGCTGAATTTCCCAGCCGTAGCCGTAAAAGATCTGACCGATCTGGGAGATCGAGAGATAGAGCGCCCAGAGGATGAACATGACGATACCGTTGGTCATCCCAAGGGCGACGAACGCCGAGAGGACGACGCCGGTCCAGGCCACGACCGACAGCGCGATGTCCGATGCGCCGGTCAGGAGGAAGAGCGTGGGAAGCCTGCGGAACGCACCCAAGGTCGAGCCCTCGTGGACGGCGAGCTCGCCGAGGAAGCCGGACGCAGGCAGGATGCCGCGCTCCCCGACGAGCGGGACCAGCTGGAGCGCAGCGACGAGGAAGGCCGTGAAGTAGACGACGCCCAAGAGCCGCAGGATGACGAAGCGCACGAGCACGTAGCCCGGCTCCGGCGCGACGAGCCGCGCGAGGAAGCCGCCCACCTCGAGCTCCGCGTCGTCTCGCACGCTCCGAGGTTATCCGCGTTATCGTTTCGGGGTGACGGAGCTGACGCGCGAGATCGAGGTGCCGGCACCGTACGACCTCGGCACCTCGTTCACGCTCCAGCGGATGGGCGGCGGGGACCCGACCACCCGGCGTGACCGAGGCCTCTTCGTGAAATCGGCTCGATGCCCCGAGGGCCCCGTGACCATCGAGCTCTCCGACGTCGGCGGCGGGCGCATCGGAGCGCGGGCGTGGGGGCCGGGCGCGAGGTGGGCGCTCGATCGCGCGTTCGCATGGCTCGGCGGCGAGGACCGACCGGAGACCTTTGCGCCTCTGTCCGAGCGAGTCGCCGGACTTTCGCGCGCGGTGCCGGGCCTGCGCCTCGGCAGGTCGCCGTTCCCATTCGACCTTCACGCGGCGTTCGTCCTCCAGCAACGCGTGACCCACGGCGAGGCGGCGGCCTCCCATCACGCCATCGCTCGGCGCTTCGGCGAAGAGGCGCCTGGGCCTTACGGAACGGTCATCTTTCCCCGCTACGAGAAGCTGCGACGCGTCCCGGCGTACGAATTCATGCGCCTCGGCGTCGAGCAAAAGCGCGCGGGAGCGCTCCTCGAGGCTGCGCGGGTGGCAGATCGCGTCGAGGCCGCCGCGTCTCGCGGCCTCGACGACGTGAGAAAGCTGCTCTACGCGATCCCGGGTACCGGGCCGTGGACCGCGGAGCACATGATGGGCTTCGCCTTCGGGGATCCGGACGCCGTCCCCACGGGGGACGTCCACCTCCCGCACGACGTGAGCTTCACGCTCACCGGCGAGCCCTGGGGAAGCGACGAACGGATGGTCGAGCTGCTCGAGCCCTTCCGCGGTCACCGCTTCCGCGTCATTCGCCTCATCATGCTCGCCGGGCCGACGAGGCCCTACCTCGATCGCGGGCTCACCAGCGGCGCCGGCCGGCTCCGACACCGAACCCCACCTCGACGTTGACCGCGAACGAAACGTGCGGCGCGGCCGGGCCGGCGAGCGGCGGCAGATCCTGTCCGTCCAGCCGATAGGTCGAGCTCGCGAACGGGACGGTGAACGTGGGCCGTATCCGTGCGAAGAGGAGCCCGCCTTGTTCGTAGTTGGCGATCCCGAACGCAAAGCCCAAACGGAGCGCGCCATGGTCGCTATCGAGGCACGACTCTCTTCCCGGCGCGCGAAGGATCTGGCTGATGGGAGAGCCGCGGGGCTCGGGTGCGATCGCGTCGGGCTCGCCGGTGAAGCAAAGCGACGAGCGCTGCCAACCGAGCCCTGCGGACGGTGCGAGGGTGAAGCTGGGCGACGGGTGAAGGTCGTACGCAGCCTCGGCGAACACCGAGGTCGATTCGAAGCGCCGCCGGCCGGTGTCGCCGGCCACTCCCAAGGCGTACGACGGGACCACCGCAAGCTCGAGGCCGCTCAGCTGAATCGCGGCGCGAGCTCCGAGCTCTCCAGCGAAGGCGTCGAGAGGCTCATACCCTCCTGATTCGAGGATGCGATTCCAACCGGATCGTCCGAGGAGGACCCCCGGCGCCGAATAGAGCGCGACGGTGCCAGCGAATTCCGGATCGGCGTCCGGAGGAGGCTCGGTCGCGATCGGCGGCTGGGATGGATCCGCGACGGGCTGCGCTCCGGCTGCCGACGCACACGTGATCGCTCCGAGGGCCATGGCGACAGCCGCGATCTTCATGACAGCACCGTCTCCGCAACCGGGTCTACGATGGCGCGCCACGCTTCGAGCGCCGACGGCGCCGACTCCGCGACCGAACGCTCCGCCAGGGCGAGCGCGTCGGTGGCGGCGGCGCGGGCCGCGGCATCTTCACCGACGAGCCACGCCAGCGCTTGCCAGCCGAACGCAGCGTGCCGCGATTCGTCACGACCGAGCCTGACGAGGAGACGTCGTACGAAGGGGTCGCGCTCACGGCCTGCAGCAGCGAGGAGCTCGGCCGCCCCGAGCGTCTCTTCGACGCATCCCTCGTGAACCAACCGCCGGGCGACGTCGGGCGCCGAAGGCGCGAGGGCAACGGCACCGGCAACGGGGAGCGGGCCGGGACCGGCGCGAAATCCGTCGAGCGCGAACGCGAGCTCGAAGCAAGCGGAGGCGTGGGCGATCTCTTCGAGCGAGGCGCGCTGCGCTCCTCGGACGAGATCCAGCGGCGCGCCGAGCCCGAGGAGCTCGATCGCGAAGCGTGCGAAGGAGCCGACTGCCGCATGCTCCAGGAGTGCACGGTTTCGCCAGCGCCGTCCCTGCTCGGCGCGCGCTGCCGGTGAAAGGCCGGAGGTGTAGAGCGCGCGGCGCTGCTCGCGCCACCAACCTCGATCCCCCGGCACGACCTCGGCCACGGCAGAAGCGCCGTCGATGACCAGCGGCCGTCCGAACCCGTGGCTGCCGCCGCAATCCTCGAACGTCTCCTCGTGGTCGTAGCAACATTCCGTCGGCGCGACGTACCTCTTGCCGTCGATGAGGTACGGCCGCTGCGGGTACTCGGTGATCGAGGTGACGTCGTCGAGGCCGAGCTCCTCTTGGACGTAGGCGGCGTCGGGGCACGAGAGGTCGTCCTCGCCGAGCTCGATGCAGGTGGTCTCCGTCCTCGTCCGCTCGGTGCAGCAGCCGCCGAGCACGACGGTCATCCCGAGGGCGTGCAGGATCTTCGTTCGAAGTAAGCCGAGGTGTGAATGCATGCCCCCCGCGTGTGCAAAGGAGCGGCCGCGTGTGAAATCGTCGCCTATCGCCTGGCGACCGACGATCGCGCTTCCCGAGGGTGTGTATTCCGACGGGCCCGACGGTTCTCGGTCGTGCACGGGACTTCCCACGGGCGGCACGATCCTGCCTATCCTCCGGGCCATGAAGAGGACCCTCATGGCAGTCGCACTGCTCGTCGCCGCGTGTGGTGGCGAGGACGCGAAGACGAAGCCATCCGCATCGGCAGCGCAGCCCGCGCGCCCTACCGCCGCTCCCACGCCGCCGCCGTCGGCGTCGCAAGCAGCAGCGCCGAAGAAGGCACCGCGCGACTGCGGCAAGGGCCCCGAGATCACGTTCGAGGATCCGGCGCTCGAAGCTGCCGTGCGGGTTCAGAGCAAGAAGCCAACGGGTCCGATCACCAAGGCCGATCTCGCCAAGGTCGTGACGCTCAACCTGACGCAGTCGAAGCAGAACGACGCGCTCGACAACTGCGTCTTTCCGCATCTGACCAAGGCGAAGGAAATCTTCCTCGCGCCCGGCTCGCTCGACGACATTTCCATGCTCGCCGACCTGAAGGAGCTGACCAGCCTGCGGCTCTCGATCACCAAGATCAAGGATCTGACGCCGCTCTCGGGTCTCAAGAAGCTCGATCGGCTCGACCTCGGCCGGACGCCCGTCTCCGACCTCAAGCCGCTCTCGGGCCTGACCGAGCTGACCGAGCTGCTCTTGGACGACACAGAGGTCACCGATCTCAGCCCCCTGTCGGGCCTGAAGAAGCTCGAGGTCCTCTCGATCAAGAACACGCGGATCTCGGACCTGGGTCCGCTCAAGGACCTGGTCGAGCTCAAGAGCCTGGACATCACCGGCTCGCTCGTGAAGGACACGACGGCGGTGACAAAGCTGCCGAAGCTGAAGATCCGGCAGTCGCTTCAGGTCTGGCGCGGCGGTCGCGCGCCTCGGTCGATCCTCGGGTGGCTCGCGGGTTCGAGGCCCGTCTGCGTGTTGGGACGTCGAGGCCGCCTGAGGACGCGTGTCAGCTCCGAGGAGCTCACCGGCTTGACGAGGTGCCGGTCGAACCCCGTCTCGAGAGCAGCGCGGCGATCGTCCGCCGCGCCGTACCCGGTCAGCGCTATCAGGAAGATGTCCGGGTGCCGGCACTCGGTTCGGACGCGCCTCGCGATTTCGTAGCCGCTGAGGCCCGGGAGACCGATGTCGATGATGGCGATCTCCGGATCGCGGCGATCGATGAGCTCGAGCCCCGACTGGCCGTCGTGGGCGCTCGCGACGTCATACCCCTCGCGGCGTAAGAGCTCTTCCATCATCGCGCAGCTGTCGGCGTTGTCGTCGACGAGCACGATCGTCTTGCCCGGCGACGGCATGCTGCCGCGCATCGAGGAGGGCGTCTCGGGGATTTCCAACGCGTCGCGCGCGAGCGGGATGTAGACGATGAACTCGCTCCCACGGCCCAGTCCGCCGCTCTTGGCTACCACGTGCCCGCCATGGAGCTCGGCGACGCGCCGCGCGAGCGCGAGCCCGACGCCCACGCCGCCGTCCGTCCGAGCAAGGCTGGGCTTGGCCTGGAAGAACAGCTCGAACACCTTCCCGATCTCGCTGGCGTCGATGCCTACGCCGTCGTCGCGCACGCTCACGATCGCGTCGCCGTCGTGCGCTCGTGCGGTGAGCAAGACGCTCCCGCCGGTCGGCGTGAATTTGACGGCGTTCGAGAGCAGGTTCACCACCACCTGAAGGAGGCGAGCGGCGTCGCCGTCGACCCGCAGCGGCGTCGGCGACGGATCGGTCGTGAGGGAGACGCCGCGCTCGACGAAGCGCGCACGCATCGCGGAGATTGCGTCGTCGATGACGGATCGAAGATCGATGACGCGCCTGACAAGCTCGATCTTGTTGCGATCGATGCGGCTCGCTTCGAGAAGATCATCGAGCAAGCGGACCATGTGGCGCGACTGCCGCTTGATGACGTCGATCTCACGACTGGTGACGCCTTCTCGCTCTGCCTCCAAGAGCGCCACGGCCGAAACGATCGCACTGAGGGGGTTTCGTAGCTCGTGCGACAGCATGGCTAGAAACTCATCCCTAGGGTGCTCGGCCGGGCTGGACCCGGATGGAACCGTTGCGTCCGGACGTGGGTCCTTGACGCTCCCCACCGACTGGTCTGCCCCTATCCCCCGCGACACAGCCCGTGCCGCAGCAACACCCGTGCCTTCGCGCGAGGCAGAAATGCCCTCATGATTTCTTGAGCGACGCCGCGTTTCGGCCGGCAGCCAAGCCTCAAGAGAGGCCGAGTGCCACAGGGCAATTTGCTTACATGGATCAGCGCGTCAACCAGCGCTTGAGGAAGGCCTCTTCCTTCTCCCAGGAGTTGCGCAGCTGCTTCTCGGCGGTGCCCTCGATCAGCGATCCGACGCCGAAGAGCTTCGCCTCGATGACAACATTGTCATGACGCCGGGTCTTACCGCCCGGCGCGCTCTCGATCGTCACCGTCCCCTCCGTCCGGAGCTTGTCGCCGAGCGCGTTGGGCGCCATCGACCAGCGCCACTCGCCCTTGGCTCGATCGACGGTGCCCCGTTCCTCGTATCCAAAGCGGTCCCCCAGGAGCTTGGCCACCGTCTCGGGGACGTCGAGCGCCGGCACGGCTCGGAGCCGCCGCCGGGTCTCGGTCTTCTCGAGGATCTCGATCTCTCGGAAGCCGAGCCCATCGAGGTGCATCCGGCGGATGTACTCGTCGTCGAAGAAGATGCTCCAAAACTTGTCCGGCTCGCAGTCGAGGACGAGGGTACGGGTGAGCTTTCGCATCGAGGGTCGTCCCTTACACTTCGTCAGGGCCGCCGTCGACCGCCGGAGCGGACGACGCGCCCGGGCCGGGCCGCCGTCGTCTTGCCGTCGTCGCGCACGATCTCACCGGCGACGAGGGTCGCCCGGTAGCCCTCCGCGTCCTGAAGGAGGCGTCGCCCGCCGGCCGGCAGGTCGCGAACGAGGCGCGGCGCCGGGAGGGCGAGACGCTCGAAATCGATGACGTTGATGTCCGCGCGCCGACCACCGCTGATGGTCCCGCGATCGTCGAGGCCGAGCCAATCTGCGGGCGCTCCCGTGAGCATCTGGATGGCGCGCTCGACGGGCATCTTTCCGCGCTCTCGATCGCGAGCCCAGTGTGTCAGAAGGAACGTCGGGAAGCTCGCGTCGCAGATCGTTCCGACGTGCGCCCCACCGTCGCCGAGGCCGAAGAGCGAAAGCGGATGGCGGAGCATCTCGCCTACCTCATCCAAGTTGCCTGCCGCATAGTTGTAGATCGGGAAGTAGAGGAGAGCGGTCCCGCCCGCGTCGAGCAGCGCGTCGTACACGGCCTCGAGCGGACGGACGCCGCGTCGCGCGGCCTCACCGAAGAGGGAGTTTTCGCGCTTGGGCTCGTAGTCCGGACGAGCGCCGAGCCGGAAGAGGCTCATCGACACGAAGTCGAGGTTCGCGAGGAGCTGATCCGCGAGCGGCGGAATCGCGCTGCCGTCACCGGCGACGCGCTCGCTCTTCTCTTCGAGGAGGCGCGCCTTCACCTCGGGGTTGGAGAGGTGCTTCACCCGTTCTTCGAGCGGCAGGTGCTGGACAGCCTTGTAGCTGGGGAAGCCCATGAAGGGGTGGAACGTCGCCTCGAAACCGAGCAGCACCCCGATCGCACGCGGCGCGACCTGCACCCGCATCTCGAGCCCCGACGCCGCCGACTTCTCCACGCGCCCGAGCACCCTGCGCCACTGCTCGCTGTCTCCGACGCGCTGAAGGAGCGAGATGCTCATCGGCCGCTTCGCGACACGAGCCATCGACTCGACGAGATCGTACTCCTGGTCGAAGCGCTCCTTGCCGGCCGCCATGTCGAAGTCGCTGACAGCTTGGAGGACGCCGTGATCGAGCCCCTCGAACGCCTTCGCCAGCCCGTCGAGCTCACGCCGATCGGCCTCGGACGACGGTGTCGCGCTGCCGTCCTTGCCTCGATGGTTGTCGGTCCGACCCGTGCTGAAGCCCACCGCCCCCCGCTCGAGCGATTCGCGCAGCGCGGCGCGCATGGCGGCGACGTCCGCCTCGGTCGCGGGCTCGCCCGCGATCGCGCGGTCGCCCATCACGAAGACGCGGAGCGCGTCGTGCGGCACCTGCGCCATCACGTCGATGGTTCGCGGCGTTCGATCGAGCGCGTCCATGTACTCGGGGAACGATTCCCAATCCCAGCGGATCCCCTCGGACAGCGCCGTCCCAGGGATGTCCTCGACGCCTTCCATCAGCGCGATGAGGCGCTCTCGATCCGAAGCTTTGACCGGGGCGAACCCGACGCCGCAGTTGCCGATGACCGTCGTCGTTACTCCATGGAGGATCGACGGTGCGAGCTCGTCGTCCCACGACACCTGACCGTCGTAGTGGGCGTGCAGATCGACGAAGCCCGGCACCACGAGCGCGCCTGCAGCGTCGATCGTCCGACGCGCGCCGGTCGTCACTTGGCCTACCTCGACGATCTTCCCGCCCGAAATCCCGACGTCGCCCCGAAAGGGCTCGCGTCCGGTGCCATCGACGACGGTTCCTCCCGCGATCTTCAGATCCAGCATGCTCTTCGGTTACCTCGCGGGGCAGGATAGCGTCATTGCGGCTGGCAGGACGGCGAGAGCTCGAGCCGAGCCAGGCGAATTTCCTTCCAGAGCTCTTCTTGCACCTGCGACCAGGCGACCAGCACATACCGGCCGTCGGGCGAGCCGAGCAGCGAGAGCTGCCCGTCGGGCGGGTGGTAGCCGCCGGGGATCGAGAGATTCAATATCCGCTCGCCGTCGGTCGCGACGACCGAAAGCTCCTGGGTCCCGAAAGGGTCGGCCCACCCGGCCACGAGCCACGCACCGGCGTGCGTCGTTGCAATGACAGCATCGTCAGGTGGCGTCGCCAGCGGTTGCGTGTCCGTCTCGAGGAAACCGGCGGGATCGACCGCCTGCCACGAGAGCGAGCCGCCTTTCCTGCGAACGACGATCCAGGCTCCGCCGATCCGCGGCTCGATGGACAGGTACTCGATCGGATCGCCTTTCACGAGCGAGCTGATCTCGAGCCCGCCTTCGATCCGCAGAACGAACATGTCGCCCGGAGGGCCGCTCGGCACCGACGAGGTCAGGCAGGTTCCAAAAGGACGGCCGGCCGACACCACCGCGAGGTAGCCGCTCGCCATCGGAATCGCGTCCGCCGAAAGCGGACCATTTGCGCACGTAATCGCTTCGTCTATCTCGTGGAGCCCACCGGGCCCTACACGCCCGAGAACGCCGAGCCGCTCGTCCCCTTCGGTGCGCTCGTACAGGACGAGGTGGTTGGCAGCGCCGCGTGACACGCTCAGTGGCCGGACTCCGAAGCCGCCCCGGAGCGTCAGGCTCTCGAAGCTCGGAGCGCTCGGCTCGATGACGTAGAGCGCCGGACTGGCGTCGACGAGCGTGAGTACCGCGATCTGATTCCCCGGCGCCGAGTCGACGACATGCTCGCCTGCGTTCTGGGTGTTGATGCCCCACGCGCTCTCGAACATGTCGGGACCCCAAGCGCCCCAGGGGGACATCGCGATGTCGGCGAGCGAGACGCCCTTGTCGTACCCATCCCACCGGTAGACCACGGCGACGCGATCCGGCGAGTCGCCGACCGGCGTGAGGCGCGGCCAGAACGACGGATTCTTCGGCCACAGATCGTCGAAGCCGAGCGGTTCACCGGAGATGACGAGCTCACAAGCTCCGGCGTCTGCTCCCCCGGTGCCCGTCGAGGCTGACGTCGTGGTGGTCGCACCGCCGCCGCCGCCGGCCTGATCCCCGCCAGGAGGGTCGAGCGGCGTGCGCGCGCCGCACCCGACGACGAGCGCCAGAAGCGAGCCGCATGCGTACGCCGGCCTCGTCACGCGCACCATTCTAGAAAGAGTGCCTCGATCTTCGCGAGACCGTATCGAAAAGGCTCGCTATCGTGACCTCCGATGACCCAGTTTGCGAAGACCCAGCTCGGTTGTCCCCGGTGCGAGCCCGACGCGGTCGCGAGCGGCCACCCCGCCCCTCCCTTGTATCGCGCTGACGGCGGGGGCGTCGCGATCCAAGGATGCGGTGTTTGCGGCGGCGTCTTTCTGGGCCGCGCGTGCGCAGATCGCCTCGCAACGTCGCTCCCTGCGGACGCGATCGCGCTCGCCCTTCGCGCCGGACAGAGCGCGCGCCACGCCCCCAACACCGAGCGTCCACTCGCGTGTCCGATGTGCAAAAAGACGATGAGCCGCACCCGCGCCGCAAAAGCGCAGGTCGACCTCGACGTCTGCGCGAGCTGCGGCACTTGGTACGACCGAGACGAGATCCGCCGCATCACCGACGCCATCCGGTCGAGCGGATGGGGCGGCGCCGCGGTCCCGGTGGCAGCCGGCGTCGCCGGTGCCGCAGCGGTGGCGGCTACGACCCACGTCGCCGCGCAGAACCCGACGGTCCGCTCCGCGGGCGAGAGCGCCCTCGAGACAGGCGTCGAAGTCGGCGTCGAAGCCGTCTCCGCGGGGCTCGATGCGGCAGACGTGCTCGACGGCGTCTTCAGCGTTCTCGGGGCCTTCTTCGACTGAGTTTGCGCCGACGTGCGGCTCAGGGACCGACGCGGATCGTCGCGTGCACGCGCGCCGGAGTCGCCGTCGGGCACGCGAACTTGAGCTCGCCGAGGGCGCGAACGACGCACGCGCGCTCGCTCTCGCTCAGGAGATCGTTCTGGGCGAGCTCAGCTGCGTCGACCTTCCCCGATTCGGCGAGGACGAGCGAAGCTTCGAGCTTTCCTTTTCGAGTCGCGGCGGTCACGCAGCCTTGGAGCGCGCGCGCATGCTCGGCTCGGCGCGACGGCGGCTCGTTGGTGTCCGTCGCGACGAAGACCGGTGCACGGGACGGCGGCTCGTGGCGCGCCGTCGCGCTCGACGACATGGCAGCGCGGCGAAGGCGAAGCGTGAGGCGCCGGGTGCCCGCGGCCGCGCCGAAGTCGTGACGCGAGAACGCGGAGCACGCGCAGGGCATCTCGATATCGCCATCGATGCGCTCGCACTGTTGGGCGCGCCCATCGGACGTCACCGACAAAAGGAGGGTCGCCCCGGCGCTGCCTCCGCATGCGGCGAGCTCGGTCGTCGAGAGCTGCGAACGCTGCGGCACACGCGCAAAATCACCGAACGCGAGGACCTGCGCGACCGACCAAGGCCCCGTCGCATCCTTGGTACCGGGCGCGGGCTCGATCGATCCCGATGGCGCAGGAGCGAGCCGCAACCCGTCGAAGGCGCGCTCCCAGGAAGCGACGTCATGCGCCGTGTCGACCTTGACGACGAGCTCGAGCTCCGCGGCTACCTCGACCGCGGCGGTGCAATGCTCGCCGATGCAATCGAGCACGAGGCGCGCGGAGAGTGCGTCGGGGTAGCTGCGATCGAGCAGCTCGGTGTACGTCGGAGGCGACGCGCACACGGGCCCACCCTCTTTCGAACGGCCCGAGCCGGCGAGGGTGATCATTTTCGCGATCGCGTCCTTGGGAACGGCGCGGAGGCCCGGCGTCCTGTCGATCGCGGCGCGGGCCGCCGCTTCGACGCGCTCGAGCTCTTCGCCGAAGAGAGGTGCGTCATGCTCCACGGCGTCGAGCACCACCCAACGCGTCGTGCCGGCTGGCCCGAGCGCCGACGCACCCGGCGTCGATCCCGCTTGGGATGCAGCCCCAGAGTCCGAGGTCGCACCGCCGGAAGCGGGAGGCGGTTTTGGCGCGCAGGAAGAGAGCGACGCGAACGCGATCGCCCCGACCAACCAGCAGCCCCGCAAGACATGCCGGGGAGCCATGGCTCAGCCTTTCGGTGCGAGGTGGGGGAGCTTTTCGCGCATGCGCTTGTCGAGCGCGACGAAGTCGAAGCGGTCGGGCCGGCCGCCTTCGGGGAGGCAGAACACATCGAACGCGGCAGCGGATGCGCGGTCGGTCTTCTGGCGATCCAGGTCGAGGCGCTTGGCGAGGTCCTTGAGAAGATCGCTCTCGTCCGTGGACTGCACGCCGTCGAGCCGCGCGAGCCACACGGCGAGGCCGTAGGTGAGCAGCCGCTGCCAGTCGCTCATGTCGCCGGGGACGAAGCCGTCGAGCTTCGTCTGGTTCGTCAGCGCTGCCTCGACCTCGGCCAGGTCGCCACCGGCGACGCCGCACGCGGCGGCCGCTTTGAGCAAGCCCGCCTTCTCGGAAGGGCGGATGGATCCGTCGGCCCAGCCGAGAGCGGCAAGGGCAATGAACGCTTCTTTGGGGAGCTCGAACGCCATCGTAGGCCCGAGGCTAGCAGGTCGAGCCTCGAGCCAGCGCCAACAAACGTCACCGGCTCGAGCGCCGGCCTTCGGCCCCTCGACCGTTGCCGTTCCCGGTCGTCGCGAGCGGGGGCCCGGCTGCGTTCATCGTCGCCTCGAGCTTCTGCAGGATCGAGAGGAGGCGGCGCTCGTCGTGCGCGAGCTCGCGCTGCATCGAGCGCTTGTCGGTGTGAACGAGCTCGTCGTCCACGTGCTTGATGTGCTTGGTCAGGTGCAGCGCGAGGAGGCGCGCTTCCTCGTCGGTGAGATCGAGTTGCATACCCGCCACATGCGAGACCTGGGCCGAGGTTCGAGGCTGTTTCGAGGACGTTCGTCGAGGCGTTCGGCCCCAGCACGCTGCATTGTCACACCGCTCGGAGCGCGATACCGAGCGCGCGAGAGAGGACGCGGCCGACGACGACCGGGACCATTTCACGCCGCCACTCGGAGTCGCCTTCGACGTTGTCGAGCGGCTTGCACTCGCGCTTCGACGCCTCGGCGATGCGAGCGACGAGGTCGCTGCTCGCGACGGTGCCCGGCGCTATCTTCTGTGCGGCGGCGAGCCGGCGAGGACGCGCGGCGAGCGCCGAGACCACGACCTCGATCGCCGAGACCTTGCCGTCGGTCAGGTCCGCGCTCGCGGCAACGGACAGGAGCGGAAAGTCGATCGCGTTGCGCCTTCGCACTTTGTCGAACGCGCTGCGGCGGCCCGCGGCGAGCGGCACGCGGACGGCGGCGACGATCTCGTCGGCTTCGATGACCGTGTTGCGAATGCCGTCGGCCGTATAGAAGCTCCTCGCCTCGACCTCGCGGCGACCCCGCACGCTCTCGAGGACGATCGACGAGCCCAGGGCGATGAGCGCCGGCGCGGTGTCGTTCGAGGCGGCGGCGACGCACTTCTGACCGCCGGCGACGACATGGCAGACGCTTCCGTCCTTTTTCA
Source organism: Polyangiaceae bacterium (assembly GCA_041940405.1). Classification (GTDB taxonomy): domain Bacteria; phylum Myxococcota_A; class Polyangia; order Polyangiales; family Polyangiaceae; genus Xiheicaenibacterium. The sequence goes on from JBGTSH010000028.1 coordinate 16,889, forward strand.
GACAGAACCCGAGCGCCGAGCGCCAGAAATACGTCTGGTTGTAGTAGCGGCAGCGGGTATCGAGACAGAGGTTGCCGCCGAGCGTCCCCATCCGGCGGTGGTGCGGGCCGCCGACCCCGGCCGCCGCTTCGGCGAGCGCGAGCGCTACCTCACGGACGCGAGCGTCGCCGGCGATCTTGTCGAGGCTGGTCATCGCGCCGATATGGAGCGCGCCGTCTTCTTCGCGGATGCCATGAAGCGCGTCGACCTGCTGGAGCGACACCAACGCCTTGGCAGAGACGAGGCCGTGCTTCATGTTCGGCACGATGTCGGTGCCGCCGGCGACGAGGCGTGCGCGATCGCCGAGCTCGTGCAAGAGGAGCGCGGCCTCTTCGATCGTGCGCGGGCGGTGCAGCTTGAACGCGGGGAGCGGGAGCACCGGCCTACTCCTCCTCTGCCGCGGCGACGCGGTCGGGCTCGGGTCCACGCTTCCTCAGCGCTTCGAGCACCCGGCCGGGTGAGAACGGTAGGCGATCGAGGCGGATGCCGACCGCGTCGTAGATGGCGTTGGCGACGGCGGGGATGCTCGAATGGAGCGGCCCCTCACCCGCCTCTTTGGCGCCGAACGGTCCTTCGGGATCGTGCGACTCGACGAGGATCGAGACGATGTCCGGAACGTCGAGGCTCGTCGGAATGCGGTAGTCGAGGAGGTTGGGGCCGCGGTGGATGCCGCGCGAATCGACGACGTGCTCTTCGAGGAGCGCCTCGGCGACGCCCATGTACACGCTGCCTTCGATCTGGCCGTCGACGAGCGTCGGGCAGAGGGCGCGGCCGCAGTCGTGCGCGCACCAGACCTTGACGACGTTCACGACGCCGGTCGTCGTGTCGACCTCGACCTCGGCCACGTGGGCGGTGAAGGAGTAGGCGGGCGAGGCCCCGATCGTCCCGCCGCGGTATTCGCCGCCCAGCTTCGGCGGGCTCTTGTACCAGCCGGTGGCGCCGAGGGTCCCGAACTTCGCCTCTGCCATTTGGATCGCGTCGGTGACGGCGACCGCTTCGTTCTCGCGTCCGACGACGCAGAGCGATCCCTGCGAGACGAAGACGTCCTTCGGGTGAACGCCGAGCTTCTCGGCCACGGCATCGACGAGCCTCTCGCGTACGGCGCGCGCCGCCATGATCGCGGCATTGCCGTTCATGAAGGTCCCGCGCGACGAGTAGGCGCCGAGATCGACCGGGCACAGATCGGTGTCGGCGGAGACGACGCGCACCGCGGCCAGATCGAGCCCGAGCTCGTCGGCGACCAAGGTGGCGAGGAGCGTGTCGGTGCCCTGCCCGATCTCGCTCGCGCCGTTGAACACCGTCACCACGCCCGAGCGGTCGACCTTGAGCTGCACCGCGCTCTGCGGCATCTCGTTCGGATAGATCGGGTAGTTCGTCCCTGAAATGTAGGCGCTCGACGCGACGCCGAGCCCGCGACCGTAGCCGAGCTTGCCACGGCGCTGCTTCCAGCCCGACGCCGCCTCTACGCGGTCGAGGCACTCGAGGTAGCCGTTCGACGTGATGCGGAACCCGTTCACGGTGCTCCCACCGACCACGGCGTTCTTTCGGCGGATCTCGATCGGATCGACGGCGATCTTCTCGGCGATGCGGTCGAGCATCGACTCGAACGCGAAGCGGGGCTGCACGCTGCCGTGGCCACGCTTCGGCCCGCAGGGCGGCTTGTTGGTGAAGTAGCGCGTCGAATGAAAGCGATAGTTCGGCGCGAAGCTCGGCAGGGTGAGGAGCTGGCCCGAGTAGTAGGCGGTGACCAGGCCGAACGACGAGTACGAGCCGCCGTCGATCCGCGTCTTGGCGTCGACAGCCGTGAGCGCGCCGTCCTTGTTCGCGCCGACGCGATAGCGCATCGCCATCGGGTGACGGCCGCGGTGCGCGTAGAACTCTTCTTCGCGGGTGTAGAGAATCTTCACCGGGCGCCCGGTGATCATCGCGAGCTTGGCGACCGCGAACTCGAGGGCGAACGGCTCGCTCTTGCCGCCGAACGCACCGCCCACGGGCGGCTGGATGACGCGGATGCGCGCAGGCGAGACCGCGAGGACGCGCGAGAGCTCGCGATGCAAGTAGTGGGGGACCTGCGTGCTCGACCATACGGTGAGGAGCCCCTCGCCGTCGTACTGTCCGATCGCGCAATGCGTCTCGATCGGTGCGTGCGCGGTCCCTTCGAAGAAGTAGTCGCCCTCGAGGACGACGTCGCTCGACGAGAGCGCGGCGTCGACGTCGCCGAACGCGAGGTCGACGACCTTCGAGACGTTGTCTTTGCCGTTCGCGCCGAGGCCTACCTCGGGCCTTGCTTCGGCGTCGTCGAGATCGAGCACCGAGGGCAGCACTTCGTATTCGACGTCGAGCAGGCGCGATGCCTCGTCCGCCGTGCGCTCGTCGAGAGCGGCTACCGCTGCGACCGCGTCGCCCACGAAGCGCGCGACCTCGAGCGCGAGCGGGTACTCGTCCGGCGTCCACGGGATGATGCCGAACCGGCGCGGCATGTCCTTGCCGGTGATGACGGCGACGACGCCGGGGTGAGCCAGGGCGCGCTCGGCGTTGATCGAGACGATGCGCGCGTGCGCGTGCGGGCATCGCACGAGCTTGGCGTGGAGCATCCGCGGGAGCTTGATGTCGTCGGTGTAGCGGACCTCTCCTCGTACCTTGCGTACGAGGTCGCCGCGCCGGGCTCGCTTGCCGACCAAGCCGCCTCGCGGCTCGCGCCCTGATCCTGACGAAGTCGTCACTTTCGCTTCTCCCGCATCGGCTCGAGCGCCGGAGGAACGAACGCGCCCGGGAGGTCCTTGCCCGAAGGCTCTTTTCCGGCGCGGATCTTGGCGGCCAAGTCGATTGCCGTCACGATCGCGCCGTAGCCGGTACAGCGACACAGGTTGCCGGAGATCGCGAGGCGGACGTCGTCGCGCGTCGGCTCCGGCGTCTTCTGCAAGAGCGCGGTGGCCGTCATCAGCATGCCCGGCGTGCAGAAGCCACACTGTCCGGCGCCGCATCGGTCGAACGCGTCGAGGAGGGGATCGAGGTCCGGCGGCCCCTTGAGGCTCTCGACCGTCGTCACCTCACGCTCGTCACAGCTCGCCGCGAGCGTCAGGCAAGAGAGGTGCGGCTCGCCGTCGATGAGGACGGTGCAGGCCCCACAGTCGCCCTTGTCGCAGCCTTGGCGTGTGCCGACGAGATCGAGATCGTAGCGCAGCATCTCGAGGAGCGTTCGGCTGGGCCGGACGAAGGTCTCTACGGGATCGCCGTTGATGCGGGCTCGAATGGGGAGAAAGCCTTCATCGACGCTCTCGTCGACGGCATGCTTTTGGGCGCCGTTCGTCGGCTCGGTCCTCGCGATCGTCGAAGTGCCGGGTGCGGACGGCAGCTCGCCGAGCAAGCAGGGCGCCGTCCGCTCGGCGTCGATGCTGCGCGAGAGGCGACCGACGAGCGGCTGGCCGGGGCTGATCATCCACCTCATCGCGCGCGCCGCCGTGTCCGAATACTTCCGGAGCGCATCGAGCGGAACCGGAGGGCGGCGGCCGAGCACGCCGAGGTTGTAGATGAGCGACTCCATCGACACGTTGCCGACGCGCTCGCCGACCCCGAGCGCGGTCCCATGGATCCGCTCGACGCCGATGCTCGCCGCGTGAAGCGCATTCGCGAGGCCGAGCCCGCGATCCTCGTGGCCGTGCCAGTCGAGCTTGACGTGGGACGCGCCGCGACTTTGGAGGAAGCTCTTCGCGAAGGCGACGAGCGCCTCGACGCCGTGAGGGTCGGCGTGGCCGACCGTGTCGCACAGACAGAGCCGCGTCGCCCCGGCGTCGATCGCGGCCGCCCAGAGCGTCGCGAGCTTCGACGGGTGCGCGCGGGTCGTGTCCTCGGTCACCAAACAGAAGGGCAACCCATTGCGCCGCGCCGCTTCGGCCGACGAGCTGACGCGCTGGCGCAAGAAGTCGTCGTCCCAGCTCTCGACGTAGTGCCGGATCGGCGAGCTGCCGATGAAGGCGTACACGTCGAGGCTCGCGCCCGCGCGCTGGCTCACTCGCGCGATCGCCTCGACGTCGCCTTCGGTCGTGCGGGCCGCGGCGGTAGCCTGCATGCCGAGCTTGGCGGAGTGGATCTCGGCCAAGAGGGCCGCGGCATCGTCGACAGCCCGAGCCGATGCGGCAGGAAGCCCCACCGACACGACGTCGACGCCGATGGCGGCCATCGCGTAGAGGAGCGCAATCTTGTCGTCACGATGGGGATCGTGAACCGACGGGCTCTGGAGGCCGTCCCGCAGTGACTCGTCGTTGACTAGGGTGGCAGCGGTCACGCGGGCCCCTTCCGAGGCCGCGAGGATCCCACGGTTTTCGGGGCGCGGATAGATCACGAAAAGGGCCTGACCCAAGCGCGGGGCATCGACCTTGCTTCGCCCCCTGGTATGCGATCTCAGTTGCGAGCCGTCCCCACCACCCTCGTGAGCGAGGCCGAGGGCGGCGTCGTGATCACGGGCCGGCATGCCAGCCTCGACGGCGATCTCGAGATCCCGTTCGATGCCCGAGGAATCGTGCTCTTTGCGCACGGGAGCGGCAGCAGCCGAAAGAGCCCCAGGAACCAATTTGTCGCACAGGCCCTCCAGCGCGCAGGGCTCGCGACGCTGCTCTTCGATCTGCTGACGCCGGCCGAGGAGCGTGCGGACGCGCGGGCCGGCGGACACCTGCGATTCGACGTGCACCTCTTGTCGGAGCGCCTGGTCGACGCGACCGATTGGGTGCAGCGCCAAGCCGTGACGCAGCGCCTCCCGATCGGGTACTTCGGAGCGAGCACCGGTGCTGCGGCGGCGATTCTGGCCGCGTCGATGCGGCCTGGCTCCGTCCACGCCATCGTCTCGCGCGGCGGCCGACCGGACCTCGCGTTCTCTGCGCTCTCGGAGATCAACGTGCCGACGCTGCTCATCGTGGGCGAGCGCGATCCCATCGTTCGCGAGCTCAACCAGGAAGCGCTCGGCCAGCTGCGCGGCCCGAAGCGTCTGGAGATCGTTCCCGAGGCGACGCACCTCTTCGACGAGCCCGGCGCGCTCGACGAAGTGGCCGCGCTGGCCGGACGATGGTTCGCGCGCTACTTGCCGATGGGCGCGCGGTTGCCCGCGCATCCGGGTTGAGCCGTGATCTTCTCGCGCGCCTACGGCATGACCTGAAGGCAGATCGGATTCACGAACCCGTTCGCAGCCAGCGGCGTCGCCCCGAGAAATGCTCCCGAAGAAGCATCGATGGCGAAGACCTCGGCCGGGCCCGCGGAGTCCAGCATGTAGATGCGGTTCGATCCGGCGTGGAAGACGCCCTTCGCGATGCTGAAGGTCGTGTGCTGCGGCGGCAGCGTGTCGGTGCTGGTGATGGTCCCCGACGCGGGGTCCACCTTCACCACGTGCTCGAGCTCGTTCGTGCCGTCCCAGACGAGGCCGATGATCTCTCCCGCACCGTTGACCGTCGCTCCGATGAGGTTGACGTAGGGCCCCATCGAGAGTGGCGACGCACCGAGGTATGCGCCGTTCCCTTCGAAGGTCAGGATGGAGATATCCGTCCCCTCGTTCGAGAGCGTATACAGCCGATCGGCCGCGTGGTCGTAGAGCGCGCCGGTGAACGCCGTGTGCGCCGGGGGCAAGGTGCCCAGGCTCGTCACCGTGCCCGTCACCGGATCGAGCTTCACGATATGCTCGCGCGAGAGGTTGGTATCCCAGGCGTGACCCAGGACCTCACCGGCGCCGTTGACGCCACCGCCGAAAAATCCGGTCAGGTCCGTGGGCAGTGAGGTCACAGTCGCCGTCAGCAACGCCGCGGCCGCCAGATCGATCGTCAGCACGATGTCCGGCGGTGAGCTCTGGTAGATGCGTCCGGCTGCCGGATCGAACACACAGTCGGCGAACATCATGTATTGGCTCGGCAGCTGACCGACGCTCGTCACGGTCCCATTTCCGGCATCGATCGTGATGACGTGCTCGATCTCGGCGTTCGGGTCCCAAGCGAGCGCATAGAGCTGGTCGCCGCTCGGTGCCCCGCCGGCGCCCGTCGACGAGCTCGCGCCGGTGGTGCTCGAGGCGGATGTCGCCGACGAGACGGTGGCAGTGGATACGCCGCCGCTCCCGCCCGAGCCGTCGTCGCCGTCCGAGCCACCATCGACCTGGATACACGCAACCGACAGCACGCAGGCGAAAGGGGCGAAACAGCGGACTGTCCGTCGACCAGAGATCGAGCCACCCATGAGACCTCCTCGAGGGCTTGGTCTCTCGCGACCAGAGCCTGGGCGAAGGTTACCGAACCATCGAAGGAGGACCATCCGATACTTTCGTCAGTCAGGCCCCGTCGCCGAGCCGTGCTCTGCGCCAAGTGCTCGGGCTCGCTCCGGTCACCCGCTTGAAGAGCGCGCTGAAGTGCTGGAGCGACGCGCATCCGACCGAGATCGCGACCTCGGTCAGGCGCACGGAGGGCTCGGCGAGCATGCGCTTCGCGACGCGCACGCGCGCGCCGGCGATCTCGTCTTGCAGCGTGGTTCCCGCTTCGGACAGCTTTCGCTGGAGCGAACGCTCCGACATCGCGAGCGCGCTCGCGGCGTCCGAGAGGCTCGGTCGATCGAGGTGCGCTTCGAGGTGGACGCGCAGCGCATGGAGCAGCGCCGGCGTTCCCGAGGCCTGCTCTTGCGCTCGCGAGATGTCGGATGCGACAGCTTCACGACCGACGCTCGGTCCGATCGCCGGCGAGAGCCAGGCGAGCGCGGAGGAAACGTCTTCGAAGATCGAAACCGGATAGGGGAACGGAATCAGCGCTTCGGCACCGGCGACGATCGCGCCCGCCAACCCGCCCGGGCGCACCATCGCCAGCCGAAGGATCCAAGCGCGAAGCGTCGCCTCCTGCCTCGAGACGAAGCGCTCGACGCGCGAGAACGCAGCCGGCTCTCCGCCTTCCATGCGGCTGGCGTCGATCAGCGCCGCGTGGGGGATCGAAGGCGGCTGAAACTCGAGCGGGAGCGAGCGATAGATCGCGATCGCGTCGGCCTCGGTCGGACGCCCCCAAAGGACGATGCCCCAGAGCGTGGGCGCGGCGCAGAAGTGCACGTACCGCTCTCCGGCGAGGTACTTCCCGACCGGATCGCGCGCAAATTGGTCGAAGCTCGCGGCTAACACCCGACGTCCCTGACGCTAGGCGTTAGGTCCGCGAGACGTCAACGAGGTGCGCAGAGACAACCCTTTGGCGCCTGGTTGAAAGACGTAGACTCTCGGCGAATGACCCTCTCGCTCGCCAAGAGCCGCGCCTTGCGGTTCATCACCTTCGGCGCGCTCTACCTCGCGCAGGGGTTGCCGTTCGGCATGATGGCCGTCGGCTACCTCGTCCTCCTCTCGGACGCGGGGCGCACCAACGAAGAGATCGGAACGGCGATCGCGTGGGCGTACCTGCCGTGGTCGTTCAAGATCATCTGGGGCCCGCTGCTCGACCGCATGCCGGCGACGCGCTTCGGCAGGCGCCGCCCTTTCATCGTGCTCTCGGAGCTCGTCATGGGGGCGACGCTCCTGTCGCTCCTCTTCTTCGATCCGAAGACCCAGCTCGACGAAATCCTGGTCGTCTTCGTCATTCACTCGACGTTCGCTGCGCTCCAGGACGTCGCGTCCGACGCGCTCGCCGTCGACGTGTTGCAAGAGGACGAGCGAGGTCGCGCGAACAGCATCATGTGGGCCTGCAAATCGGCCGGCGTCGCGCTGGGCGGCGGCGGCGGCACGATCTTCGCCAAGTACTTCGGCTGGCACGCGCTCTTCGTCGCGCTGGCGATCCTCATCTTCGCGATCATGCTCCTGCCGCTCCTCTGCAAAGAGGGGAACGAGGCGGGCGAAGCGGTGGACCAAGCGCCTCCGGCGCGTCTCGATTGGAAGGAGATCAAGCGCTCGTTCTCCTTCTCGGCGCCGCTCTTCGGTATCGCGATCGCGTTCTTTACCCCCTTCGGCTACGCGCTCGCGAACGGCGTGATGGTTCGGCTCATGCGCGTCGACCTGAAGATGACCGAAGAGGCGATCGCCTCGATCTCCGGCGCCGCGACGCCGATCGCAGGATCGATCGGAGCGCTCGTCGGCGGCTTCTTGGCCGACCGGATGGGGGCGCGCCGAACGATCGGGCTGATGATGGTCGGTGTCTCGCTGTCGCTCGCAGCGCTCGCGTCGCTACAGCCTTGGTGGGGCAATTACTACGTCCTTCTCACGGTCATCGTGATCAAGACCCTGTTCTTCTACGCCTACAGCGCGGCCGCGCTCGGCTTCTTCATGACGCTCTCGAATCCTGCCGTCGGCGCGACGCAATTCGCGATCTTCATGGCATCGACCAACCTCTGCTACGCGGCGAGCGCGCGGACGGGCGGCTACATCGCCGACCACTACGGGTTCATCACCCTGTTCGCGATCGGAGCGGCTTGCCAGATGGTGACGATCGCGCTCTTGCCGCTCTGCGACGAGCGGGTCGCGGAGCGGCGCTTCCGGAAAGAAGCGCTGGCCCTCAGCTGAGCGCGCGCTGGTTGCGCGGAAACATCTTCCAATAGGGCTTCAGCTCTTCGAGCACGCGCGCGAACGACGGGCGCGCCGTGAGCCGCTCGTAGTACGCGGCGAGCACCGGTCTGTGGGGACCGAACGGGCGGACATATCGCGCATAAAAGAGCGCGGGCGCCGCGCTGCAGTCGGCCATCGAAAACTCGGCGCCCACCGCCCAGGTGCGCCCGCGGAGGCGCGCCTCGAGCAGGTCGTAGGCGCTCTCGAGGAGCGCCTCGGCCGACGCAACGCTGCGCGGATCACGCTCGCCCTCGGGCCGGAGGTCGTCGGCGATGACCCGCTGCATGGGATCCTGGACGTAGCTGTCGAAGACGCGATCGAGGAGCCGGCACTCGCGGGCGTCGTCCACCTTCGTCGGGATCATCCGCGGCTCCGCCACGATCGAATCGAGGTGCTCGATGATGATGCTCGACTCGGGGACGACGACGTCGCGCTCTGTGTCGCGCAGCACCGGGAACTTCATGAGCGGCCAAACGGCTGCGAACCGCGCGCGATGCTCCGGGCTGCCGAGGTCGACGATGTCGCCCTCGAACGCGATGCCCTTCTCGTAGAGCGCGATGAGGGCCTTGTGACAGAAGGACGCGAGGGGATGAAAGTAGAGGATGAGGGACATGGTCCGGGTCCTTCTCAGCAGCGGCCCGTCAGCCACCAGCGGTGACCGTTGGGCTTGTGGGGAACGCCGAGCTCGCCGCATACGTCGGCGATGAGATCCGGCGTGAAGAAGTAGTTCCTGAGGGCGGCGACGCGATCGCCCTCGACGTCGAGACGGGTGATCGCGCGCACGGCCTCGCCGTCGGCGTGCGCGTACCAGCTCAAGAGGAGCCAGACGCCGCGATGCTGGCGCACCTCGCACCGCGGCGAATCGGGCAGCGCCCCGGCGACGAAGCGCGCCTCGATGCCGCCCCGCTCGGCCGCCTGCGAGAGCCGCTCGCTCCCGAACAGCATCCCGTGGAGAACGGTGCGGCGAGCAGCCTCGGGACCGTACTGCGTCGTCGCGCCGACAACCTCGACCGCCGCGTTGTCGAGCAAGAGCGCCGTCAGCCGGTCGAGATCGCGGGCGTTGAAAGCGGCACAGAAGGCGTCGAGCACCCGCGGTGGCGGCGTCTTGCCGTGGGCCTCTTCCGGCTCCTCGGCGAGCTTTCCCCGTCCGCGGTGCAGAGCCGACTTCACGGCGCCCGTCGTCGTCGAGAGCGCCTCGGCGATCTCTTCGAGCGATAGATCGAAGACGTCTTTGAGGACGACCGCCGCACGCTCTTGCGGAGCGAGGCTGCCGAGGAGCGTACCCGCGGCCTCACGCGAGCCGCGGGGCTCCGGCGTCATCGCCGGCGACGCTGCGCCGCCTTCGACGCCGGGCTCGGCGCGACGCCGCCGCTTTTGGTCCATCCAGAGGTTCGAGGCGACGCGGAACAGCCACGCACGAGGGTTCGGCGGAGCGTGACCCATCTGACCGAGCGTCGCGAACGCCCGCGCGAGGGTGTCTTGCGCCAGGTCCTCGGCGTCCCAAGGACTTCTCGTCAAATATCGGCAGTATTTGTAGAGCTCGGAGCGGAGCGGCTCGTAGACCTCCAAGAAACGGTGCCAAATGGCGCGCACGTCTTCGGGGAGCTCGGTCGACGAAGGGCTGTTCTGCTCTGTCATGCAGGAGAAACGGACGGAGGGGCCGAAAGGATACTTCGCCGTCTCGGACGGTCGAGGATTGAATCACCTTACCGAACAATGAACTACGCATCGTACTGATTGTCAGATTTACCCATCGGCCGCATGCTCCCGTTCATGATGCTTTCCAAGACGAGCTTGAGGGTCGGTTTCGCGCTGATGGTCACGGCGCTCTTCGCCTGCGAGAGCACCGTCGACACCGAGGGGCCCGAGGATGACGACGGCGGCACGACGTCGGCGACGACCTCCGGCGGGCCCACGACCTCCGCCGGCACGACCACGGGTCCGACGAGCTCGAGCTCGAGCTCGAGCAGCGGTCAGACGACGGGTGCCGGCGGCGACGGCGGCGCGGGGCAAGGCGGCGAGGGTGAGGGCGGGCGCGGAGCGATGATCTGCGCGGCGATGGAGCAGCTCACGCTGTCGAACCCGCTCGTCTTCAGCGCAGGCAACGACGACGTCTGGGACGCGGGCGAGCAGGCGAACCTGAAGATCACGATGACGAATCAGTCATTTTCAGACAACTTCTGGTACCCGGGCGTCGCAGTGACGACCAATAGCCCCCTCGTGACGGTCGGCGAGAATACGCTCTTCGGGATCTTCGGCGCGTCGAGCACGGACATCGACCTCGTGGGCCAGGCCGATCCGAGCGTCCCGTCCGGCACCGAGGTCGAGCTGACCTTCGTCGTCACGTCGCTCAACGAGCCGTGCGAGGGTCTCGCCACGACGACGCTCGTCGTAACAATCGAGTAAGGAAACGTGGAATCAAGCCAAGAGAGCGAGGAGATCTTCGCGGGTGATGCCGCCGGCCGCGCCCCCGCCCTCTCCCACGGCGGCAGCGGCGACGGCGCGCTTCTTCGCCTGAAGCTCCAGGATGCGCTCCTCGACGGTGTCCTTGGCGACCAGACGGAAGACCATGACGGGTTTGTCCTGACCGATGCGGTGCGCGCGGTCGGCGGCTTGCTCCTCGACCGCGGGGTTCCACCAGGGGTCGAGCAAGAAGACGTGGTCGGCGGCGGTGAGGTTCAGGCCGGTTCCGCCGGCCTTGAGCGAGAGGAGCAAGACGGGCGGACCGCCCTCCTTCTGGAATGCGTCGGTGACGGCGCCGCGATCGCGCGTCGAGCCGTCGAGCCGAAGATGCGAGAGCCCGGCTGCGGCGAGGTGCGGCTCGACGCGATCGAGCAGCGACGTCCATTGCGAGAAGACGAGCGCGCGATGTCCGTCGGCTGCGAGCTCTTCGAGCGCCGACGCGAGCCGTTCCATCTTCGCGCTGGTCTCTGCCTCCTGCCCTGGTAGGAGCGCGGGATGGCAGGCGGCCTGTCGCAAGCGCAAGAGCGCTTCCAGCGCTGCGAGCACGCCGCCGCCCTCGGCAAGCTTTTCGACGACCTCTTTGCGGGTCGCCGCGCGAACGACGTCATACAGCGCGCGCTCGGTCTCGGAGAGCTCGCACCAGAGGACGGCCTCGGTTCGCGGAGGCAGATCCGGCAAGACCTCGCGCTTCGTCCTGCGGAGAACGAACGGGCGCGTGCGCGCCCTCAGGCGCGCGATCGCGTCCGGCTCGCCTCGTTCGATCGGCGCGGCGTAGCGATCCTGAAAGTCGCGGCGTCCGCCGAGGAGGCCCGGCGCCGAAAACCTGAGCAGGCTCCACAGCTCCTCGAGGCGGTTCTCGACAGGCGTACCGGTGAGGCAGAGCTTGAGCCTCGCTCGCAGCCCGAACGCGGCCCGCGCCACCTGGCTGTCGGGGTTCTTGATCGCTTGCGCCTCGTCGAGCACCACGACGTCCCACGCCGCAGCGGCGAGCGTCTCGGCGTCGAGGCGGAGCACCGCGTACGTCGCGAGGGTTACGTCGGCGTCCGGATCGAGGGCGCGACCGGCGCCCTCGTACCGCGCCACGCGCAGCTTCGGACGAAAGCGCGCGATCTCGCTCGCCCAGTTGTGAACGACGCTCTTCGGGCAGACGACGAGCGCGCGTCCCCGCAAGACCGAGAGCACCTGGAGCGTCTTGCCGAGCCCCATGTCGTCGGCAAGCACGCCGCCGCCGAGCTCGCCCTCTCGAAGGAAGTCGATCCAGGAGGCACCCGCGCGCTGGTACGGCCGGAGCTCGGCGGTGAGATCCGACGCGAGCGCGGGCTCGGGGAGCCTGCCTTTATCGACCAGCGCGAGCGCCTTGTCGAGCGCGGGCGGCACCTCACCACCGGTCGCTTCGATGAGCTCGGCGGCGAGCGGCATCAGGACCTTGGGCACCTCGCCCGCCTCGTTCTTCGCCGAGACCAAATCGAGCAGCGCCTGGCCGTGCTTTTCGAGGAAGCCCGCAGGCAGGTGCGCGAAGCCGCCGCCGTCGAGGCCGACGATCGAGAGGCCTTCTTTGTACGCCTCGGCAACCGCGGCGGCAGACGCCCGCCGCACCGGCGCGCCTTCGGGTGCGCCGTCCTCGGAGGGAAGCTCGAACGTGATGTCGAAGACGCCGCCCTCGAAGGAGGTGATCGCGCGTAGCTCGCGGCGCTCGGCGCCCTCGCCCGTCGCGCGTGCGCTCGGATCCTTCTTCTGAAAGATCTCCAGCTTCGACGCGAACGCCGCCGCCTCTCGCCCGTCGTAGCGGACGCGCCGGCCGGGCACGAGCGAGAGCTCGTCGCGGAGGCGCTGCACGAGCTCGCGCTCCTTTCCTTCATCGCGCGCCGGCACGGTCGAGCCGGCAGCGGGCAAGAGGACGAGCGACGCGCCGTCGACGCGAGCGCGCGGGGGATCGCCGTAGACGACGAGCGGCAGCACGTGGAGGGCGCCGTGCTCGTGGCTCAGCTCGAAGGTGACGCGCGGAAGCGAGCGCCGCTCGCGCCGCGGGATGCGCGACGTGCGGACGTCGACTTCCATCGTACGCTCCAGATCCGGCAACACCTCGGTCGCGAGCGTCCCCAGCTCTGCGGCAGAGAACGTTCGCACCAGCGGGAGCTTGTCGAACTTGAGACCGAAGCGTGCCGTCTCGGCCAGCGCGCGGAGCTCGCCCCGCACCAGCGCCGTCCCCATGGCGACGATCTCGACGCCTTCGGGTTTCACGATCGAGAGCGTCGCTCCGCCGCCTTTTGCGTCCTCGATCCGCACCGCGGGATAGACCAGGTCGGCCGAGGTTCGCACGGGCTCGCCGCGGAAGCGGACATCGGGCGCGTGAACGAGCGCCTCCATCGCGGTGCGGACGTGATCGAGCGGGACGTCCCCTTTGACCTTTCGAACGAGGATCCGATCGATGACGAGATCGTCATGCGTTGGATCGATCGGCGGATCGATCACGCCGCGCGCCACCCGGTCGGCGAGGGTCAAGGAGAGGCGTTCTTCGGCAGCGCCTTCGCGCACCACCACGCGATCGATCTGGAGCGCCCCGTGCTCGACCGACAGGCGATAACCGAGCTTCGCAGCGGGGCCGGTCGCCTTCGCACCGTCTCCAGAGGCATCGGCTTCTTGCGCTGCGACCTCGTCGAGGCCCTGTGCCCAGCCTATCGTCGCCGCCGCCGCGTGGAGGCAGACCGCGGCCTTGCTTTCGCAGTCGCAGGTCCACTCGTCGTCTTCGAGGTAGAGGACCACCGTAGGGGACACCGCCCGGCCGCGCTCTTTGACACGGAGCGTCGCCTCGGACGGGCTCTCCGAGACGAGCGAAACGACGCCGGCGCGCGCCGCTTTGACCCCTTGCGACCAAATTCCGGGGGGACACGCCGCGCGGACGGCTGCCAGAAACGCTTCGCGCTTGGGGTTCGCGGCCGGCATGCGTCGGGGTTTTGGGCGATGGCGACCGAGGTGGCAAGCCCCGCGGCAGCCTTGTACTTCTTCGCTATAGTAGGGCTGACATGGCGACCGCCTCCCCGCTCACCTTCGCGATGATCTCGAGCGCCCCGGCAGCATCGGCGCTGCTCGAAGCCGTCTGCGAAGAGCTGACCAAGCGGACGAGCCAACCGATCTCGGCGCGCGTCCTGCGCACCTACGACAAGCTGCTCGATGCGATGCGCGGCGGTGAGGTCCACCTGGCGTGGGCGCCCCCTCTCGTGGCGATCGATCTCGAGCGCGCCGACGCGGCCAAGGTTCGCCTCTGCTCGCGGCGCGCGGGGAAGCGCGACTATTCGTCGGCGATCTTCGCCAAGAAAGGAACGCTCACGAAGCTCGCCGAGCTCGAGGGCAAGCGGATGGCGTGGGTGGCCAAAGAGAGCGCAGCCGGCTACGTCGTCCCGCGTCTCCGGCTGAGCGCCGAGGGATTCGATCCGACGAAGCTGTTTTCGGAAGAAGTGTTCCGCCGGACCCACGAGGCGGTCGTCCGCGCGGTGCTCGCCGGCGACTCCGACGCGGGCGCGACCTACGTCTCGTTCGGCGACGACAAAGAGGTGCCGGTGAGCGCCGGGTGGGTGGAGGCAGGCGCGACCAACGACGACGTCACGATCCTCGCCACAGCCGGGCCCATCCCCACGGACGTCATCGCGATCTCGACGAACCTCGAGGGAGCGCGCGCCGAAGCCGTGGCAGACGCGATGCGTGAGCTCGGCGAGCCGATCCGCGCGCTCCTCAACGCCGACGGCTTCGATCAGCCCGAGGCGTCCCACTTCGACGAGCTGCGCAAGCTCGTGGAAGTGGCGCAGGCCAAGACGGCATGAGGTTTTCCCCGATAGCGCTCGCGCTCTGCCTCGCGGCTTGCTCGCCCGAGGTCGGGACGGCCCTTCCCGGCACGACGGCGACCGAGGTGAAGGCCCCCTCGGCCACCGATGCCGCGGCGGCTGCGGCATCCGCGAGCGCGAGCTCCAGCGCGACGACCGCGACCGCGCCTCGTCCGGACGATCCCCCCCGACCGATCGATCTGCACGTCGATACGCCCTGGCAGGTGAAGTTCAAGGGCCGCGCGCCGACCCTCCCCGAAGGGCACGCCACGATGGAGACCCTCGAGAAAGGGCGCTACGCGGCGATCGTCTACCCGATCTACATCGCGGATTACTTGCACGACAACAAGCCGACGATCGCGGACGCCGACGAGATCTACGCGACGATCGACACGATCATCGAAAAGAACGGCCTTCTCTGGCCGGCGACCAAGGGCCCCGCGCCGGCCGGCAAGATTGCCGCGTACGTCTCGATCGAGGGCGCCGGCGCCTTCGCCGCCGACATCACGCAGATCGATCGCTTCGTCGCGCGCGGCGTCGTGCTCGTCGGCCCCGTGCATGCGCGCGACAACAAGCTCGCGACGAGCGCCACGGGCACCGACAAGAAGACCGGCCTCACCGGCTTGGGCAAGACGTTCTGCGAGCGCGTCTATGAGAGCGGCGCGCTCGTCGACGTCTCGCACATGTCGGACCGCGCCTTCGACGACCTCGCGGCCATCGCAGAGAAAGTCGGCGCGCCGATCGTCGCCACCCACTCGAATGCGCGTGCGATCGCGAACAGCCCGCGCAACCTCACCGACGAGCAGCTGAAGCGCATCGCCAAGAGCGGCGGCGTCGCCGGCGTGAACTTTCATTCGACGTTCCTGAAGGTGAGCGGCGAGGCCAAGCTCGCCGACGCCGTCGCGCACGCGAAGCACATGATCGCCGTCGCGGGGATCGATCATGTGGCGATCGGGTCCGACTTCGACGGCGCGAGCCCGCCGAGCGATCTCGCCGACGCGTCCTACCTTCCCGCGTTCGCGACAGCGCTCCGCGAGGCGGGCGTCTCGGCCGAAGACGTCCACAAGATCTTCAGCGAGAACGCGCGCCGCGTGCTCAAGTGGGGCGAAGCCAAGCGCGCCGCGAAACGCCCCGACAAGTAGCTCAGGGACAAGCAGCTCAGCGCTTGCGGCGCAGGCGCCGCGTGCCGCGTCGCCAGAGGATCAGGACGCCGAGGCCGGTGTACGCCAGCTTGTTCGGCCGTCGCGGCCTCCGCTCTTGTTTGACGGCGCAGTCCTCGCCGCCGCAAGCGTCGCCGGTCGCGTCGATCCCTTCACCGCAGCTGCACGCGTCCCCCGATGCGCCGGAGTCGCCTGCGTCGCACGAGCAGCCGTCGGAGTCGAGCGAGTCGGCGTCGGACGAGTCGCATCCGCAGCCGTCGTCGTAGTACGAGTCGCTCGCGTCGTAGCTCTCACCCGAGCAGTCGTCGGGCGAGTCCGACGAATAGTCGCCTTCGACGTAGGTGTCGCTGGCGTCGCTGGAGCAACCGTCGCCCTCGTCGACGTAGTAGCCCTCGGGCGCGTCGTCTTCCGCGACCGACTCGTAGTCGACGACGATGTATTCGCCGCCGCAGGCGCAGCCGTCGTAGGCGTACACTGGAACCTCGACCACCTGGACCGTGCCGCTGCCGGCCGACGGCCCTGCGCCGCTCGGGTCACCGGAGCCGGTGCTCGGTCCGGAGCTGGTGGTGCCCGGGCCCGATCCACCGCAGCCCGAGAGGTCGACCGCCGAGGCGATCTCGACGGGGTCCCGGCGGTCACCTGTCGCGAAGGAGACGTCGCGATCCGCGCCTACGCCGCCTACCGGAATTCTAGCGGCGGTGCGTGTCAGCCAAGCGTCGGCGCCGACGAGGTCCGAGAGCAAGACGGCGATGTCATCGGCCATCGGGCCGCATCGAAGGAGGGCGGGATCGATCTCGCCGGTGTCGATTACGTCGGCGGTGCATGCGGCGCCCCCGCCGGCGACGCCCAACGCAGTCCGCGGGCAGGTCGTGCCGATAGGCGTCGTCTGGCCCAGGACGACCGCGGCTGCTGTCGCACATCCTGCCGGATCGAGGGTCGCGTCGCCGAACGTCGCGGCGCGATCGAAGTACGTTCGGATCACGCTGTCGATGTCGGGACCATTCTCGCCCGCCTGCAGCGTGTCGCGGAGCGCCTCGTGGCTGGATGCCTGGTAGACGAAGCTCCCCTGCGAGCCCAGCGCCGACGCGAGGAGCTCGTCGTAGTTCGAAGTGACGTTTCCGACGTCGAAGATGAGATCGCTCGTGTCGACGACGACGGCTGTGCCCTCGACGGTCGCCCGTCCCGGCCCCGTGGACCACAGCACCACATCGACCGGCTGCGATTGGGCCTGGGTGAGCACCAACGGATACGAAGGCAGGGCTCCGGGGGTGACGACTCGCAGCGCCTTGGTGAGCGCCGTTCCGTTGGGCGCCGAGAACCTGGCGACGAAGAAGCGGACGGGCCCCGCCGTCTGGAGCGCGACAGAGAGACCTGTCGAAATGACAAGCCCGTTTTGATTCGCCCACGTCGTCACCGCGGCCGCGTCGTCGAGGATCGCCGTCTCGATCGGCTCGAGGGTCGCGCTCCCCTGCACGTCGCCGGCGACGTGCGCGACCTTCTCGGGCTCCTGGCCGGGACACCCAGGCGCATTGGACGGCGGCACGATGCGCGGGGCGGTGGCTACCTCGAGACTCTCGAAGAAGGCGCGCGAGCCCCAATCGAGCTGGGCGCCATCCGCGACCGGCAAGACGATTCCCACCTCGCCGGTGGTTCCGGCGAGCTGGACTTGCGACCAAAGCGCCACACGACCGTTCGAAGCCGAGAGCGCCAGACGCTGCTCGACGACCCGCGCGTCGCCCGCGGCCATCGTTCCGACTGCACCCGCGTCTTGAGCAGGTGCGAGCACAGGCGACAAGAGGCCCGCGGCGAGCGCTAGAGGGATCCGTCGGCCTCTCGAAGAAAACACGGAGCCCATGGTACCCCGACGACTGGCCCGATCTGCCGGGCGAAGCAGTTTTCCGCGCCCATGACCCCTGATACAACCGCGGGCGGTGGAGCTATCCGGCGACTGGCCCCTTGCCATCATCGCGACGCAGGACGTTGCCTGCGGCGCCCGCCTTTGGAGCGTCGGGGGAAAGCGCCGCGCGACGGTCTTCGTCAAGGCGACGTTCACGCTGGTCCCGGGCGGGCCGATGCGGCTCGCGGCCCCTGCGCCGATCTTGCTCGGAGATCAGCACCACGAGTCGAACCGCGAGCGCAGCGTCATCGCCGGCGCCGATGTCGCGCCCTACCTTCCCCGGGCCGAGGTCATCCTCAGCGGCCACGCGTATGCGCCGACGCCCAGCCCGTTTCTCGCGGTCAGGCTCGCGGTCGTCGGCTCCAGACCGCTCGTCGACAAGACGCTGCACGTTTTCGGTGAGCGGATGTGGCTCGAGGGGGATCAGGCCACCGCCCCCGTTCCCTTCACCCGCATCCCGCTGCGGTACGAGCGCGCGCATCGCGGCCCGCCCGGCTACGAGGAGAACCCCGTGGGCATGCCTGCCGGACCGGGTCTTCCTGTTCCCAACGTGATCGATCCGGCCGATCCGCACGGCCCTGCCGGATTCGGCCCGCTGCCGGGGTTCTGGCCTTCGCGGCGAAGGCTGCTTCGAAACCTCGATCCGGCCGTGATCGAAGCGAACGCGCCGACGATCCCGGACACCTTCGCGTGGAGCTACTTCCACGCCGCCCCTCCGGATCAGCGCTGCAGCTTCTTCGAAGGCAACGAGTGGGTGGTGCTCGAGGGCATGCACCCCGACCTGCCCCGCCTCGAATCGCAGCTCCCGGGCGCGCGCGCACAAGCGCGGGTGTACGGCGTCGAGTCGACCGGACACCGCGAGGTCGGCATGTCGGCCGACACGCTGTGGCTCGATCCGGACCGGTCCGTCGCCTGCCTGATCTGGCGCGGGAACTTCGAGGTCGACAACGACGCCGCGCTCGCCGCGGCGCAGGTGTTCGCCGGCGTCGAGCTACCGGGGCGGCCAATCCCCTGGCCGGGCACGACGTCGCAGCTTGTTGCCGCTGCGCCTGCCGCCAAGCCGGAAGCGCCCATCGAAGCGCCGGCCGTTACGACCGCAATGCCCCCCCTCGAATCGTCCGAGGTGCCGACGGCTGCGCCGGCCGACATCGAAGCGGCGGTGTCGATCACCTCGCCGATCACGGATCCCATCGACCAGCCGGTGCCGCCGGTGGATCGAGCGCCTGCGGCGACGGCACCCGCCCAATCGTCGCAGCGCAAGTGGTCGCCGGGCTCGACGCTCGCATCGCCCGGGATGGCGGTCGACGCCATGCGCGACGCCGAACGTCGAGCGCCCGAGAGCATCACCAACGTTCGCGTCGACGTCCGCGCGATCGAGCAAGCCGCCGAGGCCGCTGCAGCTGCTCCGCAAGCTCCTCCGGCAGCGGCTCCGCCGCAACCGGGCATGACCAACACCATGACGCAGCCGCCGAGCGAGCTGCGGCACCTCATCGCCAAGGTGAAGGCGGAAGAAGCCGCAGACGAAGCGCCCACCGGCATCGCCAAGGCCGTCGTGTCGTTCGACGACTCGCCGACGTACGCGCCCGACGCCTCCGACGTCGCGAAGCTCGTGGCCGAAGCCGAAGAGCAGGCGCAGCGCGAAGCCCGGCCCGAGCCGCTCGGCGTGCGGCCCAACCCCGTACCGGTGCGCGGGTCGAAGACCACGATTCGCGGTTTGGGCGAAAGCTCCGACTCCCACCCGCCGCCGGAGCCCCCCCCGACCGCGCGCCTCAGCACCGACCAAGCCCGCGCGATCATGCAGGGCGAGGAGCAACCGACCCAGCAGGCCGCTGTCCCCGAGGTCCTCCTGAAGCTCGCGGCAGAGACGACGGGATCGCGAGCTGCGCCGCCGGCGCCGCCACCCTCGGTGCCCGTACCGGTCATCAGCAGCGGAGATGAAGACGACACCGGTCGTCCGACGCTCACCAACGCGCAAGCGCCGGCGTTCTCCCATGTCGCGGCGAAGCCGCTGCCCGTCCATCTCGGTGAGATGCGCGTCGAGGTCGAGCGGCGCGTCCGCGAGGGTGAGAGCCTCGTCGGGCTCGATCTTTCGGACGTGGATCTCTCCGGGTTCGATCTGTCGGGGCAGCGGCTCTCGGGCGTCAGGTTCGACCGCGCCAACCTGCGTGGGGCTCGCCTGCGCGGAGTCGATCTGTCCGGCGCCTCGCTCGAAGGGGCCGACGCGACCGAAGCCGACTTCGACGACGCGATCCTCGAGCGCACGAACTTCGTCAGCGCCACGCTGTCGAAGGCTTCGCTCCGCCGCGTGTTCCTCACAGACGCGAACCTGACGACCGCCAACCTCGCCGGTGCTCAGCTCGATCAGGCGTCGGGCCTCCGAACGATGTTCTGTCGAGCGCGCCTCGATGGCGCGACCGCCGTCGGCGCCACCTTCGACGGCGCCGACCTCACCGAGGCGCAGCTCGACGGAGCCAACTTCGACGGCGCGCTCCTCCCGGAGCTGCGCGCGTACGAAATCAGCGCCGAAAATGCGCGCTTTTGCCGCTGCTCGCTCCGCGGCGCGAGATTCGACGGCGCGGTGCTCGGCCGGGCTCGCTTCGAGGGCGCCCACGCGGACGACTCGATCTGGGATCGATGCGTGCTCGACGGCGCCAACCTCGAGGGCGCTCGTCTCGTCGGTGCGAGCTTCACCAAGGCGTCGCTGCGCGAGGCGACCCTGACCCGCGCGGATCTGTCGGAGGCGCGCTTCAATCGCGCCGTCTTGGCGGGCGCGAAGCTCGTAGGCATCGACCTCGGAGGGGTGACGCTCGACGGCGCCGACCTCACGGGCATCGTGACCGAAGGGTGAGCGATCTACAGAGCTTCGATGCGCGCTTCGCGGCGATCGAGGCCGAGGGCCGCCGACTCCTGACGTCCCGCGAGTCGCGCGCGACGCTGCTCGAGCCGTTTCTGCTCGCGACCGGAGCAGCGTCGATGGCCGTCGACCAGGCGGTCCGCCGCGTGACGCTGTTTGCGTTCGTGCTCTCGGCGATCGTGCTCGGTCTCGCCGCGACCCGCGTCGCTCCTCTGCCCATCGCCGGATTCGCGCTGGTGTGGGCGGCTGCCGCGGGCGTCGCCCGCCTCGCCGCGCGGCGGATGCGGCGAGAGCTCGGTCGTGCGATCGTCGACTTCGAAGCCGAGCGCGTGGAGGCCTCGCCGCTTCACGGCCCGCCCCTCTCCCTGCCGCTCGCCGGAGCGCGCGTGGTGTCGGAGCCGTCGGCCGACGGCGATGCGCCGGTATGGATCGTCTTCCATTCGCAGACCGGGGTGCGGCTTCGTCTGTGCCGTGGCCAAGAGCGGGACGTCGACCGCGTCCTCGCGATCCTCCGAAAGCATCGCGTCGAAGTGGTTCGCGCCCACGACGAAACGTGAAGCGTGTCTGATAGCCTCGCCCGGGCGAATGTCTTATTCCGGACCGAAGAACATCGTCGTGCTCGGCGGAGGGATCGCCGGCCTCGCCGCCGCCGACGCGATCACCCGGGCGCTCGACGAGCATCCCGGGCCCCTGCCGGCCGGAATCACCGTCACGCTCGTCGAGGCCGAGAGCTTCCTTGGAGGGCGCGCCTCGTCTCGGCCGCTCGACGCAGCGGCGCACGTCGATCATCCGAGCGCTCCGTGGGGAACGCATACACCGCACGGGCTCCATTTCGTTTGGGGGAGCTACGCGCATCTGCTGCGCCTCCTCGACGGCGTGCCGAACCTCTTGTCGCCCCCCGTCGGGACGTCGACGTACTGCGCGTGGATGGCGCCGCCGGACATCCCCGGCGGCGCGAACGACGCCGGCCGCGTCGTGGCGGTGCACGTATGCGATCCGGCGCGACCGCAGGACGCTTGGCAGCCGCGCGCGCAGCGCGTGCTCGCCGCGTTCGCAAGGCGCGGGCCGGCGATCGACGCCTTCGAGCGCGCGGTCAAGACCCTGCTCGATCTGCCGCTCGAGGTGAGCGACCTGCTCTCGTACATGGACATCGTCTTCGACGAAGAGAACCTCGGGACGGAGCTGCGGTGGATCCTCTTTCTGACGGGCGCGCTCTCCGGCGCCCTCGGCTATCCCGAGACGAGCCCGATCCTGTCGAAGCTCCTCGGCGGAAGGCGCCCCGCCGACGTCGACATCGGCGAGCTCACCAGGCCGCTGTTCTTCGAGCACGCGCTCCCCAAGCTCCGCCGCGCCGCGACCTTCGCGCCGCTCGCGTCGCTCCGCACGGCGGTCGAGATGGGCTTCGACGTGACGGCGCGGGTGGTCGACATCCTCAAGTCCCTCGCGCCGGGCGCCGCAGCGGGCCTCAAGTCGAGCACCGACGATCTTCGCGCGCTCGCCGAGTTCTTCCTCCTCCTCGCAACCGACTCGGTCGCGATCGTGTCGCGAGCGCTCACCTACGATCCGCGCTCGTCCGGCTACCTCAAGAACATCCTCAAAGCCGCGTTCTCGAGCCCCTACGGCCTCGATGTAGCGACGAGCATGCGCGACGCGCAGTTCGGGGTGCGCCGCTACGAGGGCGCCGTCCTCCAGCTCTTCGACGGCGACGACTCGCGAGCCGCGTGGGAAGGGATCGGAGCGAGGATCGAGACGCGGCTCGGTCAGGGCAAGTTCGGCGGCGCCATCATCCGGAGGCAGGTCGCCAAGCGCCTCGTCATCGCGGGCGGCAAGGTCACCGGCGTCGAGCTCGCGGATCCGCCGCCGGGTCCGCCGGCCGAGGTCCCGACCGTCGCGCCGCGACCGCCGGGCGCCGTCACCACGACGCTCCCCGCCGACGTCGTCGTCTCGACCCTGCTTCCGCAGTGCATCGCGCCGTTGCTCGCGGGCGATCCAGGGGCGGAGCCGCTCGCTCGAACAATGACAAAATTGTCATTGTACATGAACGAGACAATCAACCTCCAGCTCTTCTTCCCCGACAGGCACGAGCTGCCCTTCCCTCCCGTACCGCCCGCGTCGATCGAGACGCCTCCTTTCGGGATCTCGAACTTGGAGGGGCCGTTCACGATCGTGGTCGATCTGCGCCGCGGCTGGAGCAAGGCGCGCTTCGAGGCCATCGCGCTCGACGAAGCGTCGCTGGGCACACCATTCGACGGCACGGCGTGGGAGCTCGTGGGCGCCTACTCCGATTTCTTCACGCATGACGCCTTCGCACACGCCGAGCGCTACCAATGGCCACTCGCCGTCCAGCAGAAGCTCGCGTCGATCGGCTGCGATCCCGACGACCTGCTCGCAGAGACGCTCGACAAGCGACCCTGGCTGCACGACGCCGGCGCACCGGGCCGCCTCGATCCACCGCCGATGGGTGAGGTGCGCGCCGATCGAGCGCTCGCGTACTCGGACAGGTGGCGGAGAGAGGCCGTCCCCCTGATCGTCGCGGCGACGCTCGAGCAGCTCGCCGCCATGCCGAACATGGCCGAACGCACCAAGAACCATCTCTACGCGCAGGCCGGCCGCCTCTTGCGGGGCGACCCGCTGTCGATGCGCTACGCGTTCGTGCGCAACGCACAGGCTCCCGTCCGCTTCTTCTCCGCCGAGCCCGAGCTCTTCGGATCGAGGCCGCACGCTCGATTCGAGACAGCCGAGGTCCGCGGCCTCTATCTCTCGGGCGACTGGACGCGCAACGGGCTCAATCTCCAGGCGATGGAGGCCGCAACGATCGCCGGGCTGCAGAGCGCCTACGGCGTCCTCGAAGCAATGCGCGCGGGAGGGCTCGATGGTCTTACCGTGCCGAAGATCGATCCCGACATCGTGCCCGAGGGCGCGTGGGACGTCGGCTATCCCGCTCGGTGAGCGCGGGCGCGGAGGCGGCGTGCGCGCGGGGGCGGGCGTGCGCGCGAGGGCGGGCTGGGCGCGTGCCCATGTCCGTCTCGAAATCGTCATTCCCAGTTTCCCGGGACAACGGGACTGTCCAACTCTCCCGGGACAACGGGACTGTCCAACTCTCCCGGGACAACGGGACTGTCCCAGGCTCCCGGGAGACTGAGAATGACCGATTTCGGATCGTCATCCGTGCCGATGCCATCCGTGCCGATGCCATCCCTGCCATGCCCGTCCGCTCGAAACCGTCTACAGCGGCAGGCGCGCGATCCACCTGGCTTCGCGCGTGACGCGCGTGTCGACGTCGGCGAGCGTCATCGTCCCGGCGTAGATGCTCATCGCGTCGTCCCACGCGCGCCCGCGCCAATCGACGAAGCGCTCGTAGGTGAGGAGCTCGTCGACGCCGAGCCCGAACGCGTCGGCGCGGCGCAGCCATTCGCCGTACGCATCGTGGAGGATGGCTTGGATCGGTCCGATCGCGAGCTTCATCGCGCGGTTCACGGCGAAGAAGTCGCGCTTCCGTGCTTCGCGCTTGTCGGTCTCGACGAACCCGCCCAGGAGCACCGCGCAGAGGTCGTAATGCATGTGCGCGTTGATGCCGAGCAAGAGGTGCCGCATCGGCGTCTTCGTCCCCTTCTCGGCGTGCTCGAAGGCGACGCGCCAGCACGCGGCTCGCTCGGCCGGCCGTTCGAGCGCCGCCTTGTAGGTCCCCGCGAACCGGACGTCGAACGCGGCGAGCCACGACGGATCCTCGAAAAAGCCGTCGGCGATGCGCGCGATGACCTCGAGCGTGATGCGATGGTATGCGCGCGCGAAGACGCCGACCGGAGGAGGAAAGACGCCCGCGTCCGCGGCCCCCGCGGTCGTCCGGAGGAAGCCGACGACGTCGTCGGTCGTCCTCATGTCGAATCACCCTTCGGATCGGCTGGAGGCAAGACGACGCGGAACGTGCTGCCGACACCGAATCGGCTCTCCACGTCGATGCGACCGCCGAGGGCCGAGATGATCTGATGGCAGACCGAGAGGCCGAGGCCCAGACCTTCTCCGGGGGCACGGGTCGTAAAGAACGGGTCGAAGAGGCGAGGCAGGTCCGCGTCGCGAATGCCCGTTCCGGTGTCGGTGATGTCGACGAAGGCCTTGCCCGCCGGATCGGTCCCGATCGCGATCCGGATCTCGGCTGCGTCCTGCGGTCGTCCGTCGAGCGCGTAGGCGGCGTTGAGGAGGAGGTTGAGGAAGACCTGCACGAGGCGCGGCTCGTGGGCGACGACGAGCGGCGCCGGAGCGAAGCTCCGGGTCAGGAGGCCGCGGCTCTTGATCTCCGACCCGGCGAGCTTGAGGGCGGACTCGACCACTTCCGCGAGCGCGGTGAGCCGTCGCGGTCCCGGGTCGAGCTGCGACAAGCCGCGCAGGTCACGTACGATCGCGCGCACCCGGGCCGCGCCCTCGGACGCTTCACGCAACGCCGCAAGCGTCTCGGCGAGCGACGCAGCGTTCATCTCGTTCTTGGCACCCTGCAGACGCTCGACCTCCTCGGCGGCGAACTGGAGGTTCGCTTGAACGTAGGCGAGCGGGTTGTTGATCTCGTGCGCGACGCCCGCCGCCATCCTCCCCAAGGCAACGAGACGATCGGTGAGCGCGAGGCTCGCTTGCACCTGGCGCAGCTGGCTCACGTCTCGAGCAGACAGGAGCACCCCGGGCTCGCCATCGAACACCAACCGGATCGCGTGCAGCTCGAGCACGACGGCGTCTTCGTCGGGCTCCGACGCACGCAGCTCGAAGGGCAGCGGTGCCGGGGTGTCGCCGTGCAGCGCCGCCTCGACGACGGCACGTAAGCCCTCTTGTGCTGCAGCGGGCACCAGATCGTAAAGCGTCCGAGCGCCCGATCGATCCGCGGCAATCCCGGGTCGCAAGTCCGGACCGAAGAGAGCGATGGCCGCCGGGTTCGCGTAGACTGCCTCGCCATCGGGACGGCAAACGATCGAGGCGTCGGGGCTCCGCCCGATGAGCTCGCGCAGGTTCGCCTCGGAGCGGCGAAGCGCGGCCTCGGTCCTGCGGACGAAGTCGAGCTTCAGAAAGCTCGCGACGAGCCAGCGAGGCCGTCCGTCGGCGTCCGGGAGCGGGACGAGGGTCGTCATCCACCACGTCTCCACCCCGGCCATCGTGACGAATTGCTCGTACGCGTATCGCTCGCGAGCGCGAAGGCTCTCGGGATATCCCTCGCGGAGCGAGACCGCGCACTCGGGGACCAGGACGGCGTCCGGCCCGCTGCCCAGCGCGTCGGCATCCGAGAGCAGACCGCTCTGCTTCGCTGCCTTGTTCACCCACGCGAGAGCGAGCTCGCCGCCGTCCTGCACCTCGAAGACGACCTGAGGATCCGCTGCGCCGTCGGCGATCGCGTCGAGGAGCTCGGCGAGCTGACCGCCGCCGCCGTCGGTGCTCGCGATCCGAATCAGGGAGCCGGAGCGACGCCCCATCAGGACCACCTCAGCCGAACCTCGAGCGCGCCGGCGTCGTCGAGGTCGTGAGTCGCTATTACATCTTTTGCGCGCGTGCGCTCGAGCGCAGCACGAAAGGCTTGAGCAGCCGTGAGGCGAGAGAGAGGCGTCGTGACGTGGTCGTGGTCCCGCAGCACCGCAACCGCTTCGGAGCCGGCGACCGAGACGGTCAGCACGCCGTGCGTGTGATCGTGGCGCCAGAGCTCGGGAGCGCGGCTGAGGAGAAGCTCTGGCGGCGCGAGCTGGAGCACGAACCGCCGGATGCGCCCGAAGCCGTGATCGATCATCTTGGTGACGAACTGCGTGTACGCATCTTCGCTGCCGCCGGCAGGGCCGGCGAACACTGCCTCGCTGAGCGCCATCATGTGCCTTTCGGGCACCCAACCTACGGGGGAGAGCGGCGCGCCGAGGAGCCTTTCGCGCGCTTCGGCATCGAGGGCGCTCGTTGCCTCACGCCACCCGAATTCACCCCAGAGCTCGAGCACTGCATACCGAAAGGCGAAGAACTGACTTCCTCGGCAAGACGACTCCTGAAGCGGCAACTGCACGACACTTCCATCATCCTTCTATGCGAAGGAGGCGGCAAGCGGCCCAGACTGCGCTCCCATGTCGAGTGTCATCTTCACGTGCCTCCGGGCGAATCTGACGTACGATGGCGGGCGTAAGTAAAATGCCTGCTGTCGGTCGTCATTTCCTCGCGGACTACCATGGCTGCACGTTTGGGCGATTGAACGACGCGGACCGGCTTCGCTCGACCCTGCTCGAGGCGGTCGCGGCGTCCGGAGCGACCATCCTCAGCCATCACTTTGAAGTTTTTCAGCCTCACGGGGTGACCGGCGTGGTCGTCATCGCCGAGAGTCACGTCGCCCTCCACACGTGGCCCGAGCATGGCTTCATGGCGATTGACTACTTCACCTGCTCGGAGCGGCTCGACGCGAGGCTCACGCTCGACCTCATCGGCCGTGCCCTCGAGGCCCAACGCGTGGAGATGCGCGAGGTGGCGAGGGGCGAAGGCGTGAAGGACAGGGTGGTTGAAGCGCCTGCGATCCCCGGCGACCAGGTGAACATCCGAAAAGCCTAATTTTTGGTGCGAGCAAATCCGCTGCTCGAAGCTCGCCTCGCGCTGCGAGGAGGATAGACTGGCTCACGTGGAGGCTTCGCTCGTCGGGCGCCCCGGGCTCGTGGTGGCCGGACGCTACCACCTCGAGCAGTTGCTCGGCCGCGGGGCCATGGGCGAGGTCTGGCGTGCGCGGCACACGTCGCTCGACTCCAGGCTCGCGATCAAGCTCGTCGCGATGGCCGACCGGACCAACGAGACGATGCACCGGCTCCTGGTCGAGGCCAAAGCCGCAGCAGCCATCGTGAGCCCGTACGTGGTCCGGATCTACGACCACGGTCGCGAGGGCGCCGTCTCGTACATCGCGATGGAGCTCCTCGAGGGCGAGACGCTCGCGTCGCGATTACGTCGCAAGCGCCGCCTCGCGCCTGCCGAGACGGCGATCATCATGCGGCACGTCGCCCAGGGCATCGCGCAGGCGCACGCGCTCGGCATCGTTCACCGCGATCTCAAGCCGGACAACGTCTTTCTCGCGCAGACAGAGCAGGGTGAGGTCGCGAAGGTGCTCGACTTCGGCATCGCCAAGAGCGAGCTCGCGGCGGGCACGATGACGCAAGCGGGGGTCGTCGTCGGGACGCCCGCCTACCTGAGCCGCGAGCAGGTCCTCGGAACGCACGCCGTCGATTCGCGCGCCGATCTCTGGGCGATGGGCATCGTCGCGTACGAGTGCCTGACCGGAACGCTCCCCTACCGCGCTTCCACCATGGCCGAGCTCTTCGCTCAGATCGTGGGCTCGACGCTCGCGTCGGCGGCGCGTCGTGCAGATCTCCCGCCGGGCTTCGCCGACTGGTTCCTTCGCGCCACGCACCCCGATCCGTCGCAGCGCTTCCCGAACGCGCGCGAGCTCGCCGACGAGCTCACCAAGTCCCTCGCGCCGGACTTGTCGCTCGCCCCCTGGGCGGTGAACGTCGGCCCGGAAGGCAGACCGGTCAGCATCATCCCGGTGCCGATCGACTGGCCGCAGAAGAAGCGACCGATGGTCACCTACGCGATGCTCGGCGGGCTCGCCGCGATGGCCGGGCTCCTCGT
The DNA here is from genome assembly GCA_041940405.1 of Polyangiaceae bacterium. Classification (GTDB taxonomy): domain Bacteria; phylum Myxococcota_A; class Polyangia; order Polyangiales; family Polyangiaceae; genus Xiheicaenibacterium. The sequence goes on from JBGTSH010000028.1 coordinate 45,270, forward strand.
CATCCTCACCGTGCGCGAGGTGACGCGCCCCGCGGAGCGGACGAACGCGACCTCCGAAGGCTCGCCGCCGCCTGTGGGTCCGCCTTCGAGCAGCCCCCAAGAGTCGCCCGCGGCGCTGCCCGCGGCGAGCTCGTCGCCCCTACCTGCACCGTCGATCGCCGCGAGCGCATCGGCGAGCGCTACGGCTTCGCCCTCCGCTGCCCCCTCGGCGCCCGGCCCGCGCCCGGCGGCCAAGCGCCCCGTCGAACGCTGGGGCCTCTGACCTCGCGCGGCGTTGCTGCGGGCAGGGGCTTGACTGGCAACCAAGGCTACGCATAATAGCCTTCATAGCTATGACCAATAGCCTTGAAGCCAACGGCCGAGCGATGCTCGATCGAGCCCCGTTCGTTGCCGGCCCCGTGCGGGCCCTCCTTCGGATCGAGGGGCTCGCGGTCTTCCTCGCGAGCGTCCTGGCCTATGCGGCGACCGGCGCAGGGTTCGGCCTCTTCGCCGCGCTCGTCCTCTTGCCGGATCTCGCGTTCCTCGGGTACCTCGCCGGGCCCCGGGCCGGCGCGGCTGCCTACAACACGACCCACAGCTACGTCGGTCCGATGATCGCCCTAGCCCTTTCGTTCGGCGGCATCCTCCCCTCGAGCGTGCTCGCCTACGTCCTCATCTGGACGGCGCACATCGGGATCGATCGCGCCCTGGGCTACGGCCTGAAGTATCCGACGGCCTTCGGGCACACGCACCTCGGCTGGCTGGGAAAGGCAAAGGCTGCCCTCGCCACCAGCAGCGCAGCCGGAGCCTGAGATGCCCGCGGTCGCGAAGACCTCCGAAGAAGAGATCGTGCGCGTCGCTCGGCGAATCGTCGACGCAGAAGGACCTTCGTCGCTGTCGATGCAGCTCGTCGCGGATGAGGTCGGCGTCCGCGCCCCGTCGCTCTACAAGCGCTTCGCAGATCGCGATGCGCTCCTCGACGCCGTCGCACGGCAGGCGATCGGAGAGCTGACGGAGCGACTCGCCGCGGAAAGCGATGACCGCGCTCCCGATCGAGCGCTCGTCGCGATGGGTCGCGCATACCGCGCGTTCGCGAAGAAGAGCCCCGGCGTGTACGCGCTCCTCTTCGCACAGAGGAACGAGGCGCCGGATCTCGTCGGCCTTCGCGCGCGCGCGGTCGAGCCGGTGATCGCGTCGCTGCGCCGTCACGCGCCCGCGGCGCCGCCGCTCGAATCAGCGCGCATGCTGACCGCGTTCCTGCACGGCTTCGTGTCGATGGAGAACGCGGGTGCGTTCAAGCTCGGCGGCAACGTCGGTCAGGCGTTCGCGTTCGGCCTCGAGACGCTGGTCGCCTCGCTCGGCGGGACCGGAAGAGCTCAGCACAAGAAGCGCGGTGCCGAGACCGCGTCGCCGTAGAAGAGCGACACGCCGAGGCCGTCGACGTGCGCCGCGTCGTCAGGCCCCGATACATTGCCGACAATCGCGCGCGTCTTCTTGCTCTGAAAGCGCTCGAAGAGCGTCTTCATCGCGCGTGCGTCGTCGAAGGTCTTCGGTGCTTCGACGACGTGGACGTAGTCGGGCACGAGCTCGAACGCCGCGTCGGACGAGGCCTCCGAGACTTCCTCGACACGGAGCGCGGTCTGCACGCCGAGCTGGCGAAGCTCGGCGATCCGCCGCGCCGCGGATGGGATCTCTTCCTTTGCGGGCGTCGCCAGCTCGACGATGACGCGCCCGCTCGCGAGGCCCGTATTCGCGAGCGCGCCGCGAAGCGGCACGCCCATCGCGTCGACGGTCGGGAGAACGCAGAACCAGGGAAGGTACAGGCGCACCGTGACTGGTAGCCCCGGCGCGGCCGAGAACTCCTTGATCGCTCGGGACCGAAAGCCGGCGGCGGCGCGGGCGAGATCCTCGGACTCCGAAACGATCCGGAACGTCCCGAGCTGGATCGGGATGGCTTCGGCTTCGGTCCCCGCTGGCAGCGCGATCTCCGCGAACGGCAAGCCGTTCGGGTGGACGATGCTCCAGAAGAGACAGGAGAGCCCCGCGTTGGCCGCCATCGCCGCGATCCGCGGCGACGTCGTCGGCGTCCTCAGGCGTGCGTTCCACTTCCGTTCGAGGTCTTGCGCGTCGACTTCCCGCGGCATCGATCCGTCCCCAGATCTGCGTTCTGTCATCTCCCCCGGCTCTCGACCCCAGACGGGACCGTGCCGAAAGCCTAGGACAACGCCCGGACATGGCAAGTCACGGTGCGTCATTGGCCCGTCCAAAGCGGGCCCTGGTACCCTAGGCCCCGGCTCTCTCGATGCGCCTCCTTTCCGCCGTTCTCGGCCTTTCCATCCTCGTCTCGGCACCTCCAGCCGCAGCACAGGACGGATCCGCCGCCGAGCCCTCGTACGAGGACAAGGCGAAGGCGGCGAAGCTTGCCGACGAGGGGATGGGCTTCTATCAGCAGGGCGACTTCACCGCGGCGGCTCAGCGCTTCGCCGAGGCCGAAAAGATCGTGTCCGCGCCCACGATCATGCTGCAGCACGGGCGCGCGCTCGAACGGCTCGGGCAGTGGGTCGACGCCGTTGCGAAGTACCGGGCGGTCGCCGAGGCCGAGCTCGGAGAACGACGTCGAGAGGGTCCGGGGCGTGCCGGGGGGAAGATCGATCAGCTCGACCCGTTCTTCGTGACGCGGCGTCTCGAAGTAGTCGATGAGCTGCCAGCCGACGATGACCAGGGTACCGGACCGCCAGTCGAAGCGCTTGAATAGCACCGTTCCGATAGCCCAGGAGCTCGCCGCGCCCAGCATGCAGAGCGCGCCGATCGGCGCGCGCCCGAGAATCGCCAGGTCGGGGCCGATCAGCAGGGCCAGGCCGGCCATGCCCAGCAGCAGCCCGATGCCCTTGCGGCGGGTGAAGGCCTCGCCCAGGACCGGCACGGCCAGCGCCGAGGCCCAGACCGGCATGGTGAAGGCGATGATCGAGGCTCGTCCGGCTTCCATCTGCGACACGCCATAGGCGGAGAACAGGTGCCAGCCGATGATGTTGAAGATGGTGCAGAGCAGGATCGGACGGATCTCTTCGCGCCCCGGCAGCACGCGCTGGCCGCCGAGCCGGGCCAGCACCAGCAGGCTGCCGCCACCGATCCACAGGCAGATCGCCCGGAAAATCCAGACCGGGAAGTCGCCGAGGGCGATCTTCATGAACGGCCAGTTGAGGCCCCAGAAAATCGTGATCCCGGCCAGCAGCAGGTAGCCGGCCGCCGGGTGAGTCTGCCCGCGGCCGCCCGCGCCTGTGGCTTCCGCGCTAATCCGCTGCGTTCCGCCTTGCGGGCCTCGGCACGGCTCAAG
>JBGTSH010000029.1:0-48236 GCA_041940405.1 Polyangiaceae bacterium
CAGCCGTAGCGGCCGTGCGCGATCATGCTGCAGAAGCTGCCGACGACCTCACGCGGCTCGCGGTGGGTCCAGACGATGAGCGGGCGGTCGAGCACCTTGGGGAGCTCTTCGAGCCATTCGAGGTGGTGCGGCGTCTTGAGCACCCATCGCCATGCGTCGGCCTTGGGCCGACGCTCGGATTGAAGCACCCGCAGCGCACGAGCGAGCTGCCTGTACGCGGGTGACTGATCGACGGTCTCGAGCCATGCCGCGAACGAGGGGACGTTCATCGTGGCTTCGGGGACGGTGCTCCGGAACGCGAGGTCCAAGAGCAGGATGTCCTCTTCCGGGCCGAGCGCGTCGATCGGATGCACGGCGAAGAAGTCTGGCGCGAGGTAGCGGAGCGCGGCCTCACTCCGCTCGGCCGCGACCATGCGTCGTCGCGGAAGCGTCTCACCGTCGTTGCCCACCGGCATCAGCGCCTCCCAGCTCATCAGCGCGCGGATGCGATGCGTGTCGCTCGCAAGCAAACGATGCAGGAACGTCGTTCCGGTGCGCGGCAAGCCGACGATCACGATCGGTCGCGTGAGCTTCTCGTCGTTGATCGCCGGCACATCCGCGATGCGCTTCTCCAGGCGCATGCGCGTTACCAGCGTCGAGACGAGGCGCGTCCTCGTGATGATGCGGCCGAGCGCGTGCAGCTTCGCTTCCTCTTCGATGGACTGGATGAGCTTCTCTAGCGGCTCGTGGAAGGACGGATCGCCGAGATCCGTCAGACCGGTCTGCTTCTTGGCGGCCGCGATCAGCGACGCTTCATCGAGCGCGACACGAAAAGGAGGGAGCTGAGACAACCCGCCCGCGATCCGGTTGGCGAAGCGCACGAGCTTCGGACGGTACGGGTGCGCGTAGTCGGTCGAGGTCTCTCGATTCATTCCGCTCCCTCCGGCTTTGCCGTCAGTCGGTGCCTACCTCGGCCTCGGTGCTCGCTCACTCGCACCTCGTCCTCCGGTTTCATGCGAGCCCCTTCACCTCGGAGATACGAACGACGCGGCAGCGCGGCTGCGGCGGATCGTCGACGGTGGGCTTCCACCATCGCCAGCACATCGTGCCGAACGTGTGGCCCGCGGTCTCGAGCCAGTTCTCGACGCCCGGATCACGCGCCGCGACGACGACGCGCACGCTCCCGTCGGGACGGAGGACGGCGCCCGCGCTGTTGAGCTGGATCCTGAAGTATCGATAGTCGAGCGACTCCATCCAGTGGTTGTTGAGCTGGAAGTTCCAGTGGTCACAAGGCGGCGGCATAGCGTCGACGACGAGCGCCTCCTCTTCTTCGAGCCTCCAGTACGAGTGGTAGTAGGCGACGTCGGCGAGCCCGCCGAAGCGGTTCGAAATCTCCGGATCGAAGCGCGGGAGCTCGTTGGTGTGCGCTTGGAACATCTTGGTCCAGGCCGCGAAGAGCATCGTTGCGCCTCCCACGAGCTGGCCGGAGCTCTCGAGACCGTCGGCCAGCATCTCGGCCGTGAGCGGATCCGGCCTGGGATCGCCGCCGAGCCGTTCGATCCGAAGATCCGCGAGCGTCTCCTCCGCGCGAAGGCGCACCTGCCGGACGAGGAGCGTTCCGGTGTCCGGCGTCATCGGCAGCCAGCTCTGTCCGGGCTCCAGATCGGGCTTCTCCGTCGAGAGGATGACCTCGAAGCTTCCGTCTGCGCGAGGCGAGAGCGCCTTCGAGTCGAGCTGGCCGGTCGGCGGCATCCCCGCGCCGCGGCCGTAGTGACCGATCTGCGTCGCGAAGGAGAGAAAGTGCACCGTGCCGCGCTTGCCGCGGAGGACGTAGCGATACGCGCCGCTGAGCGCGGCGTTCGAGTAGACGATGTTGGGGTTGTCGGCGCCCATCTTCGCGGTCTCGTGGACGACGCGCTGCAGGACGGGCGCCCGAGGATCGTTGTGCTCGACGAACGTCTGGAGCGCGGCTCGCGCGAGCCGAGAGAGGTAGCGAAACCCCTCCGCGCGGGTCAGCGAATCGCTCGGATGATCCGGCGACAGGATGATGCTCCCGGCGTTCTTGAGGGCGTCGCAGAACTCGCTCCACGCACGGCCGTCGATGACCTTGGCTGCCTTGTCGTCCATGTCTCTCCGCCTCTACTCCGGTTTCAGCGCGCGCTCACGTCGATCGCGGAGAGGGCGTGCCCCGCGTCCGACAAGAGGCGCTCGGCCTCGTCCCAGATGCGCCGGCCGGACTCCGCGTCGGTCGCGGCTTCGCTCGGCGCCTTGCGCTGTCGGGCGTGAAGATAGATCCCTGTTTCACCTTCGATCGCGCGCGACGCGGCGAGGTAGACCACCGGCACGGCAGCGTGCTCGGGCGCTTGGAAGAACGCTCGCATCGTGACGCCGAGGAGCGGCTTCGCCCACGAGGGCGCTTCTCGTCCGATGTCGGTTCGAACAGCACCGGGACAAAGCGAGTGCACGGCGACCTTCTCGCCGAGCCGGCGCGAGAGCTCCTCTGTATACAGCTGCAAGAGGAGCTTTCCGTAGCCGTACTGCTCGACCGCCTGGCGCATGCCCCACGGACGGAAACTGCCGAACATGGCCCAGTCGACGTCGGGCGAGCTCCGGTGGGACTCGGACGAGACGACGACGATCCGCGGCTTGAGATCGATCGCCGGCGATGACGCGACCAGACCGCGCTCGAGCAGCCGGCGCGACAAAAGGACGTTGGCGAGGAAGTTCACCTGGAAGCTCTCGTCGAAGCCGTCTCGCGTGCGGCGCGCTTCACGGGGGACGATGCCCGCGTTCAGGATCGTCACGTCGATCTTCGTCGCGCCGCGTTCGAGATCGAGCACCGATTCCTCGACGCTCTCGAGATCGCCCAGGTCGAGCCGGACGCCGGTGACGAGCTCGGGGCGCTTCGAGCTCTTCTTCACCGCGTCGACCGTCTCGGCGAGACCGCTTCGACACGCGAGCACGAGGCGTCCGCCCCGCTTGGCGAGATCGTGGGCGACGGCGAGGCCCAGGCCGCGGTTCGCGCCGGTCACCAAGCAGGTGCGGCCGTCGAGCCGGTCGCCGTTGGCGAGCGAAAGCTCGACGCCGCGTTGCCGAATTCGGTTGGCTATCCCTTCGATCGTCGCTGCGAGCGCGCCGTCGTACCGCGCGCGAGAGCGATCCAATTCTGCCATCACGGCGTAGACTACGCGTGATTCGCGTGTTCGGTCGCTCCCTTCCAAGATCCCCCGGGGTGAGTCCCAACCCGCCGCGCGCCGGAGCCGCGATCCCCCTCGTCGGTGCCGGCGCCGGCTTCCTGCGCGACCCGACCGGCTTTCTCGAGCGCGCGCGGGCCGAGCATGGCGACACCTTCCTGGTCGACGCCTTCGGCTTCGAGCTCCTCTTCGTGTTCTCGCCCTCGGGCGTTCGCGCGCTCTACCAACTGCCCGAGCGATCGGCGAGCTTCGCAGCTGCGACACGGACCCTCATCGGCTTCAAGCTTCCGGAAGAGCTCCTCGCGTCGGACATGTCGATGTTCCACCGCCTCTTCGGCAAGGCGAAGGCTGAGGGCTACCTCGCGCACCTTCGCGACGCAGTCGAAGAAGACCTGGCCGAGCTCGGCTCGATGGGGACTTTCGAGGTCTTCTCTCACATGAAGCTCCTCGTTCATCGTCTCGCGTTTCGATCGTGGGCTGGGAAGGAGGCGGCATCCCCCCGCTACCTGAAGCGCCTCGTCGCGCTCTTCGAGCAGCTCGATCCCGAAGAGGCCTTCGTCCTGCCGGGGCGCACGATCGCGACGGTGCTGACGGGCAAGGTGCCCGAGAAGCGCGCCCTGCGTGAAGTCGAGCGCATCCTCGGCGAAATCTGGGACCTTCGCGCCCGCGAAGGCCGCCGGGAAGGGGACATGCTCGAGGCGCTGCACGAGAGCTACGCCGCGCTACCGGAGAGCGAGCGAGGCACGCGGGTGGCGTGCGATGTGATGATCCTTCACCTCGCTTCGCTGTCGAACCTGTACGCCGCGCTCTCTTGGACGCTCGTCAACCTGCTCCTCAGGCCGGATCTTCTAGCGCGGGTCCGCGCGGGTGACGACGAGCTGCTCGAGCGCTGCGCGCACGAGTCGATCCGAATGGCGCAGCGCTCGATCACCCTCCGCAAGGTCGTCGCGCCTTGCACCGTCGACGACGGGCAGACGACATATCACCTCCGGCCGGGCGTCTTCGTCGCGACGATGCTGTCGGTGAACAACACCGCGTTCCCCGGGCTCGAGCGCTTCGACCCGAGCCTCTACGACCGTGGACGCCTCGCGCCCCGTGTTCCTCTCCCTACACCTGAAGTCGTCAGCACCTTCGGCCACGGCCAGCATGCGTGCCCCGGCCAACGCTTCGCCATCGCGGCGATCCGGGTGGCACTGCGCGGATTTCTGGATGCGCTGGAGCTCGATCCGCAGTTCTCATGGGCGGAGCCGAAGCGCGGACAGATCGGCGCCGTCGCGCGCGCGGCGGATCCCTGCCCGGTCCGCTACCGCCGCCGGGCTACCGTCTTGTCGAACGAAACCGTTCGTCCGGCTGTCGCGTAACCGTGGTGCCGAGGCTGGGACGCCTCGCCGAAAGGGACGCGTCAATGCCTGCACTTTCACCCCCCCGGCCCCCCTCGCTGAGCGAGGGGGGAGATGCGTGTGGCGAGACCGAGACCACCAGCGAGCTCGAGCCTGGGTTGATCGAGCGCTTGAGAGCGTTGGTCGAAGAGGACGGTCCGGTCTCGACCCGTAGCGCGCTGCCGAGCTTCGCGGGCGCGGGCATCTGACCGGACGTTCGCGATCATGACAGAGGCCGCACACGGCTACGCTGCCGACAAGATGTCCTGGACGCTGACGAGCTCGCGCGCGGTCTACGCCGCGTCGTACGTGGTCGCTGCCGGGGTCGTCGCCGCCGTCATGATGACGGTACCGTTTTCATCTCAGTTCGCTGCCGCCGCCGTCGCGGGTGCGGCGGCCACGGTGTTTCTCTACGGTTGCAGTCTCGTCTTCAAGAACTCGGGCTTCTACGACGTGTATTGGAGCCTCGCGCCGGTAGCGTTCGGCGTCGTCTGGATCGCCCAAGCGAACGCGTGGGCGCAGCCTCGTGCCATCCTCGCGCTCGTGGTGACGGCTGGGTGGGGGCTACGTCTCACGACCAACTGGGTGAAGCACTTCCAGGGCCTCGATGTGGAGGACTGGCGCTACGTCGATCTTCGCAAGAAGACCGGTGGTGCGTATCCCGTCGCCAGCTTCTTTGCTCTCCACGTCTTCCCCTTCACGCTCGTGACGCTCGGCACGCTTCCCCTCCACGAAGCGATCCGCTCGACGACGCCGCTCGGCATCCTCGATTTCGTGGGCCTAGCGGTGGGCATCGGCGCCGTCGTGCTCGAGACGGTCTCCGATATCCAGCTTCACCGCTTTCGGAGAGAGAACAAGGATCCGGCGCGCTTCCTCGATACGGGCCTGTGGGCCTACTCGCGCCATCCGAACTACTGCGGCGAGGCGATGTACTGGTGGGCCGCGGCGCTCTTCGGTCTCGCCGCGCACCCCTCGCCGGCGATGGTGCTCGGCGCGATCGGCGTGACCTCGATGATCCTGTTCGCCAGCATCCCGATGGCCGAAAAGCGTGCGCTCGCGAAGCGTCCTTCGTTCGCTGCGTACCAAGCCCGGGTCTCGCGCCTCGTGCCCTGGTTTCCGAAGGGGTAGGCGTGTCACGATGCAGGATGCCCACCCGGCTCGGCATCCTGACCTTGATGATGGCGCTCGCAGCTTGCGGCGGTAGCGGGGGCCCTGCGGCCGGACCTGCGCCGCGCTCACCGGCTGCGAACAAGCCGTCCGCGCCATCCTCGGCAGCGCTGGCTCCGCCCTCGGGGTACGTCGAGCTCGTCGTGCAGGACGTCGTTCCTACTCCCCACGGTCAGCCGGCGGTGCTTCTCCGGGACGCGTCGGCGTCCCTCCTCGTGCCGATCTTCATCGGCGGCACCGAGGCGCTCTCGATCGAGCTGCGCCACAACAAGAAGCGCTATGCGCGTCCGCTCACGCACGATCTCTTCGATGCGCTCCTCGACAAGCTCGGAGGAAAGCTCGTTCGGGTGCAGATCGACGGGGTGCGCGACGAGACGTTCGTCGGGGCGGTGTTCGTGCAGCGCGGCGCCGAGGTCATCGAGCTCGACGCGCGGCCCTCGGACGCGATCGCGCTGGCCGTCGGCAGCGGCGCTCCGATCTACGTGAGCCCCGAGGTGATCCAGAAGGCTTCGATCAAGAAGGAAGACCTCGAGGGTCCGCCGCGAGGCGGTCCGCCGCGCGGCGAGCCGCCCGTGCCCGAGAGCGCACCGAAGCGCGAGCTCTAGCGAGCGCTGCCGCAGCGAGGAGGAGCGCGCCGATCGCGATCGATCCTGGATCGCCGCGTCCGTGTGCCGCTGCACCGCAAGACCAGCAACCTCTGCCCTCGCCTTCGTCTTCGGGCTCTACCGCCAGCGGCTCGCCGCAGACGACGTTCGAGAGCACACCGACGTTGCCGAGCTCGTCGACGGCCGCGATTGCCATTCCGATTCGCTCACCGTTCGCAAGATCGGTCACGGTGAGGGCGGTCGTCGCCGAGATGGGGTCGTCGCCGTCGGCCGGCGCGCAGCGAAGCTCGGGGCTCGGCGGTCGAAGGGCGGGACGCAAGCTCGACGACTCACATCCGCTCAAGCCCTCATACGCAGTGTCTGGTGGCGCGCAGAACACGAAGTAGCCGCGCAGGTCGTTGGCGTCGATTGCAGTGAACTCCAGCTTCACCGACGCCTCGCCGCTCGTGGCGACCACGTCGCTCGGCGGGGCGGGGCCGACGAGGTCGATGTCGGTCCCGAAGGTCGCCGCATCCTCGTCGAGCACGTCCGCTCCCGGCGTGCGGATGAGAAGAAAGTACAACGTGACGTGATGCGGGAGGCCGCCCGGTGCCAGGTCGATGCAGTCGTCGACGCTGCTGATGGCGTTCGCGATGTCGGCCGAGCCAAGGATGATCTCGCCCGTGCCTTCGGCGCCGACGCCCGTGAGGTAGGTGCACTGCGCTTCGGTGGAGCTCGGGTTGCGCGCGGCGACGCTCCTGCAGTCGGTGGCGCTGTTGTCGGCGAGCCAGACCTCGACGGCGTCGACGCCGCTGACATCCGCGATCGCGAACGCGAACGTGAAGCGCTCGGTCGACTCGCAATCGGAGCGGCTGATGAAGAGCTCGAAGCCCGGCGGGTCGTGCCCAGGCCCATCACGGTCTACTTCTGCGAGCGTGATGTTCTGAGCGAACGCAGGGAGTCCGACGACGAGCGTCAGGAGGAATGCGAAGAACGCGGCCCTGGCGCGCATCGGAATGCCCTCGAGCTCGCCGAGGCTATCAGCTCAGCGAAACGCGAGGTCGAGGATTGCGTCGCCTCGCGCGAGGCCGGGCCGCGGCAATCCCACGCCACGAAGCCTCAGCTTGGCGCCTGCGGGCGGCTTCGCGGGGACGTGGATCCTCACCTTCCTGTGCACGCGGAGGATCCCGCCACCGCGGCACGCTTCGCACTCCCACCGGTCGACGCGGCCCCAGCTGCCCGCGACTTCTTCCCACCCGCTCCCGCGACAGACGACGCACGCGTCGAGCGCGTGGAGCTCGACCATCACCCAGCTCCCCTCGGGCGGACGCGCACGCTGGACGCTCAGCGTGCCGAGCAGGTCGCCGCCGCGGAGCCGGCAGCTGATCGCAACGGTCGATGCCTCTTGTGGGGCGCTCTTGCGCGCGCGCGCGGCGAGGATCGACTGGTAGGCGTCGACGACCGAGCGCAGCCGCTGGGCGGCCTGTGCGTCGCCGGGGTTCAGATCGGGGTGGTGCCGCCTGACCGCTTTTTTAAACGCTCGGTGCAATGCCTCGGCGGAAGCCGCCGGAGCTACGCCGAGAATCTCGTGCGGATCGACCATGGTCCAAGGAGACATGCGCGACATCGGGTTGTTCCGATCGTCCGGATCCGCCTTCCGGATTCCGGCGAGACCGGGCGCCCTCGGCGACGTGCGCGAAGCCGCCCCAGAAGGAGAACGCCACGAGCTCTCGCGGAGCTTCCTTGCGGCCGACGCGACGGATCACGAAGGACCCGAGGCCGCGGAGCGGCGACGAGCGCCTGGCTCGCAGATCGCGCACGACGTCGTCATAGAGGCCGGGGCCGTCGAGGGATCGCATCGGATTCGGTACGGTCACGCCCGTCGCGATCTCGCAGAAGTCGTTGCGGTCGATGTCCCAGAAGCCGCCCGCCTCGGCTCGCTCCATCGAGGCGCGGATCTGGCGCTCGGCGAGGGGGCTCTTGCAGACGTCGCGAAGGAACACGTCGGTCGGTAGAAACTGAAGCGCTCGCCGCGTGGTGAGCCGAACGAAGCCTTCGAGCCCTTCGACAGGCTCGAGCTTCGACGCCGAGGCTTGGCCGAAAAAGAGGCCGAAGGGCGTCGAGACGGTCTCGCCTCTCAGCAGGGCGCCGAAGAGCTCTTGCTTGAAGATGATCAGGCTCGCGAGCTCGGCCTCGTCTTCTGCGTCGAGCTCGCCCATCGCGCGGACGATCGCCATGACGTCGATCGAGGGCTCGGCGCCACAGCCGTGACAGCGGACTTGTTCAGTCGGCCTGTCATGCTCGCCGCCTTCTGCTTGCTCGGGGTCTCGTGGCTGCAACCCCATCGCCGGGATCAGCCAATCGGCCTTTCCCAGGATCACGGGGTCCATCCAATACGAGCCACACGAAGGACAGGGGATTTTGTCCTCGAGCTCCCGGACGATTTCGGTTCGGGTCAGACTCATGGCACGCCATGTACGCTTCGGTCGGGGAAAGTCTCCCCAACGGTTGACGCCAAAATGCCCGCAAATCGGGGATCAGATCCCCGGAACGTTCGATCGCAGTCGGCGCGCGATCCGCTCTTCGAGGGCCGTTGCTTCGATGCCCAGCGCCGCCGCCGCAGAGAGAAGGAGCGCGCGCTCGGTGGGCTCGACGACCCCGTCGACAACCGCAGCCTCGACGAGGAGCGCCATCACGCGCGTCTGCACGTCGGGATCGAGGTTGCGCAGCGTGGTGGTTGCGCTCCCCGGATCGCGGATGGAATTGGCGCCGCCGTCATCGAGGTCGGGCAGCTTGAAGCGGGCGATAGCACGCTTGAGAAAGTCGCGCTCCTCGGCGACAACAACGCCGTCTGCGGCGATGACGGCCTCGATGAGCTGGCAGACCTTGGCTCGCTGTTCGATATCCACGGCCGCATGATACGCGCTTCCGCGACGCACGAGCCGGGCTAACATCTGTGTCCCGGAACTGAGACCGGCCCCATGCACTACCTGTTCGGCGATTCCACACCGTCCAAGCTGACGACGAATTTTCTCGAGTTCCTGAAGGACGCGGTCGACTTCGCGGTCTTCGCTCTGAAAACCGACGATCGCATCAAGCGCGGTCAGACCCAGGCGACCAGCTTACGGCGAGAGTCGGTGCTCGAGATCGAGCGGCTCGAGCGGTTCGTAGCGGTCGTAACGGCTTCGATCGAGCAAGCCGACAAGGGCGCGCCGGAGTCTCCCACGGCGAACTGCGCCTCGCGTCTCTTGGCGCTCGTCGTCGACACCCACCGTAGCGCGGCGAACGGTATCCAGCAGCGTCTCGCCGACGACATCGCGGCGATCGAGAACGATGAGGCCGCGGCTCGCGCCGCTTGCTTCAAGGCCCTCGAGAGCATGCTCCTGCCGCACGATCCGCCGGACGCATCGTCGGTCACCCGCGTCGTTCTCGGCGACGACGGCCGCTACGCCGCTTCGCTCGCCGCGCGCGCCGAGTTCGGGCTCGAGTGGACGATGGCCTTGGCGATCCCCGACGCGAACCTGTGGGCGTCGCCGCTCCTCGTGAGCCGCGTCGCCCCGCAGATGGAGATCAAGGTTCCGCAGCTGTCGGGCTGGATCTCCAAAGAGGTGAAGATCAAGCCTCTCAAGATCGATCGGCACGTCTTCACCGAGCTCGTCGACGACGGTCGCACCCTCAAGGTGGAGCTTCGGGCGGAGCCCGAGCGGACGACGGGCTTCGGCTTCGAGATCGCGCTCGACGGCGAGCCGAGGATCCTCGAAGCGATCAAGCGCGGGCCGTCGGACGATGCTTCGAACGGCAAGTTCGAGCCCGCTCCGGAGGACGTCATCACGCTCACCGAGCTCTTCGGCAAGCTGCGCGCTGCCAAGAACGAGCTCTCCCGAAAGGCCCTCCTCGCCGCGAGCACCGCCGGTGCCGACTTCATCGCGCAGCCGACGTTCATCGACGTCGTCGAGCGCCTCATCGACATGATGGCCCCGATCGTGCGCGAGCTTTCGGAGCGCTCGCTCACCCCCAACGAGCTCATCATGCGCCGCCCGCTCGGCAACGATCGGCGCGAAGAGATCTTCGTTTCGAAGGCGCTCCTCCGCGACAAGTACAGCGTGCTGAGCGCGCCTCTCCGCTCGCTCTTCACGCCGCTCGGCCTCGACGACGGAACGCCGGCTTCGATGCCGATGGTCGCTTCGGCGCCTCCGCCCCCCGCCCAGTCGGTTCCCCCGCCGCCGATTGCGTCCGTTCCGCCACCGCCCGTCTCGGCGCCACAGGTAGTTTCAGCGCCTCCTCCGCCGGTGTCGGCGCCTCCGCCCCCGGTCGCGTCGGCGCCGCCGCCTCCGGTGGTGATGCCGCAGAGTGTACCGCCGCCGCTTCCGCCTCCTTCGTCGCCCGAGGCCGTGGCCGTCGCGCTCGCGCAGCAAGAGCTCCCGCGATCGCAGCCGCCGCCGCCGCTTCCGCGATCGGTGCCGCCGCCGTCCGGTGGTGGGCCGACCCGCGTCATCGGCGCCCGCGTCGGCCCGCTCCCTCCTGCGCGGATGCCGCCTCGCAAGCCCACGCCGCAACCGATGCCTCCGCCCGATCCGGATCCGGATCCGGGCACGATCGAGGTCTCGGTCGAGGACGACGAAGCGACGCCGCCGCCGGTAAAGGTCGAGAGCGCGTTTCCGCCGGCCCTGCCCAACGGTCAGGCGCGCAACCAGACGCTCGTCGCCGAGCTCAAGCGCATCCACGCGCTCAGCCGCAACCAGCAGTTCGATGAGGCGTACATCGGCTATCGGGAGCTCTTTTCGGATCTCGGCTTCACCTCGTACAAACCCGAGGAGCAGCGCCAAGCCCTGCGCCTCATGGTGCTCCCGAAGACGAAGCCGCCGAACAGCGAGCTCGTCGTGGACGCGCATCGTGTAGCGCTCTCTCGCATCAAGACCCTGACCGAGGTGTTCGACGACGCGGGTGACTACGAGCTTCTCGGCGTCGCGCACCTCACGCTGGAAGAGGTCGAGGAGGCGAGGGTGGCGTTCACCACCGCGCTCGGGATCGAGCGCCGCCGCAACCCGCAGTCGGAGCTCGTCGGCACGCTGATGAAGCGTGTCAGCGAGATCTGAGGAGCTGAGGGCTACTCGGAAGGCGGAGGCGCCGGCGGTCCGACGAAGGCCTCCTGCGTCTCCGGCGCGTCGGTCGGGTGAATCCGCCAAACCCGCCGCTCGGATCCTGCGTCGTCGACGACCTCCAGCACGTACCGGCCCGTCGTGAGCTCGAGCGGTGGGGATGACGGTATGGTCATTGGCGGCGGTGGTGGGGTCGCGACGGCCGGCGGCGATCCGGCGTGCGAGACAGGCGGCGCGCCGGCGTACGCGATGGTCACCGCGACGGCGAACGCCACGGCGACGAGGGCGATCGCAGCCTGGGGTCGCCGCCAAACGGGAGGCTTGTCGTTCGCCGCCAGGGGAGGGGGCGGCGCGCTCGAGAAGGGGAGCGCCGGTGCGGGCCTGTAGCTCTCGACGAGCATCGTCCTCTGAGATGACAGCGTCACTTCGCGCGTTTGCGCTTCACGATCGATCATCGGACGAGGAGCGAACGACCTGCTCCGCCGTCCCGACGCCGCGTCGGTCTTCGCCGCCTTGAGCGCCTTGGCGACGAGCCGCTCGTGCTTTCGGCGGCCTTCGGGAAACAGCGACTCGACCAGGTCGGAGAGATCGCCCAGGCCGATCGGCTCTCGCTCCCGCGCCAGGAACGCGGACAGCGCACGGGCCAGCTCGCGCGCCGTCTCGAAGCGGCCGTTCCGGTCGCGCGCGAGCGCCCGAAGCACGATCGGATCGAGCTCCTTCGGGAGGTCCGGGCAGACCTTGGACGGCGCGGTGATCGGCGCGGCGGCCACGCTCCTCAGCGTCTCTAGATCGCTCTTCTGGCGAAAGAGCCGCGTGAGGGTCAAGAGCTCCCACAGAACGACGCCGAGACCCCAGACGTCGGCACGCCGGTCGGCGGCGCATCCGAGGAGCAGCTCGGGCGCGAGGTAGGCGAGCTTGCCTTTGACGTGCCCGGTCTGCGTTCGGTGCTCGCGGCCCTCGGCGCGAACCACGCCGAAGTCGATCACCTTGACGACGCCGTCGTAGGACAGGATCAGGTTGTCGAGCGAGACGTCGCGGTGGACCAGCCCGAGCGGTCGACCGTCGTCCCCTCGGGTCTCGTGCGCAGCGTGGATGCCTTCGCAAGCGTCGACGAGGATCTTCGCCACGAGCAGCGCGCGCCGGCGGGCCGAGATGGTGTCGCCGGCCTTGCGCAGTGCGCTCTCGAGATCGCAGAGCGTCTCGCCGCCCACGAGCTCCATCACCAGGTAGGGTGGCTCCGCCGATGCGTCGTAGTCGAGCACGCTGCACACGTTCGGGTGTCGCACGCGCGAAGCGATGCGCGCTTCGTCCGCGAACATCTCCGAGAAATCCGCGTGCCCTTTGTGCTCGCGTCGCAGGCGCTTGAGAGCCACGACGCGGTTTGCTCCGGCGAACCGCTCGTCGCACGCCAGCATCACCTGGCCCATGCCGCCCGACGCGAGCTCCGCGCAAATGCGGTACGGGCCGACGCGCTCCTCTATCGCTTTCGTGCCCCGCGTGTGGCGGCGCGCCCTCCACCTCTCGAATCGCGCCAAGTTCGCCATCGCGCGTCTGGTTCCGCAAGGCCCGTGCCGAGCGATTCTCGCGAGAATCTGGCGTTGTGGCGCGCGCTCGAGACACGGGTGCACTCGGGATGAGGCGAGTCGCCGCGCGCGCTGCCTCGTGCACGATTTGGGTGACGTACCGGTAATGCTCCGGTCCAAGACTGGTTCACGGCCAGCCGGGTTCACTTGCTCCCTCACGCCACGGTGGACGATGACGGACTTGCACCGCTAGGCCTTGGGCCACGACGTTTACAGCGTCGCGGGGCTCGCTTGTCCCCTCTACATCGTCCGCATCTCTCGGGCCGGCTCGGGCCGGCTAGCGATAGAGATGGCGATGGAAATGATCGGTACCGAGGCCCGGAGTCGAACCGGGAAGAGGCCGGGTCTGAGCCGGTTGCGTCTGCCAATTCCGCCACCTCGGCATGTCCAAAGCGCGCTCTCGAAGTCGGGCGCGCAAGCTGCGTAGTCGGCGGAACATGGTGCTGAGGGTTGACGGGCGAGCGCGGTGCACCTGACCGCGCTCGCTCTTTGTTGTTCTACGCCGTCAGGCGTTGAACGGAAGGCAGAGTCAGTCTTCGGTTGCTCCGTGAAGGAACGCTTGAATCTTGATGGCTCTGCCGATCGACTCGAGCACGCCGCCGCGCGAGATGAGCGCGTTGCCGAACCTCAGTCGATCGTTGGGGGTCGAGAGATCTCTCGTCCCGAGTTGTTGAAAGACCTGATCCACAATTTGTCGTCCGCGCGCCTCCCCCAACACGTTGAAGACTTTCTGAAGCGCTGCCTGTTCCGACATCGATGCTGATACTCCTCAACTGGGGGAAGCGCCGCTCAAGCTCGCCGCTCGCGAAGCGATGACGGCTGCGTCGCTCGGCGAGATCTTCTTGACGATGTCGACGAAGAGGCGGTTTTCCATCCCGAGAACCAGGAAGGTGTTCCGGTACGCGGCGTGTTGCGCGCTCACGATCTCCTTCTGCTCGGCTTCGGAGAACTTCCGTCCGGTTGCGGTCTCGAGGCTCCCGATGTCCATCTTCGCCTGAGACTCGACGAGGCCATCGAACGCGCTGATCAGGTCGAGGTAGTCCGCGAACGCCTTCTTGATCTGCTCGGGACCGGCCGACGAGACGAGCTTGTCGAGCTCGAGCGCGTCGATCTTGGCGTGCTGCGACTCCTCGAGCCAGTGGTGCTTCAAGAGGCGGGCGAACAGCGGATCCAAGGTCTCGTTGTCGCGGACGCTCTCGGTGTAGTGGGCTTGCGTCATGATCTCGAGGTGCAGCGTGACGATCATGACGGCGATCGGGCTCTTGCTCAGGATGACGTCGGCGACCGCAGCTGCGTCTTGCAAGACGGCGCACTCGTGACCGAAGCCGGCCTTGAACGCGTCGAGGTACCGATAGAAGAGCTGCTGGTGCTTGATCTCTTCGTCGGCGAAGCGGACGAGGGCGCGGATGGCCTGGTGGTCGCCATGCATTTCGGCCTGAGCGTGCTGCACGGCCGTGGCGATGATGTACTCCTCTACGAACGCGAAGAGGTTCAGGTACGCATGTCCCGTGATCTGATTGAGCTTCAGGTGCTCGTCGTGGCTCAGAAACGAGAGCTTGCGCTCGCCGGCGAGGGCCTCCGGCAGGAACGGCCGCGTGAAGTCGAGCCGTGTGTCAGGCGGTAGGACGTCGTCGACGACCCAACTCACCTTCTCGGAATTTCGGACACAGGTCGCGTAGTCATATTTGAGGTCGAGCAAGGCGGTTTCCCTCCTGGGATCGGCGAGGATAGCGGGCTTTGCGCTCGGCCAACGCCGCCGCGAGCATCTCCTTGGCTGAGCTCGAAAAATCGAGGAATTACGGCATCCGGACGTTCAGAAAGCGGCCCGCTCGAATCGTTCCGCAACGTGATGTGGGAGCGAAAACGCAACAGCGCGTCGCCCGAACGTGTCGAGTCATTGTCAGGCGAGTATTGTGGGCGATCGGTCAGATCGTCCATCAACCGACCAGGAGCACAGAACTGATGCCGGACCTATCTGGTTTATCCCTCTCCGACACGATGGCGCTCGGCGCCAAGTTACGCGGGCTCGGCCCGGGCTGTACGAGCATGGAGCAGGCTGCGAACGCCGTCGCAGAGACGCTCTACAAAGAGCTCGTCGATCGATCTGGAAACGGCGCGCTGGCGATGGCCAGGGTCTACAAGACGCAGCGCTACGGCGAGCTCGACGCGAGCCTGCAGGCGTTCGCTCGGTCGGTCGTCGGCGGCAGAGAGCTGGCGAGCGACACTGCGTGCCTCGTCCTGCTCGCCACGCGTGGCGAAGACTCGGCTTGGAACGATCGCCACAAGTCGAGCGGCCACAAGGCGATCCCGCTCCCCGATCCGGAGTTCATCGCGCGCCTTCCAATGGTCGCCGAGGTGCTGCGCCAGCTCGGCATCGACGTCTCCGACGTCATCAAGCCGAACCCTGCGAAGCTCGCCGAGATCGAGCGCAAGCAGTGCGACGTGTTCCTCGTTCCCAAGGCCGAAGGTAGCCCCTTCATTCCGGCCCAGAAGGACTTCGTCATTCCGCACGCGGTCGAGTCGGTCGTCGCGTTCGGCGGCGGCTTTCCGCGCGGCGAGATCTTCGTCGCGCTCCTCTTCTCCAAGGTGGCGATCGATCGGCCGACCGCGAACCTCTTCGGGCCGCTCGCGCTCAGCGTGAAGCTGTCGCTCCTGCCGTTCTTCGCCAAGACAATCTTCACTCCGGGAGCAGGCGCGCAATGACGCCCGAAGAAACCCTGGCGCGGATCGAAGAGCTCGAAGCGCAGGTCGCGACCCTGGAGCACCTGCTCGAGGTGCACGAGCGTGTGTCTGCGGAGCAGAACGAGAATCTGCAGAAGGCGAGGGTCGAGGCGCTCGCCTTGGCGGAGCAAGCCAAGAAATCCGAAGAGGCGAAGTCCGAGCTGGTCGAGCGGCTGCGCATCGCGGTCGACGATCTCTCGACGCCGGTGCTCGAGGTCTGGGACGACGTGCTCGCGCTGCCCATCGTCGGGCTCGTCGATTCGAGCCGCGCCTCGCAGATCATGGAGCGTCTCCTCGACGAGATCGTCGCCAAGCAGGCGACGTTCGTGATCATCGACGTCACCGGCGTCGAGGTGATCGACTCTCGGACCGCCGAGCACTTCACCAAGCTCGTCAAAGCGGTCGAGCTCATCGGCGCGCGCTGCGTGCTCACGGGGATCCGTCCCGCGGTGGGTCAGACGCTCCTCGACCTCGGCCTCGAGCTGGGGAACGTGCGCACGCTGCGGAACCTGAAGCACGCGCTCCGCGCGACGCTTCGGCAGGTTCGGTCGAGCAAGGCCAAGCGAATCAAGGACGACGCCGAGCTCTGGGAAGAATGAGCGACACCAAACGCGTGCCCATCATGAGCTTGGGCAGAACGGTCGTGGTCGCGCTGCCGGAGGACTTCGCGAGCGAAGATGCCGTCCTCGAGCTGCAGTCCGGCGTTTCTCACGCCATTCAGACCGAAGATGCGACCAGCCTCGTCATCGATCTCTCGGGGGTTCGTTTTCTCGACAGCTACCTGACGCGTGTCATTCGCGACGTCGCCTTGTCGGCGAAGCTGACTGGCGTCAGGACGGCGCTCTGCGGCATCCGGCCGTCGATCGCGATCACGCTCGTCGAGATGGATCTCACGCTTCCAGGCGTGAAGACGGCGCTCAAGCTGGAGCACGCGCTCCGGATGCTGCGCGACCACTCCCACGAGACCGACGAGCTGGACGATCCCGACGAGGACGAGGCTCCGCCGGACGCTGCACAGAAGCGGACCGCCCGTGACCGAACCGTCGATTAAAGAGCTGACCCGCGAGCTCGAAGGGCTGCTCGAGGGCCACCTCTCGCCCGCGACACGGCGCGCGGTCCTGAACGTGGCGCACCAACAAACCCGCGTCGGACAGAAGGGCGTGCGGGCTTTCCTTCGCGAGGTTCGCCGAGGCGTGCAGACCTTCGGCTCGGACGAGGCTTCGGTCAAGCGATGCCTCGCCGCGCTCGATGCGCTGCTGCCGGAGCGCGGTCCTGCGACGGTCAAGCTCTCGCGCGAAGGCGACGTCAGCGCGGTATGCGCGATGACCCGAGATCGCTGTAACGATCTCGGGTTTCGTGAGCTCGCTCTCACCAAGGTGGTGACGGCGGTCTCCGAGCTCGTCCGGAACGCCGTCATGTACGGCGGCGGAGGAGAGGTGACACTTCGGAACCTCCCCGCCCCCGCGCGCGGCTTCGAGGCCGTCGTGCGCGATCAGGGACCAGGAATCCCGAACCTGGAGGAAATCCTCGCCGGCAGGTATCGATCGAAGAGCGGACGAGGCGTCGGCCTCCGCGGCGCCAAGGCCCTCGCCGACGAGCTCGAGATCGAGACTCGGATCGGCGCGGGCACGACGATCACGTTCCGGAAGCTCGTCTCGTGAGCCCACCGTACGTGTTTCATTCGCTTCGCATCGGGGTTTGCCAGAAGGCAGCGAAGACCGAGCTCGTCGTGGGCGACGTCGTGCGGATCGTCGAGGACGCGCCCGCGAGCCGGTTGCTCGTCGCCGTGGCCGATGGGCTCGGGCATGGACCGCTGGCGCGAGCGGCCGCCGAGACGTTCTGCGATCACGTCGCCGCGAACGCGCCACGATCGCTGTCGCACATCATGCTCGGCGCGAGCGACGCGGTCGCATCCACCCGCGGCGCGGCGGGCGCCATCCTTGCGCTCTATCCGCGCGAGGGCGTCCTGGAGTTCTGCGGCGTGGGGAACGTGTCGATCCAGAGCGAATCGCGCCAGCCGTTCGGCGCCTTCAGCGTGCCTGGAATTCTCGGTCGCAAATCACGCTCCCCGCGAACGTTCCGAGGCTCGCTCTCCCCCGCCGACTTCCTGGTCGTCACGAGCGACGGCGTCGCTACGCTGCGAACGCTGAGTCGCTACTCGTCGCTCGAGGCGCAACTTGCGGCCGACACCATCGTCGCCGAACGCGGTCGCGGGTACGACGATGCGACGTGCGTCGTGGTCCGGGTCGCGAGCTGAGCCCGCAGCCGGCCGCACCAGTGGTTTTCAGCGATCCACCCGACAGGCGCCGGGCGAGATCGCGGCTCTGACCACTCCTCGAAGGGTGCAGCACAGGCTAGGCTACGGGCCCGTACTACCTTTGGCGGCCGCTTGTGCGGTCGGCGAGGGCCCGTAGATCAGCTTCGGTTCACCGAAGGAGCCCGTCATGGCACTGGAGTTCGATTTTCTTTCGAGCGCATTCTCCGACTCGGTACGCGTCGTTTCGTTCCGCGGGGCGGAGCGGCTCAGCACGCCGTACCGGTTCGACGTGTACGTCGCCGTGTCGGGCGGGAAAGAGATCGACCTCGCGGACTCGGTCGGATCCAAGGCGTCCCTCCTGATCCGGGACGGGATCATGCCGGTCATGACCTTCGGCGGCGTGATCGCGTCGCTCGACCTGGTCCGTGCGATGCCGGCGACGAGCCTCTACCTCGTCACGCTCGTGCCGCGGCTCTGGCAGCTGTCGCTCACCAAGCACAGCCGCGTCTTCACCAAGAAGAGCATCCCCGACGTGATCGAGGCGGTGCTCCAGGACGAAGGCATCACCGACTTCGAGCTCCGGCTGACCGAGTCGTACGAGGTCGAAGAGCACGTGACGCAGTACAAGGAGAGCTCGCTCGACTTCCTGCATCGCTGGATGGAGCGCGAGGGCATCTACTACTACTTCGAGCAGACCGAGTCGGGTGAGGTCCTGGTCATCACCGACAACAAGGCGAAGCACGACACGGTCGCGACGGGCCCCGTTCGGTACAACCCGACGACCGGTCAGGATTGGATCGCCGGTCGGCACTTCGACAACTTCACCGTTCGGACACGGTCGCTTCCGGCGAACGTCAAGCTGACCGACTTCGACTACGTGAAGCCGAGCCTCGAGATCTCCGGGTCGGCGAGCGTGAGCCCGAATGGCTTCGGGCAGGTTCAGGAGTACGGCGGCCGGTTCTTCACCCCGGCGCAGGGCGCGCGCCTTGCGCGCATCCGGGCCGAGGAGCTTCGCGCGAGCGCCGCGACGTTCTTCGCGACCGGTGCGGCCCTCGGAATCTACCCGGGCTACAGGGTCGAGCTCGAGGATCATCCCCACGAGTCGCTCAACCAGAAGTACCTCGTCGTCAGCATCAACCACGCGGGCTACCTGTCGCAGCTCGCCGAGGCGTGGGGCAGCCTCATCCCCAAGGGCACGAACGACGTCTACCGCGTCGAGCTCACGGCGATCACGGCAGAGACCCAATACCGGCATCCTGTCGAGACCCGCTGGCCGCGGATCGATGGCTTCGAGAACGGGTTCATCGACGGTCCCGCCTCGAGCGAGTACGCGCAGATCGACGACCACGGTCGCTACTGCGTGAAGTTCAAGTTCGACGAGGGCACGCTCAAGGACGGCAAGGCGTCGACGTTCGTCCGCATGGCGCAGCCGCACGCCGGCGGGATCGAAGGATGGCACTTCCCGCTCCGCAAGGGGACCGAGGTCATCTTCATCTTCCTCTCGGGCGATCCCGATCGTCCGGTCATCTCGGCCGCCATCCCGAATGCGCACACACCGAGCCCGGTGACGAGCGGCAACCACACCCGCAACGTCATCCAGACCGGCGGGCGCAACCGCCTCGAGATCGAAGACCTCGCGGGCATGCAGCGCATCACGCTGTCGACCCCGCACGCCAACTCCTACATCCGCATGGGCTCGGCCAACGACGACCACGAGATGATCGTCAAGACCGACATGCGCGGCCTATGGCGATCGGGAAACAACACCGACTTCGACATCAAGGGCCACTGGTGGATCGAGGTCGACAAAGACAAGCGCGAGTGGGTCACCGGCAAGGTCGAAGAGAAGTTCAAGGCCACCAAGCTCGAAGAGGTGCCCAACGGCCTCGTGACCGAGAAGTACCACTCGCAGAACACCACGATCGCCCACACCTACGACTTCACGGTCACCGAGAAGACGAAGGAGACGTACACGGGCGAGCACACGATCGGGCACGGCAACAAGCTGACCGAGACTGTCACCGGCAAGCACACCCTCAACAACGACGCAGGCTTCGAGACCAACACGAAGAGTGGTCACAACATCAACGTCAAGAGCGGCAACTACGCGCTCGACGTCGTCGAGGGCAACTACACGAACCACACGAAGGGCACGTACAAGACGACCGTCGACGGCGCGACCTACGACATCCTCGCTCCCAGCGCGACCGGCAAGATCAAGTTCAAAGAGGGCGGGCTCGAGGTCGACGCGACGTGGAACGAGCTGGTCAAGGGCGACCACTTCAACATGACGATCAACCACTCCACCGAGATCCTCGGCGGCATGAAGAACGAGTACATCATCGGTCTGAAGACCGAAGGCGTGATCGGGCTTCACAGCGAGATCAATGTCGGCGGCAAGGTGGAGACCTTCATCGGCCTCAAGATCTCGATCGAGGTCGGCGGCATCTTGAACGTGGGTGGTCTCTACGAGTGCGGCAACTACCCGCTCCGAATGAAGAACGCCGCGATGCGCGTCGAGAACTGGTCCTGCTGGGCCGCGATTGGCGCGACGACCATCATGCAGGGCATCAAGCTCATCTGAAGCCCGATGAAGCTTTACAAGCCTCAGCAGCTGAGCTTGCTCACGCGCACGTTCGAAAATGACGGCAAAGTCTTTCTCGTTTTGACGATGATGATGGGCTTCGAGCCCAAGCGACCAAACCGTCTGCTGCACGAGGCTTCGTTTTGGGAACGCGCCACCAAGCTGCTCGGCGAGACCGTGCTCGATCAGGCCATGTCGAAGCAGCACGGGGAGCTGTTGGTCGGCGGGTGCGCTTGCGCCCCCGGCGGCAAGCCGACGCCGGGGATGAGCGTCAAGGTGGCGCTGTCGCGCGGCGAGACGTCGCTCGTGGAGAAGGAGCTCCTGGTCGTCGGCGACCGGACCTGGAGCGCTTCGGGCATGTCGATGCCCGAGCCGTTCACCAGGATGCCGATCACCTGGGCTCGCGCGTTCGGCGGCGCGAAGTTCGAGCAGAACCCTTCAGGGCGCGGGCACGAGCCTGTCGAAGAGGACGGCGTCCGCCGCCACCGGCTGCCGAACATCGAAGACCCGCGGCACAAGATCGTCTCCGAGCGCGATCGCCCCAAGCCGATCGGCATCGAGCCGATCGGCTTGGACTGGCCCATCCGGACGAAGAAGGCCGGCACGTACGACGATCAATGGATGAAGACGCGATTCCCCGGGTTCGCCGCCGATTTCGATTGGACGTATTTCAACGTCGCACCCGACGATCAGCAGATCGACGGGTGGCTCCTTCCGGGCGACGCCTTCGAGATCGGCGGGATGACCGAAGACGGGAGCACATTTCGCGGCGTGGTGCCCGACTATCGAGCGCGCGCGCTGGTCTTCACCAAAGGCTCCGCAGAGCCGAGAGAGCCGACGACCCGCGTCGACACGCTGTTTCTCGTGCCCACGGCGGGCATCGCGATCGTCATCCAACGAGGCGTCCTCGAAATCGAAGAGGACGACGCGTCCGACGTCACGGCGGTGCTCGCGGCGTTCGAGTCGCCTCGTGAGGCGAGGGATCTCGCGTACTACCTCGAGGTCAAGGCGGAGCGCGACGATCCGAAGTACGGGGCGCTTCGCTCGATCGACGACGCCCGCCTCCTGCCGAAGGACGTAGAGGCCCAGTCGCCGGACGAAGCCGGCGACACGGCCGAGCTCGTCGCGACCGAAAATCGCATGCTGGATCGGCAGAAGGAACGCATTCGTCGCGAGCGAGAGGCGATGAAGGCCGAGCTCCTCGCCAGCGGCCTCGATCCGAAGAAGGTTGAAGAGGCCTGCGCCGATCCGCCGGAGCAGAAGGTCCCGACGGCCTCGAAGGACATCGTCGCGATGCTCGAAGGGGCCGAGCGGGAAGGCGAAGCGCGCCGAGCCGAGGCGCTCGCCGAGGTCGAGAAGGCACACGAGAAGGCAAAGGCGGATCTGGCAAGCGTGGGCCTTCCCGCGCTCGCCGGCGCGAACGGGAACCAGATCCAAGGCGGCCCGCCGACGTTCCGCGCCGAGGAAGCGATCGAGCAGCTGCGCAACATCGCACAGCTACGAAAGAACGCCGGCCATGAGGTCCCCGAGCTCGAAGAGCTCGCGCCGGGCGGGAGGATCGAGCAAGGCCTCCTTGACGTCGAGGCCCGCCTTCTCGAGGCTTATCGGCTCTACGGGCATCTGTTTCCCGACCCGGTCGTCGACACAGACGCGGCGAAGCAGCGGCGCGCGAAGGTGATCGAAGCCCTTGCGACGAAGGCGAGCATGGCCGGCTGGGATCTCACCGGTGCCGACCTCGCCGGCTTCGATTTCACCGAGGCGGACCTGCGCGGCGCCATGCTCGAGAAGGCCCGCCTCGTCGAGGCCAACTTTGCGCGGGCGGACCTCGAAGGGGCCGTGCTCGTGCGCGCCGATCTCCAGGGAGCGAACCTCGACGGCGCCAAGCTGGCGGGCGCAAACCTCGGCAAGGCGCGCCTCGTCGAAGCGCGGTTCGGTCGGTCTGCGGCGCTGCAAGGCGTGGTCCTCTTCGGAGCGTGCCTCGATGACGCGTCGCTCCCCGGCGCCAACCTCGAGAAGGCGCAGCTCATGGAGACGACCCTGCGGAGGGCGGACCTCTCGGGCACCAAGCTCGAGAGCGCATTGTTCCTCGACGCCGACGCGTCCGAGGCCAGCTTCGAACGCGCCGAGCTGAAGGACGCGATGTTCGTCCGCACGAAGCTCGAGGGCGCCAAGCTCGCGGCGGCGAAGCTTAAGGACGCGAGCTTCGTCGAGGTGCGCGGCGCCGGTGCCTCGTTCGTCGGGGCCGACCTGACCGGCGCGCGGATCGTGCTGCGCACGGTGCTCGACCGCGGCGACTTCAAAGGAGCGCAGTTCTTCCGGTCGTGTCTGCGGACGACGTCCCTGATCGAGGCCGATTTTTCGGGCGCAACGATGCCGGAGGTGGACCTGTCGGAGTGCGCGCTCGAGAAGGCGCGCTTCTACAGGACGGATCTGCGAGGCTCGTTCCTCGTCCGCGCCGACCTTCGAAGCGCGGTGCTCACCTCGGCCAACCTGATGATGAGCATCCTTCAGAAGGCCAGCATCGAGGGGGCCGACCTCCGAGGCGCGAACTTGTTTCGTGCGGACATGGCGAAGGCGCACGGCGACAAGAACACGCGGTTCGACGACTCCTACCGCGTCCAAGTTCGCGTCGTCCCCGAACGGCGGAGGTCACCGTGAACCGCGAAGAAGTCGTGGCGCGCGTGGCCGGGGGCGACGTCATCTCCGGTGCGTACCTGGCCGGGGTCGACCTCTCGGGGACCGACCTCTCCGGCGGTGTCTTCGAGAGAACCAGCTTTCGCGGCGCCAATCTGCGCGGCACCGCCTTCGGCGAGAGCCTGGTCGTCGAGTGTGATTTTGCCGACGCCGTGCTCGAAGGCGCCAATCTGCGTCACGTCCTCTTCGATCGGTGCGAGCTGCCCAACGCCCGGCTCTCCGAGGCGAACCTCGACGCCACTCGCTTTCACAAGGGAAACCTCTCCGAAGCGATCATCACGAAGACGACCTTGCGCGGGACGAGCTTCTTGCAGTCGAACCTCGATGCCGCGGTCTTCGAGGAGTCGACGCTCGACCGGATCAACGTCGTCGACAGCACGACCGCCGGCATCGTGCTCTCTCGCGCGCGGCTCGATCGGGCCAACGTGCTC
Source organism: Polyangiaceae bacterium (assembly GCA_041940405.1). Lineage (GTDB taxonomy): Bacteria > Myxococcota_A > Polyangia > Polyangiales > Polyangiaceae > Xiheicaenibacterium. Next base: position 23,673 of record JBGTSH010000029.1, read on the forward strand.
GGAGCGGACCTGACCAAGGCCAAGCTGGACGGCACCGTCTTTTTCATGGCCGTCATGCTGAAATGCAACTTCGCTGGCCAGAACCTCGCCGGTCTCGATCTCACCCGGACGCAGCTGATGGATGCCGACCTTCGCGGCGTCAACCTGACGAAGGCCGTCCTACCCAACGCAAACTTCAAAGGGGCGCTCCTCGAGGGCGCCAAGCTCGACGGGGCCACGTTGAAGCAGGTCCTCTTCGCCGAGGCGAACGCGCGCGGCGCGTCGTTCACGGGCGCGGACGTTTCGGAGTGCGTCTTCGATCGCGCCGACCTCGAGGGGGCCGACTTCTCCGGGGCGAAGGCGTTTTGCGCCGTCTTCTCGAAGGCCAAGTGCGTGGGTGCGCGCTTCGATCGCGCCGACCTCACCTACGCCGACTACTCGAACGCGGACGCCACCGGCGCGAGCTTCGTGGGCGCCAAGCTGTTTCGCACGAGGTTTCACAAGACCAAGGATGACCGCGCGGTGTTCGACAGCCGCGCAGCCGCTCTCGGCGACGACGTCGAGCTCGCAAAGGCCGAAGCTTTCGAGCCACCCTATTGATTGGAGACAACCATGGATTCTAGCGCTCAAAAGATCGACAGCGTGGTCGTGACCCAGCTCGTGGGGGTCGTGTCGCGGTTCGACGGCGCCGGTGCGAGCGTGCGGGTCGATGGATCCACCTACTCCGCGTCGAGGGCGAAGAGCTGCCTCGTGGCGCCCGAGCCGGGCGACCGCGTTCTTCTCGCCGTCACCGAGAAAGAGGCTTGGATACTCGCGGTTCTCGAGGGCACCGAGGAGGCGACGTCGACGACCGTGAAGGTCGACGGTGAGCTGACGATCGCCGCCGACAAGGTCAAGCTGCTCGCGCGAGAAGAGGCTTCGATCGCGTCTTCGGGGCGCTTCGAGGCCGTCGCGAGCCGCATCGACGTCAGGGCGCTCACCGGCAACGTCGCGATTCACCGCTTGGTCGCTTCGGCAGCCAATGCCCTCTTCGACGTCGCCGAGCTGAAGACGGTCGCGACCACGGTCGAGAACGTCGCAGAGCGCATCGTGCAGAAGACCAAGCGCCTCTACCGCTTCGTCGAAGAGCTGGAGCGCGTGAAGGCCGCGCGAATGGATGTCGACGCAGGAAAGAGCCTGCGTATGCACGCCGAGACGTCGCTCGTCACCGCAGAGAAGCTCGTCAAGGTCGACGGCGAGCACATCCACATGGGCTGAACGATGTTCGCCAACACACAAATGATGGGGATGGATCTCGGGTTCCCGGACGTGTGCCTCACGCCCACGCCGGTCCCGGTTCCCATTCCGTATCCCAACATCCAAATGGGGCCGGTCACCGTTCCGGCGGCCTACCACTGCCTGATGATGTGCGCCCCGGCGCACAACATGTTCTCGACCGGCGTGATGAGCCTCGGCGATTGCCCCGGCGTCGCATTGGGTGTCGCCTCTGGCATGGTCATGGGCCCGCGCCGCCACGTGCTCGGCGCGTTCACCTGTTTGGTCGGCGGCGCCCCGGTGACGCGCATGACCAGCATGGCCATTCAGAACAGCACCAACTGTCCGGGCATCCGGATCGTGCCCAGCCAGTTTCAGGTCATCGTTCTGTCTCCCTGAGCCTCGCGCGCCATGCTCCCTAGCGTGACGGCAGCTCGGCGACGCACGCGTAGATCTGTTCGACCGAGTCCACCAAGAGCTGCTCGACGACCTCTTCTTGGATCTCGCTCGGCTGGAAGCGAGCGAGATCCATCGGGGGCGGGCTCGCCTCGAGGAACGCGAGGATCTCGGGGCCCTTGGCGTCGCGGTCGATCACCGTGAAGGTAATGCGGTGACCCTCCGGCGCGCGCGGGCTCAGGATGAGCCGCAGCGTGACCGACGGCGACTCTTTTCCCGGCGAGGGCTCGTCTTCGTCGATCTCGATCGCGTAGCGAACCGACGCGACCTTGACCAGCTCCTCGCCGATGTCGCGCATCGCCGGGATGATCACGGCGTCGCGCACGCGGCGGAATGCCTCTTTGAACGCGATCGGGTCCGACGCGAGGAGGGCATCCGCCGCCTGGATGCGCGCGGCGAAGCGTGATGCGACGTGCGAAAGCCGAGCCTTCGAAGTCTCTTTCACGCCGCCATGCTAGCTCACTTGCGCTTCAGCTCTTCTTCGACGCGCTTCGTCTCGTCGGTCGCCGTCTTGGCGATGTCCTTGTCCTTGTCTTTCAGGTACGGAGCGAGCGCCGTCTTGGCGCGCTTCACGTCGCAGTTCCGGAAGGCGTACAGGTAGCTCCGCCGCCGCCAGGCATCGTTGACCTTCGGAGCGACCTTGTTCGCGATGTCGAAGGCGCGCTTCTTCAGCTCCTCCGACGTCGAGTCGCGCCAGCAGATCGAGGAGAGCGGGTCCGAGTAGTCGGGCGCACCCTCGGCGGCCGCAGCCGCCGCGTCGGCGGTGCGCTTCTCGATCTCTGCCACGACGAGGTCGGCCATGCCGGGGCACTTGCTGCTCGAGCCGGCCGTGAGCGCGTCCGCCGCGAGCCTGTCGGTTCGTCCCAGCTGCGTCTTCAGGAGCGCGCAGATGCCCTCGGTCGGGCGGGTGCGGCCGTTCGCCGAGAGCGATCGGATCGCGGCTCGACGGACCGAATCGTCCGGGTCGTCCAAAAACACCTTTACGAGACCGAGCGAGAACTCGGTCGGGTGCGTGGGAAGGACGTTGTCGGCGAACGACGACCGGAAGGACGTCACCGGGTGGTTCGCGAGCGCGCGAAGCTCCTTGCCGAGGACCTTCTCGCCGTTGATGTAGGCCGCGAATCGACCGTAGGAGTAAAAGAGACGGTCCTCTCGCTCCTTGTCGATCACGCTCAAGAGTCGCGCTGCACGCTTTTCATCGGAGAAGAAGGTGCGCGCCACGATGAAGCCGCGCTGTGCCGCGAGCGTGCGCATGCGGACATCCTTGTCCTCGAGCATCGAGAGGACCGTGTTGTTGCCGCCCGGGCCTTCGAACAGATCCGAGCCTGCGTCCCTCCACTCTTTGTATCCCGCGCAGTCGTAGTCGAACGAGCCGTGCTCGAAGTTGCACTTCTGCGCTGCGGCCGCGAGCGCCAGGATGTCCTTGTCGATTTCGTCCTTCTGCGCGATCGCGGCGGCCGGAGTCTCGGGGCACGGCTTGTCGGCCGCGACCGCGGTCGTCTCCGAAACAGGCTGGGTGGCAGGTTGCGACGTCGGCGTGCAGGCAGCGGTTAGGATTGCGATGACGAAGAGCGGGAGGGAGCGCATGGTCGAGCACCTGGGGAAATAAGGGGACCCAACGGGCCTTATACCCGTCGGGCTACCCAACGGACACGCCCAACTTCCGCGCGTCGCGCCTCTCGTCACCCATTTGGCGAGATCTCGTAGGGCGAGCTTCCTAGGGAGCCCCCGTAGAGCGGCGCATGAACCCCGCCCGCTTCCTCCTGTGCTCTGCGATCGCGCTCACCTGCCTTCCGGCCTGCAACATCGCGGGCTTGGGTGACTCGAAAGACGAGAAGTCCCGGCGATCCAGTGATGACGATGACGACGACGACAGGAAGAAGAAGCGGAAGAAGGAGAAGGAGAAGGACAAGGACAAGGCGAAGGACGGCGGGAGCAAGCCGAAGGCCGAGAATGCCGCCGCGCCGGGCGACCCGAAGCAGAAGACCCGCATCGCCGAGCTCTTCGGCGTCGACGGCGGCTCGACGGACCTCGTTCCCATCGAGATGGGCGTGGACGGCGTGCAGATGTCGCGCTCGAAAACCTGGCGCTCCGACCCGTATCCGGACTTTGCCAGCGCGGACAACTCGCCGTTTCCCAAAGAACAGCTCGCGAGGTGCTATCTCAGCTCGCGGCTCCAGCCCGGCAACCCCTTGCCGGGCATCAAGCTCTGGGCCGACTCCGCCGGCGCACGTCCGGCCTCGTGGACCGGACCCGAGCCGATCAAGGTCGGACCGGATCAGCTCCAGGCCGAGCTCTACTTCGGCAAAGACGGCGTCGAGGTCGGAGCTGTCGGGCAGAAGAAGCCCGGCATGACCGTCGCGATGGTCTTCAAGGCGTACCCCGATCTGATCCTGATCGGCATCTCGCGCGAGGACGCGCCCGTGGAGATGAAGCGCGACCTCGTCGGCTGCTTGGAGTCGTTCTCCAAGAAGAAGTAGAACGAGCACGTGCTAGTGACCGGCACGCGGTTCGCACATCCGGGCGTCGAGCTCGTGATGCACCTCGCGCTCGAGCCGGCGTACTCCATCTTCTACAACCGGCGGTTCGGGCTCCTCTACGACAACCGGCACCAGCCGTGCAGCCGGGCGCCGTCGAAAGGCCGGGTCACGTTCTACGTGATGCTCGCCGGCACCTTCGCGACGTCGAACGGGCTGGCTGCCGACGGCCCCGCGCTGTTTCGGATGCCCGAGGACGTTCTCGAGGGCGCATCCGGCGTTCGTCCGGCGACGCTTCGTGCGCACGGCATGCCGCACGTCTCGCTGTCGATTTACGTGGACCGGTCTTGGGTGCTCGGCAACGTTCCGGGAGAGCCCGAGAGGTTGGCTCTCTCCTCCGACGTCGAGCGGGCGGCTCGAGCGTACGCCGAGGTCGCCGAGGCGAACGCGCCGAGCGCCTCGGTGATGCGTGCAAGCGCGGTGCTCTTGGATGCTCTGTCACGCGAGCGACTGTTCGACGCTCGACCGACCGAGCACGTGGGCGGCGCGTACGAACGCATCTGGAACGGGCTGAGCAGCTTCACGTCGAAGCTCGAGGCGGCGCCTACGCTGGCGCTCCTTTCCGATGTCGTGAGCATCTCGCCGCGCACCGTCGACCGGTTCTTGCGGCAGCTGACGCGCGCCTATGGTCTGCCCGACGAGAGCTTTCGTGATCTGACCCGGCGCTGGCGTCTGAAGCTCGCGACGCTGCTCCTGTCGAGCCCGGCGCTCACGGTTCGAGTGGTCGCGAAGCGCGTCGGATATCGCAACGCCGAGGCGCTCGCCAATGCGCTGGCTGCAGAGGGGCTGCTCCCTCCGAGCCATTATCGGCGGCTGTGGGACGAGCCTTTTTGAGAGGAGCGGCTGGGCAGGAGCTGCGGACAGCCCGATGAACAGACCGGGGCGCGGGCCGCAGCGATCGCGTAGAGTCGGCGACGAAGGGGTGTCTCTATGAGAAGCGCCGTTGCTTGGCTTTCGATTGTCATTCTTGTCGCAGCCTGCTCCGACGACGGAGAGGAGCCCACGGGTAGCGGCGGTTCGGGCGGAGGCCCCGCGGCGACCAGCTCCTCGATCAGCTCGGCCGCGGCCACCAGCACGACGGGCAGCGGCGGAGGCGGGCCGGAGGGGTGGTCGATCGCATTCGGCCAAGGGCTAGCCGCCGCCGCGGACCGCGTCGTGGTCGATTCGGAAGACAACATCCTCGTGTCGGGCATCTTCCGCGGAACGATCGCGCTCGGCGAAAGCTCCATCTCTTCGGCTTCGGACGGCGCCGACGCATTCATCGCCAAGCTCGACCCAAATGGCGCGGGGCTCTGGGCGCTCCAGCTAGGTACGACGGCGGGCTTTACGCGGGTCATCATCGCGAACGGTCCGGACGACGACATCATGGTGGCTGGCGGGTTCAACGGGTCGTTCTCGCTCGGCGGCACCGACTTCGACGCCGGCGCTTTTGCGGATGTGTTCGCGGCGAGGTGGAATCGCGACGGCGAGCTCCTCTGGGTGGAGCACTTCGCGTGCGATGAGGACGCGTTCGTATCCGACCTCGCGGTCGACGACGCGGGCAACATGGTGCTCGGCGGCCAATTCAGGGGCACTTGCGACTTCGGCGATTTCGACATGATGGCGGCCATCGGCGACGGCTACGTCGTCGGGCTCGGCCCGGACGGCGTCCCGACCTGGTCCCGGGCCATCGGCGGCGCGGCCACGGGCGATTCCGTGAGTGGCGTCAGCATTGACGATGACGGTAACGTCACGGTAAGCGGTCAGTTTCGTGATGCAACCGACTTCGGCGACGGAGCTACGGAGACGCCCGACGGGGTCTACGACCTCTACTTGGCACGCTACGACGCCGGGGGCGCGCACCTCTCGCATTCCGTGATCCCCTGGGAGGGGACGGGCTATCTGGACGCCCCGAGGCTCGAAGGTCGCGGATCCGGTGACGCAGTGGTGACCGGTCAGTATCTCAGCGTGACCCTCGACGGCATGGAGCTCACGGGAGCGCCGAAGACCAATCAGATCTTCGTCGCGGGCTTCGACGCGACCACAAGCGTGACGATGTCCGCCGGCTTCGGCGGGCTCTCCTCCGAAGACCACGTTCGGGGCGTCGCGCTGGGTCAGGGCACGGTCGCGCTCGTAGGCGACGCCGGCAACATCGACTTCGGCGGCGGAACGCTCGGCTCCGGCGCTGGATTCGTCGCGGTGCTGAACGACGACTTGTCCCACATCATGAGCGATCGAGTGTCGGACACTCCCACCACCGCAGTCGAGGACGTGGCCATCGACTCGACCGGCGATCTCGTCATCGTCGGAGCGTTCTTGGGTCCCGCCGACTTCGGCTTCGGCGAGCTCGAGGGAAACGACATGGGCGCTGCCTTCGTCGTGAAACGCGCCGTCGACTAAACGCCGTCGTCGGGCCAGTCGCCGACGATGCTCTCGGACGAGTCCCGCGGGGGAACGAGCGTCGATTGGCCCGCGCCGACGACGACGAAACCGACGTCCTGGTCCCGGACGCGCTGGAGCTTTCGTTCGACGTCGACCTCGATGCACTTCGAGTCGCTGTAGTGACCCGCGGTAAAGAAGTAGAACCGCCCGGCGTAGCGCGCGAACGCCCACGCCCTGACGGGCTCGCGGCTCGTCTTGAGCTCGTAGAGCAGGCGCGATCCCATCGAGCGACGGTCGATCTCGTGGAGGCGACCGCGCGTCGCCTCGAAAGCGAAGAGCCGCGCGTCGCCGCCCCCAGTCAGCTCGGCGCCGCTGAGCTCGTTGGTGCCCAGCTGATTCACGCCCAGGTTGGGAAACTGGATCGTCGCCAGGCCGAAGCCCGGGCTCATGATGTAGAGCTGCTCCTCGTCGGAGCCAGGCGACGTCGACGTGAAGCCCATCCCGAGCATGCTCACCCATGACGGGTGCTCGTAGTTGGTGGGCGTGCACGACGCGTCGGCGGTGCTGACGCGGTAGAGCTTGCGCGAGTCGTAGAAGACCCAGGCGACGCCTTTTCGATCGACCGCCATCGACTGCGGGTTCGAGGTCCGATCGCACTTGAGCGGACCGATGAGATCGTACGCCGCCATCCCGCTGCGGCGCGGATCGAAGGAGTAGAGCTTGGCGTCCTTCGAGACCAGGTAGACGAGCTTGCCCGCCTCGGGCGGCTCGAGCGGGGCCTCGAGGTCCTCATCGATCGGAAGCCTCGTCTTGGATTCTTCTTCGCTTGTGCGGCTCGAGCCGGTATCGGACCCGCAACTGCACGCCGGGGCGAACAGAAGTGCGACGAGGGCGAGGAGGGCGGCTCGGAGGTGCAGGAGAGGAGAATACCTCGCCGCAGCCGGAGAGCACGTCCTGACCGCCAAACGCCCGATCGAAGCCCCGGGGCCGCGCAGCTGTGCTCTTCTTGCCCCGTGCTGATGGGTCGGGCCCTCCTCGTCGCCTGCTTCGCGGCAGCTGCCCTCTCGTGCGGTGCCCGAACGGGGCTCGACGAGGACGGCGGCACCGGGGGCGAGGGCGGGACGCCCGGCTCGACGACCTCGACCTCGGCTTCGAGCTCGACCGGCCCGGCATCGACCGCGACGACGGTCGCAAGCACGACCGTCTCGACCACCATCGCCACCACCACGACCGGCCCGCCCTGCGTGACCGATGCCGAGTGTGCGGACTCCATCGATTGCACCTTCGACACCTGCGAGCCGGAGGGCTGCGCGCATCAGCCGATCGACGCCGACTGCAACGACGGGGTGTTCTGCACGTTCGACACCTGCGACACGTTCCGCGGCTGCATCAACGAGCTCTCCGACGGGATGTGCAACGACGGCATCGCCTGCACCATCGACACCTGCAACCTCGACTTCGACGCTTGCGAGAACGCGCCGTGCGACGGCATGTGCGACGACCAGATCTTCTGCGACGGCGTCGAGCGCTGCGACAGCAGCTTCGGTTGCGTCGACGGACCGCCCGCCTGCGATACGGGGATCGCCTGCGCCGACGACACGTGCACCGAAGCGACCGAGATCTGCACGCACGAATTCGATCTGTTCTGTCTGGCCCCGGACGTACACATCCTGGTGACGGATCAGAGCGGCATCCTCTGGCACGTCGCTCCTTACGAGTCGCCGCCGGCAACGATCATCGCCCAGAGCAACGGTACGACGCACCTCGACATCGCCATCCTCGGGCCGCGCTGGTTCGTCGCCGATTTCAACACGATCAAAGAGGTCGTGCCCTTCACGAACCAGGTGATCGGTACGCTGAGCGCCGGCGGCGGCAACTCCCTCTCCGGAGGTCCGGACGGCATGCTGTACATGGCGAGCGACCTCGTGTTCCGCATCGATCCGGACACCTCGTCCAAGGACGTGCTCGGCAGCCTGCCGCCGGGCCACAGCTCGAGCGGCGACATCGTCTTCCTCGGCAGCCGAATGTTCGTCTCGACGGACTCGCCGTGCGGCGGCAGCCTTGTCGAGTTCGACATCGACACGGGCGTCGCTACCGTTCTCGGCGGCGACGGGCTTGGCTGCGTCTACGGTCTCGCGAACGTCGACGACGTTCTCTACGTCGTCAACTGCGACGGCAAGATCGGCACGTTCGATCCGGACACCGGGTCGGTACGGATCGTGGCGAGCGCGAGCGTCTCGACCTACGGAGCCGAGGCGCTGCCCTGACCGGCGGCCGTTGCCGCGCGTCGATCGGTCCGGTAACGCTCGCTCGCATGAGCGACAAAAGGAAGGTGGCGCTGGTGACCGGCGCTTCGAGCGGCATCGGCGTAGACATCGCACGGCGGCTCGCGCTCGAAGGCTTCGATGTGGTGCTCGTGGCCCGGCGAAAGAACCGCCTGGTCGAGCTCGCCGAGCGCATCGAGAGGGACCAGCGGGTCAAGGCGTATGCCGTCGAAGCCGACCTCTCGTCGCTCGAAGGCGCCAAGCGCCTCGTCACCGATGTCGCCGCTCTCGGCCTCGAGCTCGACTGCTTGGTGAACAACGCCGGCTTCGGCGTCTACGGCAAGATGGTCGACGCGGACATCGATCGCACGCTCGAGATGGTCGAGCTCAACGTCGTGTCGCTCACCTACCTCACGCACCACTATGTCAAAGAGATGGTCGCGCGCGGCCGAGGCTACATCCTCCAAACGGCGAGCATCGGCGCGTTTCAGCCGTCGCCGTACTACGCCGTCTATTCGGCGACCAAGGCGTACGTCCTCAGCTTCTCCGAGGCGCTGCACCACGAGCTCCAGGGCACCGGGGTCTCGATCACCACGTCGTGCCCCGGCCTCACCGCGACCGAGTTCCACGACGTCGCCGTCCACCAAAAGCCCGACTGGATGAAGCCCGTCACGATGACCGCCGACGAGGTCGCGCGGATCAGCGTCCAGTCGATGCTCCGCGGCGAGCGGGCGACCGTGCCCGGCTTCTCGAACTGGATGACGAGCGTCGCCGCGCAACTTCTTCCGAAGAGCGTCGTCATTCCTCTCGCGGCGGCCACGATGAAGTCGGGCTAGACTTCTTCCATGCATTCTTTGGATGTCGCCTCGGTTCGCCGCAGAATCCTTCTCGCGATGGGCTTGGGACCCGCCATCGCCTCGGCCGCGTGCGGCGGGATGGTCGTCTTCGTCGAAGAAGACGGCGCAGGAGGCTCTGGGACGACGGTGAGCACGACGACCGGAACCACGGCGTCGACGACGAAGGCGACGACGACGGGCGCCGGCGGCTGTGACAATCCACAGAATCTTCCGACGGTGTGCATCCCCGAGCCCCCGAGCGGGTGCCCCGATTGGACGCTGCCCTCGGCACAGGTCATGGCCACGAACTACGTCAACGCGACCTGCGTCACCCAGACGCCCGAGCTCTGCTCCTGTTACACCGACGACATGGTCCTCGAGTGCGGGCCCTTTCCTCAGCAGGGGGGCGACTGCTGCTACATCGCTTCTTACTCGGTGCAGGAAATCTGCGAGGGCAGGCCGTTCGTCGTCGAGGGTGGCGCCCGGCTCGCGCCGACCGTGCGCAGAAGCGACTGGCTCGAAGAGGTCGCGACGGGCGGCCACGAGCTCGCCGAGAGCGTCCGCATCGCGCTCGCCGATGCCTGGACCGAGCGCGCGCGGTACGAGCACGCATCGATCGCTTCCTTCGCGCGCGTGGTGCTCGAGCTCCTCTCGCTCGGTGCTCCTCGCGATCTGATCGAAGCGGCGCAGCGCGCCGCGGCCGACGAGACGACGCACGCCGTGCTCTCGTTCGGCGTCGCCTCTTCGCTGTCGGGACGCAGCGTCGGGCCGGGGCCGCTCGACGTCGGCGCCGCGCTCGTCCGCGACAGCGCCGCAGCGATCGTCGAAGCGACGGTCCGCGAGGGCTGCCTCGGAGAAACGGTCAGCGCAGTGATCGCGCTCGCCGCTCGCGACGCGGCGATCGATCCCGGTGCTCGCGCCGCGCTCGATCGGATCGCATCCGATGAGCTCGCCCACGCAGAGCTCGCCTGGCGGACCGTGACCTGGGCCGTCAAAGCCGGGTTGCCCGGCGCGATCGAGGCGGCCAGAGCCGCGTTCGCCGAGCCGTTCTCCCTCGAGGACGAGGCCGAGCTCCCCGCCTCGGTCCCGCCGGACGTCGCGCGCGCCTTCGGGATTCTGCCCGCAGAAGACAGGGCGCAGGCCGTCCGCCGCGCCCTCGAAGAAGTCGTGGCGCCCAGCCGAAATGCCCTCCTGGCGGCCGTCGGACGCAAAGAATCGCTCAAGGACGTGGGCGCAACGGCCTGACTCTGGAGTACCCTGGCGGCTCGTTTTTTTGAGCCCCATCCAATGCGTTCGAAGTACCTCTTCCTCGTTTTCCTGCTCTGCGCCGCCTGCCTCGCGTTCGTCTCGAACGCCTCCGCGAACTCGACGGCCATCGGCCCTGCGAAGCGCGTCTATGCGGGCGTCTACCTCCACGATGTCACCAAGTTCGACCAGAAGGACGGCGTCTTCGACGTCGACCTCGAGCTGTGGGCGAAGTGGCTGGGTGAGTTCGATCCGAACAAGCTGAAGCTCGCGAACGCAGCCGAGATCGAGCGCGAGCTCATCGGAGAAGAGGTCGACGGCGCGTGGCACTCCGCGAGGTGGCGCGTCAAAGGCACCCTGCGCGGCGAGTTTCCGCTGCACCGCTTCCCGTTCGACGCGCAGACGATCGCCGTGGTGCTCGAGCTGCCCGAGGTCGACGGCGAGCTGGTTCCCGATCTCGCGGGGAGCGGCATGCGCGAGCACTTCAGCATCACCGGCTGGAACTACGAGCCCTCGTTCGCCCCCCACCTCCAATCGGAGACGTATCGGTCGGACCTCGGTCAGATCGCCTCCGAAGGCAAGCCGACCACGGTGCGCCGCGTGGGCTTCGAGGTGACGTTGCGAAGGCCGCTGCTCCTCGCGGGCATCAAGCTCTTCGTTCCGCTGCTCGTCATCCTGCTCGTCGCGCTCGTCGCGCTCTTCGTGCACCCGAGGAACCTCGACGTCCGCTCCGGCGTCGGAGTCACTGCGCTCCTTGCCTGCTTCGCGTTCCAGTTCGCGGTCGCCGACACGATGCCCAACGTCTCGTACATCACGATCGCCGACGTGCTGTTCCTCTTCGCCTATGCGCTCACCGCGGCGCTTCTCATCATCTCGATCATCTCGTACATCTTCCACGAGCGCGGAAACGAGAAGGGGTGGAAGCGCCTCGACCGGGTGTGCCTCGTCGTGTTCCCGCTCGTGCTCGGCGCCGGCATCGGCCTCGCGCTCTGGCCGCCGAAGAAGGCCCTCGCGACACCTCCCGGTGCGGTCCCCGGCGAGCGCCCGGCCTCTTCGAAGCCGCTCCTCCGAATCGGGATCAACAAGCTCCAAACCACGGTCGGAGGCCTCGCAGGCCGCGCCGCCAATTGGGGCACCGGGCGCGCCGACACCAAAGGCGAGCGGACGCCCATCCTCGTCGAGCAGCTTCCCTCCATCACCAACGACTCGCTCGTGTTCTTGGCCGATGGCCGCCTCGACGTCACCTGGAAGCTGCGGCCCAACCTGAAGTGGTCGGACGGCAAGCCGCTGACGGCCGAGGACCTCGAGTTCGCGCTCAAGGTCTCGCCCGACCCTCGGATCGACGAGATCAAGATGGCCGATCCGAGCACCCTCGTCGTGCGCTTCAAGGAGCGCGTCGCCGTCGCGCTCAGCGACATCACTCCGCTCCCTAAGCACGTGCTCGCCGCAGAGTTCGAGAAAGGCGGTTTCGAAGCGGTCCGCGACTTCCGCCGCAAGAACATCGTCCCCACCGCGGGCGCGTACAAGGTCATCGAGTTCGTCGAGGATCAAAAGCTCGTCCTCGAGGCCAACGAGAACTTCGTCGGCCCCGCACCGTCGATCCCGCGCATCGAGATCACCGCCTACAAAGAAGAGGCGGATCTCATCGCCGCGTTCGAGTCGGGCGCCATCGACATGATATCCCCGAACGCGCTCTCGCCCGAGGGCGCCGCCGCGCTCTCCAAGAAGAAGCCGGATGCGGTGAAGATCCGCCCGTCCGAGGTGCTCGTCTATCTCTACCCGGATCCGGCGCACCCGCTCCTCGGCAAGCGCGCGGTTCGTAAGGCGCTTCTCACTGCGTTCGATCGCGAGCGCATCCGCCAAGAGGTCTTCGGGGGCGGCTCCTCGTACGTGAGCGTCGTCGACGTCCCGGTCCCCGGTCCCCCGCCCGAGGGCTCGGCAGTGTACCGCTTCGACGCCGAAGCCGCGAAGCGTGAGCTCGAGAACGCAGGCGCAGCCGGCGCCAAGATCCCGCTCGTCCACGGCAACACGCCCATCGATCGCGCCATCGCCGCGCAGCTCGTCAAAGACGCCAGCGCGGTCGGCATCACGTTCGAGACGAGCGAGGTGCCGAACACATTCGACGTCTACCGCAAGCGCAAGGTCGGGGGGCTGCTCCTCATGAACACGACCGGCGATCGCGAATCGCCGCCGGAGAAGTACTGGAGCGTTCCGCAGATCGACGGAAAGTACGATCGGAGCTTCCGCAACGAGGCCTACGACGACGACATCGCCGCCCTCGTTTCTCGCGAGGAGCGAGCCCTCTACCCCGAACGCCGCGAGCAAATCCGCGACCAGCTCTTCGTCGCGTACTCGCAGCGCCTCCCCGGCATCCCGCTCTTTTTCATGGTCGATCGCATCGTGGCCGACCCGACCCTCAAAGGCTGGGAGGACGGGAGCGGCACCTACTTCGGCCGAACCATCGAGCAGTGGCATTTCGCCAAGCCGGAGTAACCGCCCGGGTCAGAGGCCGGCCGATGCACCGTCCGTTGCCGAGCGCGCGAGCATCCGCTACGGTCTCCGCCCGCAAGCGACACTAGCTCAGTTGGATAGAGCGTCGGCCTCCGGAGCCGAAGGTCGCAGGTTCGACTCCTGCGTGTCGCGCTAGAAACGAAGACCGGCGCCCGACCCAAACTTGGCCCAGGCAGCCTCGGTCGGGCACGAACGCCGGTATGCGTGTCTCCTACAAGTCCGCGCTCGCCGCGCTCGTGGCATTCGCCGCGCTCGGCGCCTGCAAGGGCAAAGACCAGAAGGAAGATACGAGCGGCATCTTTGGTGACGTCCCGGGCCTGTCGAAGTCCGCGGACAACGAAGAAGGGCCGCCGCTTCCGAGCGAGCCCGACATGATGCCGAAGGAGGACGGCCCGAGGATCGGCGCCGTTACCTACGTCGCGCCGATTTACGAAAAGCCGGATCGCCGCGCCGAGAAGGTCGGCTACCTGCGCGCCGGCGGGACGCTCGTCCGCGCCGAGAAGCCTGTGAAGACCGACGACTGCGAGGGCGGTTGGTACCGCGTCCAGCCGGTCGGCTTCGCTTGTGCGTCGAACGAGATGACCAACGATCTCGAGCACCCGATCATCCGTGCGCTCACGCTCCGGCCGGATGTCTCGAAGCCGCTTCCGTATCCGTATGCCTTCGTTCGCGCGATCGCGCCGAACTACTTCCGCGTCCCGACGAAGGAGGAGCAGTTCCAGTACGAGATGTCGCTCGACCGCCACCTCAAGAGCTATAAGCGCCTCCACCAGAAGTGGGACGCGATCGAGGTGGGCGCCAACGACCTCGAGCTCGACGCCGAGGGCAACGCGATTGGCCTCGAGCCGGACGAGCCGCCGGACCTCGACTACAACCAGCTGTACGGGGGCAACGGCAGCGACGAGATCCCCTGGTACTTCGACGGCGGGCGCAAGCTCCCGAACATCGCCGCCTTCAAGGTTCCTGACTACGCCGTCATCACCAACCGCGTGCCTCGCAAGGCCATGCTGGCGCTCATCGGCACGTTCGTCGGGCCCAACGAGCGGCGCTTCGCGCTGACCACCGATGCGCGGCTCGTGCCCACGTCCAAGCTCAAGCCGGACCGCGGCTCGACCTTCCACGGGGTCGACCTCAAAAAGGGGTGGAAGCTCCCGGTCGCGTTCGTGAAGCGCGAGAACGTCTGGACCTACGACGTGTCTTCGACGAGCTTCGAGAAGCGCGACAAGGTCACCCGGCTCGATGCCCTCCAGCTCACCGGCAGGAGCAACCGGGTGAACGGCGAGCGCGTCGTCGAGACGATCGCCGGCACCTGGGTTCGTGAGCACGACGTCGCGATCGCCGCCAAGCCGAGCAAGCTGCCTAGCTGGGCGAAGGGCGACAAGAAGTGGATCGACATCGGGATTCAGTCGCAGACCCTGGTGCTCTACGAAGGGAGCCGCGCGATCTTCGCGACCGCCGTCTCGACGGGTCGCGACGGGCTCGGCGATCCGCAAAAGACGCTATCGACTCCGACCGGCACGTTCGAGATCCGCGAGAAGCACGTCACCACCACGATGGACGCCAACGAGGTCGACAACAAATTCGAGCTCCGCGACGTTCCGTGGGTGCAGTACTTCAAAGGCGGCTACGCGATCCACGCCGCGCCCTGGCACGACGAGTACGGCAAGCCCCGGTCGCACGGCTGCATAAACCTTTCCTCGATCGACGCCCGACGCGTGTTCCTCTTCACCGGACCGAACCTCCCGAAGGATTGGCACGGCGTGAACGCGAACAAGGCGACAGGCGAAGGGACGATGGTACACATTCATCCTTGATGGATGGGCATCCCTGAGAAATGACCATCGGCCACTTTCTCGGCCTGTTCGTCAAAGGGCTGCAGACGGCGGAGCTCTGGTTTCTCATCTGCTTGGTCGCGCTCCAGATGGGCGCCACCTACGCCCTGCAGCGGGCGCTCCTTTCGAGGATGACGCCCGAGAGGCGCGCGCAGGGTTGGAACGCTGCTTCATGGGGAGCGGCGATCCTCGTTTGCCCCGCGCCGTTCGCGACGATGCTGCCCTTCTGCTGGGTGACCCGGCCGCGCCGAGGCGTCGGGCCGGGGATCGTGGCCCTGCTCATCGGGCTGGCCTGGTCGATCGGCCTGCTTGTGGCGATCGAGATCGGAGGACAGCTTCTGATGTGGATATTTGGCGTCGAGATCGAGGGCGTTTGACGTTCACAGAACGTGAACGTGCACGGAGCCACGTTCACGTTCACGCGAACGGGCTGACGTCGACGTGGACGGTGACGGCCACGTTCACGCATCCACGTCAACGATCTACGAGCCCGTGTACGAGCCCGAGCCCGTGTACGAGCCCGAGCCCGTGTACGAGCCCGTGGACGCGCACGACCCGAAAACGTCGACGCAGACAGGACGTGGTCGCAGGCCACGCTGCCGTTTTCGTGCTCGGATCTCGTGAACAGGAACGTTGACGGGCTCGTGCTCGGGCTCGGGCTCGTCCTCGTAGGCCCTGCTCGTGGATGCGTGCACGTTCACGTGCCCCCTGCACATTCACGTGCCCCGTGCACGTTCACGTGGCTCCCGTGCACGTTCACGATCTCCTCCTTCCTTCCTCCCTCTCTCTTCAGTATGAGCGTCGGGGTGAGGCTCTCGCACTTCCTCCCGGGGCTCGTCTCGGCGCTTGCGCTGGGCGCGGTCGCGGCCTCGTGCGGTGGCACCGCCGTCTTCGACGCGCCGGATCCCAACGCCTGCGCGAGCGGTCATGGATGCCCGATGGTCGCCTGCGCTTGTGGCGACAATTCCGTCATCCTCGATACGACCTGCGAGAGCGGCGACTGCCGGCAGCCGGAGACCGTCTGCAACGAGCGCTGCACGGAGTTCGGCGGCCCCTTGCGCGCGTTCGCGACCGACGACGATCAGGTCCCCATCCCGGCGTGCGACACCTTCTGCGCTCGCCTCGACACCAACGGGTGCGAGCTCGGCTGCGACACCCTCTTCTCCGAGTGTCTGGCGCCCCAGGGCTGCTCGCCCGAGGCTTCCTCGTTCTGGAACTGCATCGTGACCCAGGGCGTCCTGACCTGTCAGGACAACTTCGTCAGGGTCGAGGGTTGCGACAGCACCTCGATGGGGATCTGCACCAAGTAGTGCTCATGGTTCGCCACCTGACGGTGGCGAGACGGATCAGGGGTCGCACGCCGCGAACGAAGCGATTCGTTCGAGTAGCCACCGAGGCCTTTCGAGGTGCGGGCTGTGGCCGAGGCCTTCGGGCTCTTCGAACAGGGTCCCCGCGGGTAGCTCGCGCTTGTAGAACTCGAGCCCGCTCCGCGGAAGGATGCGGTCGCTCTTGCCCCAGATCACCAGGGTCGGCACCTTGAGGGTCGCGACCTGCTCTTTGGTAAAGCAGTCCTCGACTGCGAGCGAGTCGAGGAAACTCCTGACGATCGGCTGCCCGAGCTGCGCGACGAGCGGCCGCTCGAAGAGTCGCGTGTAAAACGGCGGGCGGTGCATCAGCTCGCCGAAGAACCGGCGCGCGTCGGTGCGGCTCATCAGGTTGAAGCGTTGCTTGAGGGCGTCGAAGTCCTCGGCCGAGAATGGCGCGCCGCCCGGCGAAACGAGGATGAGCGCCCGCACGCGCTCCGGCCGCTCGAGCGCGTAGCCGAGGGCGGCGGCGCCGCCGAGCGACGTGCCGAAGAGGACGACCGGATCGGCAGGATCGAGGAGCGCGTCGAGCGCTTCGCGCACGCCGGAACCGAGCCGCGCGACGCTCAGCCGTTCGTCGCCGCCGGCGCTCCGCCCGTGGCCGGGCAGATCCACGAGGAGGATCCTCTTGGCCCGCGATCGCAGGCCGCGGAAGAGGCCCATGTACGAGGTCGCGGTCGTCCCCATGCCGTGAAGCAAGACGAAGGTCTTTGCGCCGCGACCGTTCGCGTCAAAGGCATGGACGGGTCCGACGGTCGTCTCTACGACGCGGCTCCGCGCGCCCATCGAGCGCAGGACGCGATCCGACACGGCGTCGAGGAAACGAAGCACCAACCCGATCTAGCCGATCTATCGGCGCAAGCGCGCGCGAATGTCGGCGACCGCCTTTTCGAGCTCGCCGTGCTTCAAGAAGCAGCAGGGGCTCGCGCGCGGCTCACACGCGGGAGGAAGCATCGACGTGAGGAGCACCAGGGTGCGGTCGTCGCCCTCTTGGGCGGCACGCGGGAACAAGAAGGTCCGCTGCGAGCAAGTCGCTTTCTTCAGCTCGTACGCGATCTTCATCGGGACCGAGCCGGTCGCGAGCACCTCGGGCTTGGCGAGGAGCGCGTGCGCGCGCGCGGCGGCCTTGGATCCGTCGGGCAGGAGGGTCAGCTCGTAGAGGACGTCGATGCCGGGCTCGCCGAGCTTGCTCGCAAAGTGCTCGAAGACCTCTTCGGTCTCGGGAAGGTCGGCGTCGGCCACCTTCTCGGCTGCGGCTGCGGCCGCGGCTTGCACCGTGGGCTCGCGGAACGCGTCACCCTTCGTCCGCACCAAGTTGAGCAGCGTCGCGCCGGCGTTCGCCGGGCCCGAGTTCATCGCATCGCGAAGCGCTTTCGCGTCGGCCTCGCCCGGGCTCTGCGCCGGCGGGGACGCGCTCGCGGTCTTGGCTGCGGTGACGGGCGGCTTGGGCTTCGACGTCTCGGTCGGGGCGGCGGTCGCGGTGGGCGCGGCCGCCTCTTTCTTTTCGTCCGGCTTCTCGGAGCCTCCCGAGAGTGCGAAGGCGAGGCCCCCCACGAGGAGGACGACGCCGAGCGCTCCGGCGATCCACGGCACCGGGCCGGAGAGCGGGCTTCGCTTCTCGGGGACCTTCGAGACTGCATGGGGGCCCGACGCAGCGGAAGGAAGCGGCGTGAGCTCGCCGCCGACGTTCGACGCGATGGCGCGGAACGCCGGCTTGGAGATCCCGGCTTCGTGCTTCATCTGCATCTTGAACGCGTCGAGCGCGACGATGAGCGCGTCCGCGTCGGGGTAGCGATCGCCCGGGTCCTTTTCGAGCAGGCGCATCACGATCGACTCGAGGCTCGCCGGCACGTTGACGCTCGGGTTGCGCTCGCGGATCGGCGGCGGCTTGAGCGAGCAGTGCGCCGCAAAGAGCTTCTGCGGATCGACGGCATCGAACATGTGCTTGCCGGCCAGCATTTCGTACAGGATGACGCCGAGCGAATAGAGGTCCGCTCGCGCCTGAACGGCGCGCATGCCGAGCGCAGTCTCGGGCGCCATGTACGCGACCGTGCCCATCACGACGCCGGCGTTCGTGAGATCGCGACTCTCGGCGTCGGGGTCCCGCGCGGCCGTGGAGAGCTGGTCGACAGGTACCTTCGCGAGCCCGAAATCGATCAGCTTGATGATCTCGTCCTCTCCCCCGCGCGCTGCCGTGTCGAGGATCGTCGGCTCGCAGATCATGACGTTCTTGGGCTTCATGTCGCGGTGGACGATGCCCTTCTGGTGCGCAGCGCCGAGCGCGGCGGCGAGCTGTCGGATGAGGCGTGCCGCGCGGACCGGCGCGACGGGGCCCTCTTTGATCAGATCCGACAACGTGAAGCCCTCGATGTACTCGAGGACCAAGAAGTACGAGCCGCCGTCGAACTTACCGAAGTCGCTGGCAGAGGCGACGTTCGGATGGACGATGTGCGCGCCCGCGATGGCTTCACGCTCGAAGCGCGCGACGAGCTCGGGGAAGTTCTCCGTCTCCGGGTGCAAGACCTTGATGGCCACGGCCTTGCGCATGAGAAGGTGCTCGGCCTTGTAGATGGCGCCCATGCCACCCATCGCCAGGAGCTTTACGATCCGATACCTGTCGGAGATCGTTCGCCCGACCAGCGCCGCCGCACGGTCCTTGGCGGCGGCCGACTGGCTGGGATCGACGCCGGCCAAGGGTTTCGGCACGCTGGTCATGATACCGGAGAAGTCGTCCTCACCCGAAGATTGTCGCGGAGCCGGGTAAGGACGCGACGGGTGTGGCTTCGAAGCTACGGTTTTGCGAGCGTTCGCAGCACGGGCGCCAGCGCTGCGTAGAGGTGGGCAAATGCGCTGCGATAGAGGTGGTCGTAGCGGCTCTGGTCAGCGCCAGGTGCGATGGTGTCGCCACGTGAAGTCATCGCGCCGGCAGCGGCGAGCGCTGACCGATGGATGCCGGCGCCGACGGTGGCGAGCATCGCGGCGCCGAGAGCCGTCGTCTCGGCAGCGCGAGGCCTGACCAATGTCCGGCCCATGACGTCCGCGACGATCTGCGCGAAGAGCCCCCGTCGCGCGCCGCCGCCGACCGCGATGAGGGTCGCGATCGGGCCGGCCGCAGCCTCGACCCCCTCTGTATGGAGGCGCTGTTCCATCGCGATGCCTTCGAGGATCGCGCGATAGACATGCTCGGGCCCGTGGTCGCCACGAAGGCCGACGAGCGCCCCGGACGCGTCATCATCCCAATGCGGGTTCATGACGCCGGCCCAGTACGGGAGCGCGAGCAGGCCGGACGCGCCCGGAGGCAGCTGGCTCGCGCGCTCTTCGAGGTCCGCGAGCACCTCATCGCGATCCTTTCCGGCCGCCAGCGATCCTCCGCCGAGGAGGCGGTCGGCGAGCCAGTCGAGCGTGAACGTGCCGCCCTTGAGATCCGTCTCGAGCAGGTAGCTGCCGGGGATGGCGGCGAAGAGGGTCCGGAACGCGCGGTCGGTCCGATAGGTGCGCGACGGTTTTCCGCTGACGATCGCGGTGCCGAGGTTCAGGTACGCCATCTCTTCGGATGCGACGCCCGCGCCGAGGCCCGCGGCCTGGCCGTCTCCGGCGCCCGCGACGACCGGAAGGGGTCGACCGAGCCCGAGATCGGATGCGATCTCGGGACGGAGCGTGCCGAGCACCTCACCGGGCGGAACCAACCGCGGCAAGAGGCCCTTGTCGATCCGCGCGAGCGACACGAGCTCGTCGGACCACTCTGCCGTTCCCATGTCGACGAGACCGAGCGGGTCGGCGGACGCTGTCGAGGTCGCGTTCTCTCCCGTGAGGTGGAACGCGAGGAAGCCGTGGACGTCGAAGACGCGCCGCGCGAGCGGCCGGATCTCCGGACGCAAGCGCTCGAAGAGCGCGCGGATCTTGTAGAGCGACGGCGTCACGCACGGCACCTTGCCGGAGATGGCGTGGATGCGATCCGGGTCCATCTCTTCCGAGGCGGCTTTGACCTCGGGACGGCAGCGCGCATCCATCCACACGATCGCCGGCGCGAGGCTCTTGCCGGTCTCGTCGGTGACGACGAACGTCTCGCGCTGGTTCGCGATCGCGAGCCCTGCGATCGCCGAGCGTCGCGCGGCGGGAAGGCCGGCTATCGCTTGTCTCAGCGCAGCGCGTGCTGCCAAGGTCCAATCCTCGGCGCGCTGTTCCCACGCGTCGGGGCCCGGGTTCGACAGGCCATACGTAGCTCGGCCTTCGCTCTCGACGGTCCCGGTCGGGCTCGTGACGATCGCCTTGCAGGCGGTCGTGCTCGCGTCGAGCCCGATCACCAGCGCGGTCACGCGCCCTCGTCTTGGAAGAAGCGCGCGAGAGGGAGGTCGACGGGCGCACCGTCGAGCGCGACGTCGATCAAATGGCCGAGGAGGGGCAGGTCCTTCTTCGCGAGCCGACCGATGGCGCCGGCGTTCAGGGCCGCCTTCATCACGGCGAGGATCTCGAGACACTCGAGCGTCGCGCCCTTCATTCCGGCGATCGCCTCGTCGCGGGTCAGGCCCTGTCCGAGCAGCTTGCCGAACCGACCCGTGCGTCCGCCATTCGTCGTGACGTCGAGATCGCCGACGCCGGCGAGGCCGCTCACGGTGTCGGGATCGCCGCCGAGGCGAACGACGATGCGCCGCATCTCGAGCACGGCTTGCGCCATCGTCGCCGACTCGAGGTTGTGCATCGCGACGCTCCCCGCGGCGCCGCCTTGCTTCTCGTGCATGCCGGCGGCAAAGCCGATGCCCATCGCATAGGCGTTCTTCAGCGCGGCAGAGACCTCTGCGCCGACGACGTCGGTCGTCGCGAACGGATGGTAGTAGGGCGCGCGGATCGCGTCGGCGATCCTGCCTAGCGACCGCTTGTCTCGACCGGCGAGCACCACGCAGCTCGGCACCCGCCGCGCGAGCTCGCCCGCGATGCACGGACCTGCGATGGCCGCGGGGTGAATGTCGGCTCGCACCGCATCGGGCAAGCCCGAGCGAACGACGTCGGGCAGCGTCTCGAGGCGCGAGCCTTCGAGCACGAGGCCCTTGGTGATCATGAAGACAGGAGTGTCACGCCGAACGAACGGGGCGATTTTCGACGTCGCCCAGGGAATCCCCGCTGAAGACACGCCCAGCGCCCACAGCTCTGCGCCCTCTGCCGCCGCCTCGATTTCGTCATGAGAGAACGGCCTTACAGCGCGAGGTATTTCGAGCGCGAGCTTTGGATGGGTCCCGTTCTTCTTGAGGCTCGCCACGATTTCGTCGTCGAGGTGGGTTCCGACGAGGCGCACGTCATGGTGGTTGTCGGCGAGAGGAAAGGCGAGGGCCGTACCCATCATGCCCGCGCCGAGGATCACGATGCTTGTCATGTTTCTTCGTCCGAGAGTGGGAACCAGCGAGAGTCGGCATGGTAGACTCGCGAAAGCCATGCGACACGTTCGATCAGCGCTGTGTGCGTCGTCTTTCGGGCTGTTTGTGCTCGCCACGGTGTTCGGCTGTGGGGGCACCGTTCCGGCAGAGCCGGGCCCGGGCGGCGGCGGTTCGGGAGGGGGCACGGGGACTGGTGGCGACGCGACGGGGGGCGGCGGCGGAGCGCCCGCCGACTGCACCGTCGTCCTACAGCCCAGCGCCGACGACACGATGACGCTTCAGACCGCCTTCGCCATGGCGGAATCGAACGACGTCATCTGCCTCGCACCCGGCACCTACCGGCCGGTGGCCGAGCTCAGCCTCAACAAGCTCGGCATCACGCTCAAAGGCATCGGCGCGACGCGCGACGACGTCGTCCTCGACTTCATCAACCAGGTCGTCGACGACGACAGCATGTCGGTCACCTCGGACGGCTTCACCATCGAGAAGCTCACGATCAAGAACAGCCCGAACAACGGCATCGTCGTCAGCGATGCAGAGGACGTGACCTTCCGCGATTTGAAGGTGAGCTGGGACGCGGGCTCGGTCTCGACGAACGGCGCGTACGCCGTCTACCCGGTCGGCTGCACCAAGGTGTTGATCGAGAACTGCGAAGTGACGGGCGCCGCAGACGCCGGCGTGTACGTCGGCCAGTCGAACCAGATCATCGTCCGCAACAACTACGTCTGGGGGAACGTCGCCGGCATCGAGATCGAAAACTCGACCTTGTCGGAGGTCTACAACAACAACGCCACCGACAACACCGCGGGCATCCTCGTCTTCGTCCTTCCCAACCTGGTGAAGAAGGACGGCGAAATCTGCAACGTTCACGACAACGAGGTTCACAACAACAACCGCGACAACTTCGCAGCCGGCGGCGTCGTCGGCGCGGTGCCCGTGGGCATCGGGATCCTCGTTCTGGCCGCAGATGGGACCGAGATCCACAACAACAACATTCACGACAATCGATCGACGGGTGTCGTCGTCGTCGCGCATTCGACGCTCGAGCAGCTCGACGACGAGTTCATGTCGAACGATCCGATGACCGACGGCTTCCCGCAGACGACGTTCATCTACGACAACACCTTCACGAACAACGGCACCGACCCGGCACAGGTCCTCTTGGCCCTCGGTTATCAGACGCTCCCGGACATCCTGTGGGACGGCTGTGAGGACATGCCGAACACGGCCGAGCTCTGCCTCGGCACCACGGCGCCGAACACGTTCCTCAATGCCGGCTGTAACCTCACCAACATGGCGCAGCATTCGATGGATGCGACGCCCTTCCTCTGCGAGCACACCAAGCAGCCGCCCGTCGTGCTCGAATGATCTGGAAGAAGGATCGGTCACGCTGGCTCGTCGCCGCTGCCTTCGCCCTGGCAGGCTGCACTTCTGCGGACGAGCCGGCCGAAGGCACCGGCGGCAATGCGCCCGCTTACGACGGTCCGCCGATCCCGTGGACGTACTCTCCGTTCCCCGAAGCGCGTGAGCCGGCGGACAATCCGTCGACGCCGGAGAAGCTCGCGCTCGGTAACTTTCTCTTTTACGACCCCATCCTGAGCGGCGATGACGCGACCGCCTGTGCCACCTGCCACAGCGAGATCTGGGGCATGTCGGACGGGCTTCCGGTCTCGGTCGGCATCCTCGGCGAGGGGCCGACGGGGCCCGGTCGCGACGGCCCGAACAAGACGACGCGCAACGCGCAGACGCTGTGGAACGTCGCGTTCCGAGAAGAGCTCTTCTGGGACGGCCGCAAGCCGAGCCTCGAAGAGCAGGCGCTCGAGCCGCTCCTCGCCGAGCGTGAGCTCGGTCTCGATCCCGAGGTAGCGGTCCAAAAGCTCGCGGCGATTCCGGAGTACGTGACCCTCTTCGCCGCGGCGTTCCCCGGCGACGCGCAGCCGGTGAGCTCCCAAAACATCGCGCGGGCGCTGGCCGTATTCCAGCGAACGCTCGTGTCCGACACGGCGCTCTACGACCAATACGTCGCCGGCGACGAAGAGGCGCTCTTGCCCAACGTGGTCGATGGGATGTTCCTCTTCGCCGAAGGGGGGTGCGCACGCTGTCACGTCCCGCCGCTCTTCGACTCTCCGCGGTACGAAGCACGCCTTCCGGTGGTCGACGCCGGGCGCGAGACGGTCACCGGCGATCCCACCGATCGCGGGGCCTTCTTGGTCCCGACGCTCCGTAACTCCCGCGACACCGAGCCGTATTTTCATGACGGTTCAGTCATGACGCTCGAAGCGGCCGTCCGTGTCGAAGCGGATATATCCGCCGCCCGCGGCGAAGGGCGCGCGCTCTCCGACGATGAAGTGAAGCTCGTCACCAAGTTCATCGACAAGGCGCTGACCGATCGGACGCGCGACCCCAGGCGGCCGAAAGAGGTCCCGAGCGGTCTCCAGGTCCCGGAAGACGGGTTCCGGATTTTCCGCTGACGTCGTCTCGAGACTTCAAGGCTTAGGCAACTGACATGACCTCTCCGCGCTTTCCTCCCCCCCGGCCCCCCCACACCGGGGGGGT
>JBGTSH010000030.1:0-48189 GCA_041940405.1 Polyangiaceae bacterium
CGTGGAACGTGACGATCACGATCTCGGCCGCTCTCGCCGCCCTGCGCACGCGTCGCTGCGCACGGGGGATGTCGAGCAGCGAGTCGGCCCACTCGTAGGGCGCGAACCCGAGCACCGCGACGCGCTGGTCGCCGATGCGCTGGACGGCCATCGTGCCCGGGCGCCCGGTGCTGCGGACGCCCACGCGGGCGAGGGCGCGGACGGTCTGCCGCTTGGCGACCGGCCCGAAGTCGTACGCGTGGTTGTTCGCCATGCTCACGACGTCGACGCTCCCGAGGGAGAGCATCTTGGCGAACTCGGGCTTCCCGCGGAACGCGAACGGAAGGTCGCGCCGCACCGTGTCGGTGGTGAGCGTGCCCTCGAGGTTTGCGATCGTCAGATCGTCTCGACCGAGCACGGTGCTCACGCCCGAGAACGGTCTCTCGTAGTCCCCATCGGCGAACGCGCGATGAAAGCTCCCCGGGGCGAGCTCCGACCCTGCCGGGTCGCCGAGGGTGCAGTCGCCGACGGCGCTGAGGAGCAGCGAGGGCACCTCGGGCTCTGCCGGAGGTTTGGCCTCTGCGGATGGCGCGACGCTCGGCAGGTTCTCATCCGAGGGCTCGGCCTTGGTCGAGGCGCCCGGGAACTCGCGAAGTGTCAGAGCCTCTTCGCCATGGGCTTCGTTCGTGCAGCCGAGGCTTGCCCGCGCCAAGAACGAGAGGATCCAGAGCGCGAGGGTCGGGCGAAGCGGGCGCAGCAGCGAAAGCACGCGCCGATCGTGTCTTCGCCCGCGCCTCGGGGCCAAAAAGTCAGAGAGCGCTCAGGGCAGGTCGTTCAGATCCGACGCAAGGGCGTACACCGGAAGCAGCACGTAGAGCGCGAGCGAGCGCGTGGGCACCGAAACGTTGGCCATCTGCTTCGCTTTGGTGACCACCGGCGGGACCTTCAGGGCGAGCACGTACAGGTTCAGGCACGGGACGAACACGTGCCACGGGGTGAGCTCGGTGTCGTTCGCCTTTTGCTTCAGCTCGGCGACCATGCCCAGCAAGAAGAACGACTGAAGGAGGATGCCCGCGACGATCGCCAGCTGTCCGACCTGGATGAGCGACAGCACGTTCGCTACGACCTGTCCTGCGATGAAGAACCCGATCGGGATCAGCTGAAGCACGAGCGCGTTTCTCTTCGTGGCGGTGGCCATGAGCCCTCCTCTTCTGGTGGCTGGAGGATAGCCCGAGCGGCGGCGCGCCCGCTCTGGCATTCTCGCGGCGCCTGTCGCTTCGGCATCGGCCTCGGTGCCCGATGAAGAATTCGATCACGTAGGAGGAGCGGCTCTGCCGGAAGAAGTGAGCCGCTGGTAGGCGATACCTTCGGCTTCGAGGCGGGCCGACGTAGTCTTGATCGCCACCTTGCTCGCGTCGCCGCCGATGAAGATCCGGCCCTGACGTGCGGCCGCGACCAGCGTCGTTCCGCTGCCGCACATGAAGTCGGCGACGGTGTCGCCGGGAGCGCTCGCCGCGATGACGATGCGCTCGAGCAACCGCAGCGGCTTCTGCGTCGGATAGCCCGTGCCTTCTTTTAGGATCGGCGTATTGGCGCTCATCGCGGGGATGTCGGTCCACACGCTGCCGAGGCGGCGGCCCTCGTCCGCGTAGTAACGGTACGTCTTGCCGGAGATCGTGCGCTCCCGGTAGAGGCGCCCGTCGCCGTCCCGCTTCTTGAAATGCATGGCCAGGCTCGTCTCGGCGAACGGCTCGCGAAGGAGCGGGGAGCTCGCGTCCCACCGCAGCTTCGATCGATCCGTGGCTCGGCGCGCGTAGATGAGGATCGTCTGGTGCGTCGCCGGAACGCCGCGACCACGCGCGCCGTTGCCCGGCTCCCACACGATCTCACCTGCGAACGCGCCGCGACCGAGGACCTCGTCGCAAGCGATCTTGGTCTCGTGGACGGCGCGTTGATCCATGTGGATGAAGAGCGCTGCGTGGTCTGCCATCCGTTCGCGGATCGCTGCCGCGGCGCGCGCGACCATGGCGGCAAGATCGCCGGCAGCCATCGCGTCGTCGTACGCGTCGGGGCCGCTGTCGGCCTTCTTTCGCCCGCGGGCTTCGCCCTTTCGCGTGCGCGCGCTCATCGTCGCACCCACGCCGTACGGTGGATCGATGTAGACGAGGTCGAGCTTCCGGCTTTGCGGCAGCGACCTGCACGCGTCGACAACGTCCGCATGGACGAGCAGGCTCGGCGGCCCTTTCAGCCCCGGGGCCAATCAATCCTCCAAGATCGAGACGAGCAGCTCGTCGTCGCTCATGGTGAGCTCCGGCAGCTTCGCCTGCCACGGCCACCGCGGGCCGCCTCCACAACCGGCGACCATCTCTTCGACGCTGCACGCGAGCCTTACATGGAAGTGATCGTCGTGCGGCGCGCTGTCGCCGGGCTGACGCAGCACGGTCTGGGCACGCCAGACGAGCTCGAGCGGCTCGCCGAGGGCCATCGCATGCTCGACGAGGAGCGCCTCGAGCGGCCGTGCGACGAACACCCACTGCACGTCCTCATCGATCAGAAACGAACGCACGAGCTCCCAGTTTCGCTCGACGTCGAAGCGATAGACCTTGGCCCCGGTCGAGGTTCCGAGCCCGTCGCTCGCGAACTTGATAAACCCCGGCGATCTGACCGCGACGCCCCGCGGGGTCGTGACGTAGAAGAGGATGTCGACGTCGCGGCCGCTGCGATGCGACCGATGGCGTGAGGTCTCTCCGCCGTAGCGCTCGCCGAGATCGCCGACGACGAGCGGCGGTCCCGGACGCGACTTGGCCACGGTCGACGCAGCGGTCTCGATCGCTTTTACGAGCCGGGGCGAGCCCCACCGGACGCCGTCGTCGCGATAGAGCACGTAACCCTCGCCCTTCTTGGGGAGCGCGACCGCGTCGGTGACGACGCCATGATGCGGTACGCCGACGGATCCACGAAGGCTCGGAGCGAGCGAGCTCGGCGCGCCGAAGCACGCGGCGCTTCCGAGCGAGAGTGCCACGACGAGAGGCGCGAGTCGTCTCATGCGCCTCCGCTAGGCCAGGCGACGCGCGGAACGGCTGCTACCTGAGCGAGCTGGCTCTCGAGCGAGCGGGGCGTCGCCGCGTCGCTCGCCGCTTCGGTCGGGAGCTCGTAACGATTTTTGCCGCGGCGGAGGAGACCGCGCTCGACGAACGCCTCGAACGCGGACACCAGCGACGGGCCGGAGACGGCTTCACGGCGATCGATCTCGCCGCCGAGGAACATCTCGCGACCGATTCGGAGCGCGCGCTTGAGGAGCGCCTTGTCGTCCAGCGCCTCGGTCTCGAGGACGCGGATCGCACGCGCGGCGATGCGAAGGACCTCGATCAGGGAGAGGAGATGCGACGCATGCGACGAGAGGAGGACCATCGCGTCCGCCAGATCGTTGCCGGGCCCGACGGTGACGGCGTCGCCCGCGGGTGCGAGCTCTCCGGCCCGGATCATGTCTTCGAGCGTGCTCGACAGCCGCTCTTCGAGCGGCCCGTCGGACAGATGGGTGAGCTCGTGGGCGAGCATGCGCCCGAGCGACGCGGCGTCTGCGATCAGCGAGGCGGCCTTTACGTTGCGCGTCCGAGCACCGAGGAACGCGAGCGACACCAGCGCGCGATCCGCGAAGAAGTGCAAAATGCAGCCTTTGACGAGATCGAGACGAGACCTCGCCTCTTCGGGGACGGTGTAGATGACGAGATCGTCCGAGCGCGGCGGACGCGATCCGGCGGGACCTTCGCGACCGAGCGTGTCATCGGGGACGTGCTCTCGAACCAGACCGCCGCGCACGAACACCAGCGCGGCTTCGCGGATGGCCGATTCACGCAGCCGGCCGTCGACGTGCAAGAGCGAAGGCGCAGGCATGGCGCCCGCGCGTGCCGCAGTCGCGAAGAGCCGCTGCGCGCGCGCGACGAGCGCCGGTTGCGACAGCCCGCGGCCGGGCATGTCGAGGAGCGCGGCGGCGACGAGCGGACCGGCGCCGACGAGCGTGCTGGCGTGGATGCCGCGCATCACCAAGTTCGCGATCCGGTTGGTGAGCGCGCGACGCTTGGCAGGGGTGGGCGCCGTCGTGATCCCGACCTCGGCCTTGAGCCGATCCAGATCGAGCGGCTCGCCGAAGCAGACCGACACGCGGCCGTAGTCGTACTTGAGCGCGTCGGCGACCGCGACCAGCGACCGAGCGCTCTCGCGCTCCTTCTTCGCGCCCGCCTTCTCGAGGGCGAGCTCGAAGTCCTCCATCAGCCGGTCGTAGCCGATCGAGACCGGTACGAAGGCGACCGGACGCTCGCTCGAGAGCGCCGCATCGACGACCAGGTTCAAGAGGCCGAGCTTTGGCGCGAGCAGACGGCCTGTCCGGGACCGCCCGCCCTCGAGGTAGAACTCGATCGCCCATCCGTCTCGCAAGAGCCGCCTCACGTACGCGTCGACGACGGCTGCGTAGAGCCGATCGCCGCGAAAATCGCGCCGGATGAAGAACGCGCCGCCGCGGCGGAGCAATTCCCCGATCGGGAAGAAGGCGAGGTTGTCGCCGGCCGCGACGACCGGGAGCTCGAGCAGGTTCTTTCTCAGGACGTAGGACAGGACCAGGTAGTCGACGTGGCTCTTGTGGCTGGGCAAGAGGACGATCGTCCCTCGGCGCGCGGCTTCGCGCGTCTTGTCGAGGCCGGCGTGCTCGACGTCGACGCCGGTGAAGACCTTTCGAACCAGGCCGTCGGCGAGCGGCTCGAGCGCGTTCATGAGATCCGAGTCGGGCGACGCAGCGAGCTCGGAGACGATCGCCCTCGCCCGCGAGACGATCTCGGCGTGCTTGGCGCCGTCGCCGTTCGCGAGATCGGCCATCATCTTGGTGAGCTTGGGCGAGCGGAGCACCTCTTCGCGGATCCGCTCGGGTGCCTTTCGTGCTGGCCCCGTCACCGCTCGCCGCTCGCGCTCGACGCGGCGGAGGAGCGCGTAGGTAAGGCGCCGCACGAGCGCGTAGCGGGTGGCGTCGGCGCCCTCGGTCGCGATGAACTCGCGGGCGTCGATCGGCTCGCCGACGCGGATGGCGCCGTGTTGGTAGGCGAGGAGCACCTGCGCTGCAGCGCGCAGATCGCCGGGCATGTCGGTGGGGCCGAATACGAGATCGATCGGCGAAAGGCCCACGCGCTCGGGCCGCATCGTCCAGAGCAGCACGACCGGGACGAAGGTGACGTCGTTGCCTTGCTCGACGTGCTCGAGCACCGCTTCGAGGAGGCGATCGCCCTCGCTCTGCCCGCGGCCCGTCTGGCTGAAGATCGACGGCGGGCGCTTGAGGAACAGGAGCGCTGTCTTCTCCTGCGAGAGCGCGCGCACGAGCGCTTGCTCCTGCGAGGCCGATCGCGTGCGGCCGCCGCCGAACGCCGCCGGCAACCACGGGAGATCGTGCGTGAACCCGATCGGCGGGAGCTTGGCCTGCTTTGCGATGTGCGCGACCGCGAGCGCGTCGACCGCCGAGACCGAGCGGAGGACGAACACGACGGCGCCGCGCCGGTTCTCGAGCGCTCGCTCCAGCGAATCGTCGACGCGCAGGTGCTCGAAGAAACGACCCGTCAGCTTGCCTACTTCAGGCAGGCCGCCGAGGAGCTGCGCGAGCCAGGCCACGGTGACGAGGTAGCAGCGCCCGTCCACCCTGCCAACGGGGAAGGACTGGCACGCCGGGGAGCGACGTTTTATGTGACAGACCCCGAGTGGCCGAGCCCAAGGACAGCGACAAGCGCAGATCGATCCCCGACCAGGGGAGCCGAGGCGTCATCTCGTCCGCGATCGCGGTCGGCCTCGGCCTGTGCTTGGTGGTGGGCGGCGCGCTCGTCTATCGAAGCTCGTCCAAACCGGACGACACCGTGCCGACGGCCTCCGCGAGCGTGAACCCGGCAGGGGCGGGCCGCTGTCACGAGGCCGCACCCGGAAAGAGCTACGTCGTCGGACCGCCTTCGCCTTCGAAGGCATCGTCTGCTTCGGCGGACGACGCGGCCGATCGAGACGAACTTCTCTCGCCGTTCGCGATCGTCCTCGGTCGCGCGATCGCCTGGGACGGCGGGTACGCCGTCGGTGCGCAGGGCGAGGGCGAGGGCGGAACACTCTCCTCGCTCGTGCTCGTCGGCCCTGACGGCGCGACCGGGACCCCGATCCGCCTCTCGCGCTCGCGGGGTGACCTCGATCCGCCGGTCGTGGCGGCGGCGGGCTCGGGTTTCGTCGTCGCGCTGATCGAGCCGAACGCCGGCGGCCGCGCCGTGCGCCTCGCTCGCGTCGACGGCGAGAAGGTCGTCTGGGGCGCCGAGCTGCGGGAGAGCAATGACGAGTCGTTGGCGCTCGACGTCGCCGTGACCGGCGAGCGGGGCCTCGTCGCCTGGGATGCGCTCGAAGACGATCGAAGCTACGTGTCCGTCGCCGGGTTCACCGCGGCCAATGTCTCGGACGCGACCGAGGCGCGGCGGATCACGCCGAAGACCACCGACGCCGAGGCGCCGCGGATCGTCTCGCGGCCCGGCGGCTTCTACGTCGTCTATCTCGTACGCGGGCAGGAGCGCGCCCGAGAGGTCGCGCGGCCGAGCGAGGCTGCGCCCGGTGTCGACAAGCCCAAGAAGAAGGACAAACCCAGGGGCGACGCCCGCGCGCCCGGTGAGGTCGACGAGACGCGCGGCGGCGAAGCGGTCACCACGGCGTGGCTCGAGGTCGTGCTCGTCGACGCGTCCGGGGCTCCGTCAGGCGACCCGCTGCGGGTCACGCCTGATGACGGACATGTCATTTCATTCGACGCAGCTCCGGCGGCCGACGGCGGGCTCGTCGTCGCCTATCGCGACGAGGATTCCCCCACCGGGGCGGGCGGCGGCATGGTGACGATGATCCGCATCGCCGCGGGCGGCGGAGTCGCGGGCAGTCATCAATCCGACGAAGGAACGCCGAGCGACGGCGCGCCGACGCTGCTCCCCGGTTGGGTTGCGATCCCGACGCTGCGCGGCGCCGACCTGCTGGCGCGTCTCGGCGACGACGGCCTTCCCCGCGAGACGCTGCTCGCGGATCCCAGCTTGGGACGCGGAGAGCCGATCGCGGCGCGCGGAGAGCAGCTGCTCGTCGCCGAGCCCGAGGGAAAGGCGATGCGCCTGCGCGTCCTCTCTTGTGGAGAACGCCCGGCTTCCCCGCCTACTGCGCCAGAGACCGGCGAATGAGGCGTACCGCCAGACGTCGGTGCAGTGTGCCCGCACGCACCAATGTGGCGAACGCGCAACGTGTAGCTTCGTCGATCGTTTGAACACTTGACGGTGCCGACGCGACGCGTAAGAACCAAACAGCACGGGGGGGACGGCAATGATGGCTGAGACGGCACCGCGAGCACTCGCTCGGGCGGCGGGGGGAAGCATTCTCGTCGCTGACGACAACGTCCACATGCGGGCGTACCTGACACGTCTGCTAGGACAACGTTGGGCGGTCGAAGCGGTACCTGATGGTGAAGCGGCGCTGCAGGCGGCGAAGAGTCGCGCCTTCGATCTCGTGGTCGCCGACGTGATGATGCCTCGCGTGGACGGCTTCGGCCTCTTGCGAAGCATTCGCGCAGATCCCGAGCTGAGCACGCTGCCGGTGATCATGATCTCTGCCGGCGCATCCGAGGACGCGCGCATCGCCGGCCTCGAGGCGGGCGCCGACGACTACCTGGTCAAACCCTTCGACGCGCGGGAGCTCCTCGCGCGAGTGAGCACCAGGGTCGCGCTCCGAAAGCTCGGCATGTCGGTCTCTTCCGAGCGGCCCGGCATCCACGACGTGTTCGCGCACGCCCCGATCCCGCTCATCATGCTCCATGGTGAGGACCTCGTCGTCGAGATGGCAAACTCGGCTTCGATCGCGGGCACGCGCGTCGATCGCAACGTGCTCGGTGTGCCGCTCCTCGAGCTCGTCCCTGAGCTCGCCGGGCAGGCGGTTCCCGACCTCTTGCGTGAGGTCATGCGGACCGGCGTGCCGTACACCGAGCAAGAGCTCCTCGTGAAGCTGCAGAGCGGCGACCAGCTCGTCGAGACATACTGGAATGTCATCTTCGCGCCGCTTCGCTCTGCCTCTGGGAGCGACCGCCGCGTGATCGCCATCTACACCTCGGTGACCGAGCAGGTCGAGGCGCGAAAGAAGCTCGAGGCGCTGACGATCGAGCTCGAGACGGCGAGCCGCACCAAGGACGAGTTCTTGGCGATGCTCGGGCACGAGCTCAGAAACCCGCTCTCGCCGATCCTGACGGCGCTCGAGCTGATGCGTCTCCGCGGTCAGTATTCGCGCGAGCAGGACATCATCGAACGGCAGATCTCGCATCTGACGCGGCTCGTGGACGACCTCCTGGACGTGTCGCGGATCACCCGCGGCAAGGTCGAGCTCAAGAAGCGCCGCATCGAGATCGCCGAGGCGGTCGCGCGCTCGATCGAGATCGCGAGCCCGCTCCTCGAGCAGCGCGCGCACCGACTGGAGATCGATCTGCCGCGGCGCGGCCTGACCGTCGACGCCGACCTCGATCGGCTGGCGCAGGTGTTCGCGAACCTGCTCACCAACGCCGCCAAGTACAGCGACCCAGGCTCGCGCATCGTCGTCGCGGCGGAGCGGGGCGACGGCGTGATCCGCGTTCGCATCCGCGACTTCGGCATCGGCATCGCGCCGGAGATGATCGGTAAGGTCTTCGGCCTCTTCGTCCAGGAGTCGCAGTCGCTCGATCGCTCGCGTGGCGGCCTCGGGTTGGGGTTGGCGATCTCCAAGAACCTGGTCGAGATGCACAAGGGCACCGTGACGGCGTTCAGCGAGGGGCCGGCCACGGGCACCGAGATGGTGGTCGAGCTCCCGGCTGCCTACGGCACCGCACCCGAGAGCGGTCCCGGCGGCGGCGACCTCGATGCGACCGAGTGCGCGACCCGCAAGCGGATCCTCGTCGTCGACGACAACGACGACGCGGCGACGATGCTCAAGTTCGCGTTCGAGGAGCTGGGCTACGCCGTCGAGATCGCCAACGACGGTCCGTCGGCGCTCCGGATCGCCAAGTCCTTCCGGCCCGACGTCGCGCTCTTGGACATCGGCCTGCCGGTGATGGACGGCTACGAGCTCGCGGGGCGCCTGCTCGAGCAGCGCGATCCCGCTCGAGCGCTGCACCTCGTCGCGGTGACCGGCTACGGCCAAGAGGCCGATCTGCGCAAGTCGGCGAAGGCCGGCTTCGAAGATCACCTGGTCAAGCCGGTGGACCTTCGCAAGCTCGAGCGTGTCGTAAAGCAGCTCGTGTCCTGAACCTCAGCGCTTCTTGCGGACGTACTCCGCCGGGTCGGCGCCGAAGAGCTTCTTGTACGCGCGCTTCGCCGCCGCCTGGATGTCGCCCTCCGGCTTCTTCATCAGAGCCTCGAGCGTCGTCGCGAGCGCCGGCACGTCGAGACCCTTGGGCGGGAGCCATTTCTCTTTCCCGCCGAGCTCGAGCTCGCTCAGAAGTGCGTGCAGGATCGTCAGCGACGGGTGCCCGTCGCGCCACGACGTCCAGTAAGGCAAGAGCTCGAAGAGCAACCCGGAGAGGTCGAAGCGGTAGCAAGCGCGCGGATGGGAGAGGAGCGCGAGCGTGCCGGCGACGGTGGCGTCGCCACCGCCCGCCGCACCGTCGACGTCCGAAAGAAACTTCTCTTTGGTCAAAAACCCGTACAGGGCTCGCTCTTCGGCGACGAGCGCGAACGGCTCGATGCCCTTGGTGATGGGATCGATGTCGGCGCGCAGGCGGCTGTCCCAGTCGAGGGCCTGATCGATCATGGGATCGTCGCCGATCTTCTTGATTCTGTTCCTCGCCGACGGCGTCTGGAAGGCGGAGATGCTGCCTCGATGGAACTTGAACTTCTCTTTGAGGATCCCGAAGCGAGAGTCGCGCTGCTCGATCGCGTCGGCGATGCGCAACACCGTCGTATCGTCGAGACCGACGCACGACCGCAGGTCTTCGCGCATGCCGGTGCGCAGCACCTTCTCGAGGGACCGAAGGTCTTCGGGCGTGCCCTTGCCGCCGATGGACGACGGCTTCTCGCGGATGACGACCGGCACCAGGAGGTCGGTCCAGGCTTCGGACACGACGTCGAGGTTCACCCGGGCCCATCCGCTGCCCGGCGCGCTCATCACCGTCGCCCAACCCGCGCCGAGGTTGTCGATGCGATAGCCCCACGCCACTTTGAGGTTGGCGCCGCGGACGCTGACGTCGGCGCGCTCTCGGACGTGGAGCGCGTAGATGACCGACGCGCGCTGGCCGATGTCGCCCTCGCGCGGCTCTACCGCCAGGAACGCAGGCACGCCGTCCTTCTCGAGCGCCTCGTTCAGCTGATCGAAGGCGCGCGCGAGGTCCCCGCTGGCCTCTTCGTAAGGAGCCTTGGAGCGCAGGTAGACGTCGGGAGCGTCGATCGCCGTCTCGAGCAGGGCGAACGTGTCCTTGCCGAGCTGCGAGCGCACGTCGTCCGAGACGATGACTGCCCGTGACCCCTCGCGCTTCTTCGTCTCGTCGGCGAGACCGAAGTCGGTGAGCGGATCGGCGAGCGCGACGCCGAACGGCGAGTCCAGGAAGCGCGCGTCGGCGCTCGGGCGAAGGCGGATGTAGAAGGCCGCTCCGAGGACGGCGAGGAAGATCCCGATCAGCGCCAGCGTGATGCGGCGCGTGGGCGTCCTCGGCGTTTCGTACGGCTTCGACTCGATCGCGAACGACGACGCGACGCCGCGCAGGTCATCGGGCGAGAGGCCGGGCGGGAGCGGACCCAGCTTGAGGAGGAACGCGAGCTTGAGGACGTGATCGTCCGGCGCGTTCGGCGCCGCCGTCTTGGCGTGCGCGATCGCCGATTTGACCTGTCCGCGGACGAAGGGCCTGAGGATTGGATCGGCGGCGGACGCGGGGACCGTGGCGAGCTCGATCTCGCCGCCGAGGGCCGCTTGCGCCAGCGTGTAGAGGACCATGTCACGCATGTGTCAGCTCTCGAATGCGAAGAAACAGGCGACGCGGTGCGAGGAATCGTCCGGAGCCGGCTCGAGCCTCGGTGCTTCTACGTCACAGGTCCCCGGTTCTTTCCGGTCGCACCTGGGATGGAACGGGCAACCTTTGGGCGGGCTCATCGCGCTCGGGGGCTCGCCGGCGAGAGGGAGCGAGCGCTTGCCCTTGCCGCCGCGCGGGTGCGGAGGCGAAGAAGCGATGAGGGCGCGCGTATAGGGGTGAAGCGGGCTCTTCGCGATCCGCGCGCTCGGCCCGATCTCGACGACGCGTCCCAGGTACATCACCGCGGTGCGATGGGCGGTGCACTCGACGAGGCGGAGATCGTGCGAGACGAACATGAACGCGACGCCGGAGTCTTCCTGGATCTCTTCGAGCAGGTTGACGATCTGGCCCTGCACCGAGACGTCGAGCGCGCTGACCGGCTCGTCGGCCACGATCTGGCGCGGCCGCGTGACCAGCGCCCGGGCGATGGCAATGCGCTGGCGCTGGCCGCCCGAGAACTCGTGCGGGTACCTCTCCATCATCGAGGGATCGAGCCCCACCCGCTTCAGCATGTCCGCCACGCGATCCTCGAGTGCCGAGCGATCGGCGATCTTGAACAAGGTCAGCCCCTCACCCACGATTTCGCGCACCGTCATCCGCGGATCGAGCGACGAGTAGGGATCCTGAAAGACGATCTGCATTCGCCGGCGGTGCGGCCTGACCTCGCGCTCGGGCAGGCGCGTGACGTCCACGCCGCTCCAGACGATCCGTCCGAACGAGGGCTCGATGAGCCGAAGCACGACCTTGCCGAGGGTGCTCTTGCCCGAGCCGCTCTCGCCGACGACGCCGAGCGTCTCGCCCTTCTTGATCTGGAAGCTGACGCCGGCGAGCGCGTGCACGAGCTCTTTCTTGAGACCGAGGAGGCCCCGGCGAAGCGTGTACGCCTTGGCCAGGCCCTCGACCGAGAGCACCGGAGCTTCCTTCAGGACGAGCGGTAGCTCCTTCATTCCGCTCCCTCGTCGTCGTAGAGGACGCAGCGCACCTCACGCGTATCGCCGCGACGGCGGAGCGCGACCGGCTCGTCGCATTCTTCGCGACGGCGATCGCAACGCGGCGCAAAGCGGCAGCCGGAAGGAAGAGCGCTCATGTCGGGCGGTGCCCCGGCGAGCACCGGCAAGCGCTCGATCTTTTCGCCACGCTTTCGCGGACCGCGGCTCCGCGGATCCGGGATGCTCGCGAGGAGCGCCTGGGTGTACGGATGGAGCGGCTCTCTTACGACGTCCGCCGTCCGGCCGCGCTCGACCACCTCACCCGCGTAGAGGACGACGACGTGCTCGGTCACCTCGGCGACCACGGCGAGGTCGTGCGAGATCAGGAGCATGCCGGTGTTCGATTCTCTGCGGAGCTCGGCGCAGAGCTCGAGGACCTGCGCCTCGATCGTTCTGTCGAGCGCCGTAGTCGGCTCGTCGAGCAAGAGCAGCTTCGGTCCGGCGATCGTCGCCATTGCGATGAGGGCACGCTGCCGCATGCCGCCCGAGAGCTCGTGCGGGTAGCTCGTCATCCGCTCCTCGGGGGCCGGCATGCCGACCTTGCGCAGCTCTTCGATCGCGAGCTTCTTCGCTTCTTTTCTAGAGACGTCGCGGTGCAGGCGGAGCGCTTCGACGATCTGGCTGCCCACGGGGTAGACCGGATCGAACGCCGCTGCGGGCTCCTGGAAGACCATCCCGATCGAGCCGCCGCGGACCTCGCAGAGCTCCGGCTCCGAGAGGCCGAGGATGCTTCGCCCCTCGAGCTCCACGGAGCCCTTCACGGTCGAGCCCTCGGGCAGGAGCGAGAGGATCGCGAGGGCGGTCATCGTCTTGCCGCTGCCCGACTCGCCCACGAGCGCGACAGCGCCCATGCTCGGGACGTCGAAGCTCACGTCGGCCAGGATCGGAAGAACGCCGCGCGACGAAGCGACCGAGACCGAGAGGCCCTTGACGGAGAGCAGAGGGGGCGGGGACGTCACTTCAGGTAGAGCTCCAGCCGAGGGCCGGTCGACGCGCCCGGCGCGGTGACCAACCTGGCGCCCAGAGGATCGTCGCCGCTCGACCGAAGCGCCAGGCCGAAGCCTGTCCCGCGGGATCGAGCGAGCGTCTCGGTCACGTCGATGCGGACCGGCGCGCGGCGTGCGGGCGGGACCGCTGCAGCGCCGATGGTGGGCCCGGTCCGAGGCGCCCGAGCCCAGGAAGGTTCCCCGTCGCCCCAAGCCGAGAGGATCTCGCTCGCCTCGATGCGGATCGGGCCGGTCGGTCCGGGCGAAGCCGGCTCGGGATCGAGGACGAGGAACGCCGCCGCGAGCTCGGCGGTCGCTCCGAGCTCGCTCTCGAAGGA
The DNA here is from genome assembly GCA_041940405.1 of Polyangiaceae bacterium. Classification (GTDB taxonomy): domain Bacteria; phylum Myxococcota_A; class Polyangia; order Polyangiales; family Polyangiaceae; genus Xiheicaenibacterium. Next base: position 13,343 of record JBGTSH010000030.1, read on the forward strand.
GAGCAGGACCACGACATCACCCGCGGACCGAGCGCCGAACGGCGTCACCGGCGCGTCGGGGGCGATGCGCTCTGAAGAAGACAGAACCGCTATGCTCTTGGCCGGCAGCACGACCCGGCGGCTCTTCGCCGGCGCGATCGCAGCCGAGCTCGCACGGCACACGCCGACCACGCAGCTCTGCGAGCCTTCGCACGGGTCGGTCGCCGAGCACGGCTGCGAGGCCGGGCGACCGCACCCGGCCGCAAACGCGATCGCGACCGCAACGTACGAGCGCGCTCGTGGAGCGGCAAAAACCATCAGGCTGGCGACGATAGCACCCCTTTATCGGCTCATCCCGGAGGGAGCAGCCTGGGGAGCCACTTGTCGAAGGTCTGCTTGACCGTGGCGTCGTGCGACTTGGGCAGGTTCGGCAGCTGGTCGAGCTCGCGCAGGATCCCGGAGCTCGGTGGGCTCTCTCTTACGCGCCCTTCGAAGACCTTCCTGAAGTGGTCGAAGCTTCGCGACCAGCTCGCCGTCTGCCAGGTAACCAGCACGTGCGTTCGCGGCGAGGCGCGTCCGAGGGCGTCGGCGAGCGAGCCCGCCATGCAGGTGTCGATCGACACGACTGCCAGCGGCACGACGCGCGCCTTCGTCGCGGTCACGATGCCGCCCTCGGCCGAGCAGCCCGCGCCCGAGTGGCCGGTGACCACGATGCGCTCCTTGTCGATCTTCACGCGGCCGCCGAGCGCGCGCTCCGTCAGCTCGACGAAGTTGTCGAAGTCGAACGTCGGAAAGCTCGCGCCGCCGGAGACCGCGGCGGGCTCGATCGAGCCCGGCCCTGCGAGGACGACCGGCTGAACCTTTCCATCCGCGACGAGCTCGCCGACGATCCGCCTCACGTCCCCCTCGTTGCCGCCTCCCATCCAACGGTGCGGGATGAGGTCGCGGTTGAGGCCATGGAAGAAGACCACCAAGGGGACCGGCCTGTCCGCTACGGCTGCCTTGTCGGTGATGAAGACGCGGCCCTCGTAGGCGCGCCTCGGATCCTTCACGTCGCCGCCGTCGTACGGAAAATCGACGGTCTCGCCGAGGAGGTCGCCCGGGGCGCGGACCGGCAACGAGGCCGTGTTCGCGGGCTGCGCAGGGGACCCGGTCGCCGAGGCCGCCGCGGTGGCGGTCGCCGAAAGCTTCGGCGCCGGAGCGCTCTCGGCGGTGGAGGGTCCCGGGTCGGGCGGCGCAGCGCCGCGCTCGCTCGAGCATGCGATGGCGAGCCCGCAGGCTGCCGTGGCGAGGAGCGCCCTCATCATCGGTGCGAACCTACCAGCTCCGACAACTTCCCCGCTCGCTCTCCTTCGGGGTACGCTCGCCGCCTCACGAGGGAGATCGCCGACGATGGATAAACTTCTGCTCGCCGAAGCCGAGACCGGCGGCTCCATGAGCGACCGCATTTTGATGCCGGTCGTGTACTCGATGGTGTTTGCTGCTGTCGGCATCGTCGTCTTCGGCATCGCGTTCTTTGCCATCACGAAGATCGCGCCGTTCTCGATCCGCAAAGAGATCGAGCACGATCAGAACACCTCGCTCGGCATCGTGATCGGGTCCGTCATCATCGGCCTTTCGCTGATCATCTCGGCCGCCATCAAGGGCTGACCCCTTGAACAAAACCCCTGCAGTTTGGGGGCCGTGGATCTGGAGCCCGCGCGCCGACCTGGGTGTCTTCGGCGGGTCGGCCGTCGTTGCGCTGGCGCTCGTCGCGCTCGCTCCCTGGCTGGCGGCGCCCGGGGGTGAGCTTCCCGTCTGGGGGTTCTTCGCGTTCGTCGTCGTGGTCGACGTGGCGCACGTCTACTCGACGCTCTTCCGGACGTACCTGGATTCTGGCGAGCTGAAGAGGCGACCGCTCCTCTACGCCGGCGTACCGATCGCGTGCCTCGCCGCGGGCGCGGCCGTCCACGCCATATCGCGAGACTGGTTTTGGCGCGTCCTCGCGTACGTAGCGCTCTTTCATTTCGTCCGGCAGCAGGTCGGATGGCTCGCCGTCTATCGTGCGCGCGCCGGCCTCGCCAAGAGCAGGGTCGATCGCGTCATCGACGACGCGGCGATCTACGCGGCGACGCTGTATCCGGTGGCCGTGTGGCACGCCAGCCCGCCTCGCGCGTTCCATTGGTTCGTCGAGGGCGACTTCTTCGACGGCTCGGCGATCGCCCCCGCGCTGCCGGTCCTCTACGCCGGATGGGCGATCGCGCTCGTCGCCTATGTCGTGCGTTCGGCGTGGCACGTAACGAGGGGCAAGATCCAGCTCGGCAAGCACGTAGTGACGGCGGCCACGGTCGCTACCTGGTACGTGGGGATCGTCGCGACGAACTCCGACTACGCGTTCACCGTCGCGAACGTGATCGTCCACGGCGTGCCGTACGTGGCCCTCTTGTGGTTTTACGCGCGAGAGAAGGCGCGCGAAGCGCCGGCTGTGCTCGGCTCGCGGTTGGTGCTTCGCGGCGGCCTCGCCCTCTTTTGCGGCCTGTTGCTCGCGCTCGCCTTCGCCGAGGAGATGATCTGGGACCGCCTCGTCTGGCATTCGCGGCCGGAGATCTTCGGGGGCGCGGGCGCCGACTTCGTCCTCTCGCCGGTCGTCCTCGCGTTCCTGGTCCCGCTCCTCGCGGTCCCCCAGGCGACCCACTACGTGCTCGACGCGGTGCTGTGGAGGCGCCGGGACACCGGTCAGGCGCAAGGCCGTGCGCTCGGTTTCGCATCGGCGGCGCCAAGATCCTGACGGTGCTGTTGCTATTGTGTCGGCTGCGGATCGTCGGGTGACGGTACCGGCGGGCGTCGCTCCAAGAGATCGAGGGCCGCCCCGCGCACGATCGCAGGGACGTCCGTCGCCGACACGACCTGCTCGAGCTCGGGCCTGACCAAGAGGGAAAGCAGCGGCACCGAGACGCTCGGGGGCGTGAACGGGTTCTGGACGAGCGCGACGCGTACGCGGCCGCGCGTGCTCCATCGCGTGTGCCTGGCGATCTCGATCTGCACGTCGGGGAACGCCGGGCGGCGCGCGGCGAGCCGAACGACGTCGTCTTCGGTGATCCGCGCGTTCGCGAGGACGTTGCGGATGACCGCGGGGTGCGGATCGCGAAGCAGCCGGTCGAGCATGAAGCGGTCGCGGCTCCGCGCGAGCGCCTTGCGCTCGCCGAGCGTCAGCGCGCGCCCGACGCGAGCCTCGCCGGGGTGCCGCTGGTCCGGCTCCGGCGGGGGTTCCGGGAACGCGGCGGGCCGGGCGCGACGCCGGAGCAGGCGCGCGAGCGCGAAGTGACCGTTCTCGTTCGCCGCGTGCCGGAGCCGCTCGACCAGCTCGTCGTGTGCCGGATCGGTGAGCGTCGGCATCGCGGCGGCGAGCACCTCCCGTGCGCGCGGCTCGGCTTGCTCGGCGAGCATGCACGTCGTCTCGAGCGCCTCGGCGAGATCGGGCAGCTCGCTCTCCACGAGGTCGGTAGCGACCAGCTGGACGCGCATCGCGACGTCCTTCAGGGCGGGCACGCCCTTCAGCCAGCGCTCCGAGAGTGATCGCACGGGCTCATTCTACGATCCGTGCAGGCGCCGCGCCGTACAGCTGAAGGTTGCGTCCGTTCGGCGGTGGACGTAGGCGGACGTCGCCAACCTACGGAGGACGACATGACGACGAAGAGGGTATCGCTCACCGCCGGGACTGGGCCTTTCGAGGGCGAAATCGCGCTGCCGCCTGGCGAGGGTCGCGCACCGGCCGTCCTCTTGTTCCAGGAGTGGTGGGGCGTCACCGATCACATCCGCTCGCTCGTGTCGCGTCTCGCCCGAGAGGGCTTCGTCGTCTTCGCGCCCGACCTCTACGACGGCAAGACGACCAAGGACGCCGGTGAGGCGCAGAAGCTCATGAGCTCGCTCGACTGGCCGAAGTCGCTCGACCGCGCCAAGGCTTCGATCGAGTGGCTCTCCGCGCACGAGCGATCGAACGGCAAGGTCGCCGTCATGGGCTTCTGCATGGGCGGCGCGCTCACCTTGGCAACTGCTTCGATCGCCCCCGAGGTCGTCGCGGCGGTGCCGTTCTACGGCATGCCGGATCGAGCCAACTTCAAGCTCGAGTCGATCAAGGCGCCGATCCTCAAGCACGTCGCCAGCCGGGACGAGTGGGTGAAGCCCGCAGCGGCCGAGGCGCTCCGCGACGACGTCAACAAGGCGGGCGGCAGCATGACCGTCGAGGTCTACGAGGCCGACCACGCGTTCGTGAACGACACCCGTCCCGAGGTCTACGACGCGGCGAACGCGAAGCTCGCGTGGAGTCGTTCGGTCGAGTTTCTCAAGCGGCACGCGTCTTAGCCGCCGCCCCACGGCTTTGCAGCCCACTGTACCGATTGCCAGCCTCTCGGCGGACGGCTGGCCGGCGGCGCGCCGTTCCGAACGGCTCTCGGGGTAGGAGCCGCTCGTACAAAATCGAACGCTCAGAGGCGGGCTCGGGTTCTCCCCGGGCTAGGGGAGAACGCTCGGATTGCGTGATAGATGTATCCATCGGGCTCAAGCCGTCCTTGGGGCCCCGCCGCATTCTTGTCAGCGGCGCTCGGAGTGGAGTGAATACCGAAGCCTCTGAGAAACTGAGCCCTGCAAAGCAGGCCGCCCGTCGCGTGGGCACCGACCTGAGCGCCAAGTGGCGCATCGACAAGGTGCTCGGCGTCGGCGGCATGGGCGCGGTGTTCGCGGCGACCCACAAGAACAACGGGACGCGCGCCGCCATCAAGGTGCTTCACCTCGAGTACGCGCGGGCGACCGACGTACGCGAGCGGTTCCTCCGTGAGGGTCGCATCGCCAACCGCATCGACCACCCGGCCCGCGTCCCGGTCATCGACGACGGTCTCAGCGATCAAGGCGAGCCGTTCCTCGTCATGGAGCTCCTCGAGGGAATGACCCTCGCCGAGCTGTTCAAGAAGGGCGGCGGCCGGATGCCGCTCGAGAAGCTGCTCGCCGTCTTCGAGCCGGTGCTCGAGCTGCTCGAGAAATGCCACGAGATCGGCGTCATCCACCGCGACATCAAGCCCGCGAACATCTTTCTGACCAAGGCTGCCGCCGTCAAAGTGCTCGACTTCGGCGTCGCTCGCATGCGCGAGCCGGACACCTCGGTCGAGGCGACGCGCGCGGGCATCGCGCTCGGCACCGCGTCGTTCATTGCGCCCGAGCAGGCGCTCGGCATGGACAAGGTCGACGGGCGCGCGGACCTGTTCAGCGTCGGGGCGTGCCTCTTCACCGGGATCACCGGCGAACGCCTCCACGCCGCGAAGACCGAGGCCGAAGAGTTCGTCCTCGCGGCCACGCAGTCGGCGCCTTCGGTCGGGCGAAAGGCCAAGGATCTTCCGCCCGAAGCCGCGGCGTTCGTCGACCGCGCGCTCGCCTACGATCGAGCGCATCGGTTCCAGTCGGCGAAGGAAATGCGGACGGACCTGCTCAAGGTCCTCGCCGGCGTTCGCACCGGAAAGCTGCGCGCCGCGCGAAAGAACGCGACGGGCGTCGTCGTCCGTGGCGTCGACGCGATCGAAGAGGGGCCCGAGCTCTCGGAGGCCGAGCAAAAGGATCAGCGCGACCGCCTCGCGAGCATCTTCAAGCAGCTCGGTTTGGCGATGGCGAGCGTTCGCCAGTACGGCCTCGCCCATCCGCAGACCCAGCGAGCCTTGAGCCAGAGCTACGCCGAAGTAGGCACCGCCCTCGCCGCCAACGCGTACTCGGTGCGCTGGGACGTAATGAGCGGAGCGTTTCTGTTCGAGGGCCATCCGGTGTGGGCGCCAGACCGCGTCCCCTTCGATCGAATCCCGCATCAGCTCTTCGCCGACGGCATCCGCAAGGTGCAGTTCAAGGTCGGCATCACCGAGGAAGAGCTGCGCGACTTCGTTTCGATCCTCCTCCGCGACGTCTCGACGATCTTCGGCGCCGACGACGACTCGGTGACCGCGCTCTGGGACCGCCGCTTCGAGCACGTCGCCTACCTGGCCGTCGACTCGTTCGCCGAGGGCGACAACCTCGAGCCCGACCGCCTGGCCGATTGGAACGATCTCGCCGAGCAAGCGCTGGCCAACGCCCGCATCGACAAGGACTTCGACGAGCAGTCGCTCGAGGAGCAGGCGCTCGAGATCAACCTGCTCGGCCGCCTGCAAGAGGCGGGCGAAGCGGCAGCCGCGCTCGCGCTCGATCCTGCGACGAAAGCGACGCTCGGCGCGCAGCTGGCGCAGCCCACCCAGCGCTGGCTCGAGAGCTTCGTCGACGGCTTCGTGCCCGCGTACGTCGACGCGCGCCGGCGCGGCGACGCCGAGCTCGTGCACAAGGCGCTGCGCGAGTGGACCGCCGACCAGGTGTCGCTCCACTCGGTCGACAAGGTGTTCGAGCTCCACGAGCTGCTCACGCGCGCGTTCCGTGCCCAGCTCGACCCGGACGAAGCCAAGTTCCTCGAGCTCGAGACGGCCAAGGTGGTCTTCCCGCTCGAGGTGCTTCGCACGCTCATGGCAGAGATGTCGATCGAGCGCCGCGCCGGTTGGGGTGAGGCGGCCCAGCCGGGCTCGACGAACGAAGAGCTCGTCGCCGGCCTCGGTCGCGCACTCGATCTGCTCGCGAGCGACGCGGTGTTCGGGCTCGCTTGCGAGTGTTTGGATACGGCTAGCAACGATCGTCTCCGTGACGTGCTCAAGCCGTACATCCGGCGTTGGGCGCCAGGACAAGAGGCGCAGCTCACCACGCAGCTCGGCAGGGCCGGAGCAGAGCTCGGCCGGTTCATCGTCGAGATCTTCGTCGAGCTCAAGACCAAGGAAGCGACCGCGGGCATGGAAGCCGCGTTCTCGAACCCGAACATCGAGGTTCGCTTGGCGGCGCTCGCGGCGATGGGCGAATCCATCGGCGATCGAGCGCGCGACGAGATCACTGGCCTGCTCGACGCGCCCGACGTCGAGGTGCGCCTCAAGACGCTCGAGCTCGTCGGCGCGATGAACGTCGTCGCGGCCGGACCGGTGCTCGTCCGCCGGATCCAGTCGGACGCCTACCACGATCTCTCGGTGGACGAGCGGCGCAAGTGGCTCGCCACCGTCGGCGCCTTGAAGGCGCCGCGCGCCGAGTCCCTTGCGATCGAGCTTTTGTCGAAGCGTCGCCTTCTCTCGAACGAGGCGACCGAGCATTCGCGCATGGTCGCTGCCGAGTACCTCGCGCAAGCCGACTCTCCGGAGGCGGTAGAAGCGCTTCAGACGGCGTCGAAGCAGCGCTGGGGCACGTCCACCCAAGTGCGCGACGCTGCGTCGCGCTCCTTGGAGATCATCGAGGAGCGCCGCGCGTCGAGGCCGCGGCGTCCGAGCGAGATGCGGCCGGCGGCTTCGGAGGGCAAGGCCTGATGGACGCTCGCGGCGACATCGGCCTGGGCGCGGCGCGCGCGGACGAAGATCCGCGCGCCCTCGCGGCTCGGCTCGTCAACGCGATCTACCGCTTGATCAAGGCCTGCCAGATCCACGCCGAGAACAACGCCGCCGTCGCCCAGGTCGTCGATTTCGTCGTCAGCGCGGTCAAGGAGTACGCCCAGCGCGCCAACGTGCCGCAAGCGGCGATCCTGTTCACGACCAATGCGGTGTTCGTCAATCGTCAGATGCTCCGCGCGTCGCGCGAGACCTATCAGCTCGCGCTCGAGCTCGGTCAGATCCTCGAGCCCTGCGGGGTGACCGAGGTCACGCTGGCGATCACCACGACGCCCGCCGAGGTAGCCGAGTTCGGCCGCGTCGTCGCCGACTTCGTCCGCGAGGGAAAGCAGTCGACGCGCCTGACCGAGGGCGGATGGGAAGGCGTACGCCTCCGCAAGGTCCAGGGCCTGACGTTCTCGACCAACCTCTCGCCGCCGGTAAAGGCAGCGCGCACCTACGCCGCCGCGCTGATGATCGTTCGGGGCTTCTACGATCAGCTCCGCCAAGGAAAGTACGAGCTTCGCCAAGGGATCAAGCGCGTCGCGCAGAAGCTCGTCTCGCAGAACGACGCCGGCGGTCGGCTCCTCTTGTCAATCGCCGCGGCACCTCCGGCCGACGCAGATCGCGCGGGTTTGGCGCTGTCGTCCGCGATCATCGCGCTGGCGATGGCCAGCCAGCTCACCGACGATCGCACGCTCCTCTCGGCGCTCGCGAGCGCGGCGCTGCTGGTCGACGTCGGCCGGCCGCGCCTCACCGGCTACGAAGAAGAGGGCGGACCGCGGGCGGTTCGTCGTCTGAACGCAGAGGAAGAAGAGCTCGTTCCGACGAGCTCGCTCGTCGCGCTCGCCGCGCTCGGCAAGTTCCATCCGCCGAACCTCACGCGCGCCGTCGTCGTCCACGAGGCGCTCCTGCTTCGCGACGGCGGGGTGCCGCACGCCGGCAAGCGCCAACCGAGCTTGATGGGTCGCATCCTGGCGATGGCGCGCGCCTTCGCCGAGCTGCGCGTACCGAAGGGTACGGCCGCGCCGCTCGCCATCGACGACGCGCTCCAGGTGCTCGAGGGACAGGCGCGCGATACGACAGATCGGACGCTGATCAAGCTCCTCATCGGATCGCTGGGCATCTTCCCCGCCGGCACGATGGTCGAGCTCTCGACTGGCGAGATGGGCGTCGTCCTGGCGACCCCCACGCTGCCGGTCGACTTCGCCCGTCCGCCGGTTCGCATCCTGTACGACGCGAGCGCGCAGCTGCTCGAGCAACCCATCGATCTCGATCTCGCCGCGCCGCCAAAGCCCGGCGAGCCCGCGCGCTACGTGAAGCGGCCGATCGACACGACCGATCAGCAGATGAAGCAGATGCGCGCCTACGTCGTGCAGCTCGCCGCGAACCGCGCTCGCAAGAACTCGGTCGCGAAGATGCGCGCGGTCATGCAAAAGGGCGAGGCGCCGTCGTCGAGCGCTTCGGGATCGAGCGCTTCGGGCTCGGCGAGCTGGTCCGGATCGTCGTCGGGGTCCAACCCTTCCGCGCAATCGCCGAGCGGGATCTCACGGCCGAGCCCGTCGCAAGCCGGCTCTCACCCGGGTAGCTCCAGTCCCGGGGCGTCCTATCCCGGCCAAGAGCTCCGCACCTCGCAGCACGACGCGCCGAGCGCGCCTCGCCACGCACCGACGGCCCGACCACCGACGCGTCAGTTCGATGGCCGCGCCGTCGCAACGCCGGCTCAGCCACCGCAGGCTGCGGAGTCGCGGCGCGGCGTCGCCGCACCATCGCCTGACGGGTCGCGACCCGCTGTGGGATCGTCGACGCGCGCGCTCAAGTGGGACGAGTACGGTCTCGAGATCGTCTCGGCGGCCGGGCAGCTTCCGCAAGGTGCATCGAGCGCCGACCTGAGCGACACCGACGCGCTCCTCGCGGCCTACCTCTCGGATGAGGCAGGTCTCGAGGGGGACACCTCCGGCTCCGCTTCGGCTCGACCGCCCTCGACGAGGCAGCCGACGCAGACGCCGACCCAGAGACCGTCGTCGCAGGGGTACGGATCGTCGCACGGCAACTCGTCGCCCGGTCACATCCCCGGCGAAGGCGAAGCACGGAGCTTCGGGCTTCGATGGGGCGGCGATCGGAACTCGAGCCCCGGCCGGAGCATCACCGGCAACTCGCCGTTCGGCTCCGGTCGGACGACGGGAGAGCGCCCCGTGATTCCCGGCGAGCGACCCTCCGCGCAAGGCGATCGCAGCTTCGGTGGGCCGGGTCGGGCCACGACAGGAACCGCCGGCCTTCGCATCAGCAGCCAGAATCGCGATTCGCGAAACTTCGAACAAGGGCCGCCTTCGAGTGGGCCGGCGTCGTTTTCGCCGCCGCCGCACGGTGGGACCAAACACGGGGTCGGATCGGCGGGCGGGCGGCAGTGGGAAGATTCACGCAGCGGTCCTCTCGAGCAAGAGGCCGACAGCGAGGGCTTCTCGTTCGAGGAGCGACCGTTCGAGCAGGCGCCGATCCCGGCAGCTCCTGTGGTTCGGCAGCCCCTCCGAGGATCGATGTCGTCGTCCGCGATCCCTGCGACGCGACCGCCGCAGCCTGCGCGCCGTCCCAGCGTTTCGGCGATGCCCGCGGTCGTTCCCGAGGCGCAGCCCTCGCCTCCGCCGGCCCAGTCTCAGGAGCCGGCCGGAGGCCTCCCCGTGTCGCGACGCGGCAAGGCCGGGAGCATGAATTGGGGAGCGCCGCGACGCGATGACAAGAAGTAGCTCTGCGCTAGAGCGTAGGGCGGCGCTCGCTCTCCTCGCAGGGGTGCTCGGCTGTGAGCCCGAGCTGTCGGACGTACCGTTCGCGTGCGGCGCCGAAGGGCTCTGCCCCGACGGCTACACGTGCCAGGCGACCGTCTGCGTGCGCGAGGGCGCGACCCTCGAAGCGGCGCGACCGATGCGCATCACGTGGGTCAACTCGGGCGAAATGTACTGGTTTGCTTCGCCCGGCGGAGGCGCGACGCTCGTCGTCAACGACGGCTTCACCCAGGGCGGTCGCGGTCTCTACGAAGTCGCCGTGGCACCCGACGGCAAGGTTGGCGAGGTCAGGCAGGTGATGGACTTCGGCGAGGAGTTCCCCACCGCGTCGTCGGTCGTCGCCCTCGACGACGATCACTACGGCGTGCTGACGCTTTCGTTTCCTTCGGTCTCGTCGACCGACCAGCGGCTCTCGTTCTGGTCGGCGCCCCGCGAGGGTCGCGGAGGCGAGCCCGAAATCGTCGCCGAGCCCGCGAATCAGATCCCGTTTCAGGGAGGTTCCGAGCCCGTCTACATCGCTGCGCTCGCGCGAAACGGCGCGGTCGACGTGAGTTACGCGGATCCCTCGGAAGGCGGCAGCGTCGTCGTGGCGCGCATCGAAGACGGCGCATTCACCGAGCGAGCTCGCCTTCCGCTCACGCAGACGCTGCCGCTGTCCGCCGACAGTCTCCTCTGGGATCTCGGCGCCGACGGGATCGCCGTCCGTGTCGGTCCCGACGCCTCCGAGCTCTGGCGCATCTCGGACGATCCGGCGCCCGTCCCCGAGGGCCCGCTCGTCCTCGCCGATCAACCCGTCTACGCGTTCTCGGATCGCGTGATCGTCATGGCCCTCGCCGGCGGCGACGGTGACATCGAAGCGACGCTCCAAGCTGTCGACTGGACGGGGGCGCCGCTCTCGGACCCCAAGGTCTCGGGCGTGCTCCAAGATGGGCTCGAGCCCTTCTCGGCGTTGTCGGTCGGGCCGGACAGCGCGCTCCTAGCGCCTTGGTCGCCCAGCGACCGCGGGTTCGGGGCGCTCGAGGTCAACCGTCTCGACGCCGACGGAGGCATCGTGCGGATCGCCAGCTACGAGCGAAAAGGCGACGACGAGCTCTACTCCGCTCGCGCGTTCTCACAGGGCGGCAAGGTCTATCTGGCGTGGACCACCTTCCACGAGTCGCTGATGGACCTCTGGATCGCCACCGTCGACGAGGCCCCTTGAAACCCGAGCGTACGGAATGAAGCGAGCGATCTTGGGAGCGGTCGTCTGCTTGCCGCTCGGCATCCTCGCGGCGATCCCGTCGTGCACCGCGGATCTCGGCGACCTGCCGGCCCGCTGCCCCGATGGCGAGTGTCCAGAGGGCTACGACTGCATCAACGGCGTCTGCGCGCTCCCCGGAACGCCGGTGCCGCTGACCGTGGCGCGGATCGGCAACCTGCGCGGCGGAGACCTTCGTGTCCTTCCGCAGACGAACACGGCGCTGATCGTCTGGGAGACCTACCCCTACAGCGAAGAGGGACAGGCGATCGTCGCGGCGCGGCTGAAGAGTGACAATACTGTCAGCCCTCAGTTCGCGCTCGAGAATACCTGGCAGGCGGATGAGGGCCTGCTCGAGCCCTATTTCGACCTCCTCGTGGTCTCCGACGAGAGCGCCGTCTTGGCCATCACATCGAGCCCGCTGGCCGAGGATCCGCGATCCCGCCTGGGGATCTTCGAAGTCAGTCTGCCGGCCGAAGGCTCCGAGAGCTCCGCGCCCGAGTCGCCGTCGCGTCGGATCGGCGAGGAGATCCTCATGCCGACGATCGGCTACGGCGCCGTCTCGCAGCCGCGTCTCGTGCGCGTTGCCGACGATCGCATCGAGCTCGGCTACTTCCAGAGCCTGAGCACGAGCGGGCCGGGCGAGGGCGGTGGCGGCTCCGGGGGCGCCGGCGGCACCGGCGGCGGTGACGCTACCGACGGCGAGACGATCGGTCAGCTCGCGGTGTTCGAGCTGGAGACGACCGGCGATCCGGCGTCGGCGCTCCCGGCGTGTCCGGACGACGACTACGAGTGCTGTCGCGGTCACACCTGCGACGGCGCGCGCGCGGCCTTGCCCGTCGCGGTCGGCGTGGCCGCCGGCTTCGCACACGCCGGCGGGGTGACCTGGATCCTCGACGAGACACGTCCCAGCGCGCTCGTCCTGGGCGGCAGCGTGCCCCTCGAGATACCGCTTCCGCCGCTCGCCATTCCGCTGACCGCCGACGCGACGAGCGTCCTCTTGCTACGGCCGTCGCAACGGACGGGCGAGCAGCTCCCCAGCGATCCCGTCGAAGGTCAGGCCGAGTTCGGGCGCCACGACAACGCCGGCGTCACCGTCCTCAGCAAGCTCCCCGGCGTCCGCGACACGCCGCGTCCTGCGTGGGTCCGCCGCGAAGGTGGAAACGCGATCCTCGTGACGCCGGGGACCGACGCGAGCGCGCCCGAGCTCCTCGTGTACACGGTGGACGAGCAGCTCGGCGATGCGGCCGAGGTCCGACGCATCAAGCGCTTCTCGACCCTTCCGGTCGCAGCGGTCCAAGCGACCGTGGTGAAGGGGACCCTCTACGTTGTGTGGCTCGAGCAGGGCGAAGAAGAGGCTGTCATCCGTGCAGCGGTTTCCGCGGAACCCTGACCAAGAATTGCGAAATCGAGCCTCCGGCCCGTGTAAGATCGCGTCCCAGAGTCTCTCTTTGCCATGACCGAGGAGCACGCTCAGGAACTCTTTGCCGGTAAGTTCCGGCTCCTGCGCCTCCTCGGCCGGGGTGCAATGGGCGAGGTCTGGCTCGCCGATGAGGTCGGTCCGCGAAACTTTCGCAGGCAAGTGGCCGTCAAGCGGCTCCTCTCGACGGAGGGCATCAGCGACTACGCGCGCGAGTCCTTCATCGCCGAGGCGCAGGTCATCGCGCGTCTCGACCACCCGAACATCGTCCGGCTGATCGAGCTCGGCGAGTCCGATGAACGCGGCCTGTACCTGGTCCTCGACTACATCGACGGTGCGGCGCTCGACAGGATCCTCCGCAAGGCAGGCGCGCTCTCGCCGGCGGCGGTGGCGCTCGTCGGCCGTGAGGTCGCGCGCGCGCTCGACGCGGTCCACTCGATGACCGACGAGACCGGACGGAACCTGAGCGTCGTGCACCGCGACGTCAGCCCGGCGAACATCCTCGTCGGTCGCGACGGCCGGGTGCGTCTCAGCGACTTCGGCGTCGCGCGCATCCACGGCCTCGGCGGCGAGAAGACCGAGACCGGCATCTTCAAGGGCAAGCTGCCCTACATGCCACCGGAGCAGGCGCTCGGCGAGCCGTTCGACGGCCGCGCGGATCTGTTCTCGCTCGGCGTCACGCTCTTCGAGGCGCTCATCGGCGGCCGGCTCCGCAAGGCGGAGACGCAAGGCCAGCTGATCGCCAAGATAGCGACCGAGCGCGTCCCGCTCGTTCACGAAATCGTTCCCGACGCCATGCCGCCCCTCGCGCAGGCGATCGACGCCGCGACCGCGTTCCGATCCAGCGAGCGCTTTCCGACCTCGGGTCACCTGGCGACGACGATGAACCACGTGCTGCACTCCATGGGACCCGGCGCCGAAGAGAGCGCGTTCGCCGAGCTCGCCGAGCGCGTCGCGCTCGTCGCGGGCGCGAGCACCGCGCCTACGACGAAGCAGCCGTGGAGCCTCGCGCTCTCCGGCGAAGTCCCTGCGTTCGGGGTGAGCGGCTCCAATCCGCGCGCGATGCACACCACCGGCTCCGGTGGCTACGCGCTCGGCGTTCCGCCGGCTCCGCCCAGCTACTCCGGATCGGGGCCCCACAGCGGCTCCGGCGCCTTTGCCCAGCACGTGCCCACGGGCGCAGGTCCGCGCACGATGCTTCAGGCGCCGGCCCACACGCACGAGGTGCCGCCGAGCGTGCCGCCGGATCGCGCTGCCAGCGTCACGCGGATCGCCAGCATCACCGACGCGCAGCGGCCCAAGCCGAGCTCGCGCGCCTGGGTCGTCGCTCTGTCCGCGGCGGCGGTCATCGGAATCCTGGCCGGAGCTTTTTGGGTGCTGATCGGCAGTCGGCTCACGGCGAGCACCGGTGGTGGCGCCTCCGACATGGGCGCGGCCCAAACGCCGGCGGCGAACACCGGCACGACGGCGGTGACGCCGCCGAAGACCACGGCCACGCCCTCCTCCTCCTCCTCGGCCGAGCCCGTTGCAATGACGGATCCGTCATCATCTGCGTCTTCGGCCACCGACCCGAGAGATCCGGGCAAGACGCGCCCCAAGAACCCGGGGCCGGGGCAGCGGGCGCCCGCGACGAGCGAGCCGACGGACGGCGCCCCCGGCACGTTGCAGGTGAACGTCTCGCCGTGGGGTCACGTCTCGGTCGACGGAAAGTCGTACGGGACCACGCCGATCGGCGCCATCAGCCTGTCGCCCGGCACGCACACCGTGACGGTTACCAACCCGGATCTCGGCGCCTCTCGATCGGCGACTGTCAAGATCGTATCCGGCAAGGGGTCAGGCGTAAGCTTCGACCTCAAGAAGAGCCAGTGACGATGCTCCGCTCGGCGTTCGTATCGATAGCCACCTGCCTCGCGCTCGCCGCGATTGCTTCGCCCGCGTCGGCGCAAGACATCGCCAGCGTCGTGGCCAGGGCGCGCGACCAGGTCGAGGGCGGCAACTTCCAGGATGCGCTGCGCACGCTCGCTGCCATCAAAAACAGGACCTTGCCGCCGCAGGTCGCCGTCGACGCGAGCTTGCTCGAGACCACGGCGCTCCTCGTGCTTCAGGGACCCGACGCCGCGACCACGGCATGCCAGAAGGCGGTGACCGCCGGCGGCTTCGACCCCGAGGTGGCGCGCGATCAATCGCCGAAGATCCGCGACGCGTGTCGTGCTGCTGCAAAGCAGGTCCGCGCGGGCAGGTTGGCTGCCGAGGGCGTCGAGCTGTCGAAGCTCGACGTCAAGAAGCCCGAAGTGGCTTACCAGCCGATCCGCGTGTCTGCCGAGGCGACGAAGCGACCGTCCTGGCTCAAGGTCGTCGCGCGCGTGAAGAGCTCCGAGCTCGAGAGCGCGTTCGACGTGCCGCTCATCCCGAGCCAAGAGGGACCGCTCCTCGGCACGCTCGATCCGTCGTGGATTCGACCGGGCTCGAAGCTCAAGGTGTCACTCGTTCCCCAGGACAAGTTCGGCGATCTCGGCCAGCCGGCGAGCGAAGTCTCGATCGACGTCCCGAAGGCCGAAGCGGCCATCGCCCTCGGCACCGTGCCGAAGGGCGCGAAGGTCGCGCTCGACGGCGACCCGGCGACGCCGGACGCCGGCGGACGCATCGCCACGACGCCAGGCAAGCACGAGGTCTCGATGACGCTCGAGGACGGCTCGTACGCCGAAGCCGACGTCGAGCTCCGGCGCGGTCTCGTGACGCGCGTCGCGCTGGCGCCTCAAGCGCCATCGCCGTCGCGCGTGGGCCCGTGGATCGCGACAGGCACGTCGGTGGCGCTGCTCGTCGCCGGCGGCGTCCTCCTCATCAACGCGGAGTCGCGTCGATCCGAGCTCGAAGAGGCGGCCGCGCGCCGCGAGCCCGGCACCGATCTTCCCGCATCGGACTACGCCGACCTCGCCGAAATCGACGACGAGCGCCTCATCTTTCAGAACGTCGGCATCGGTCTGATGGCCGGCGGCGGCGCGGTGGCCGTGCTGGCGACGGTTCTCTGGCTCGTTCCGACGGAGGGCGGCTCCGCAACGGCTTCGATCCGGCCCCAGCTCGGTCCCGGCTACCTCGGAGTCACCGGCACGTTCTGATCCGGAGGGGGCTCCCATGATGGTGCTGAAGCCTGGGAGCGTGTTCGCAGAGCGCTACGAGATCGTCCGCGTCGTGTCGGCCGGCGGCATGGGCATCGTGTACGAGGTGCTCCACCGCGAGACCAAGCGGCGGCGCGCGCTCAAGGTCATGCTGCCGCACGTCGTCACCGATCCCGAGATGCGCGCCCGCTTCGCGCTCGAGGCGGTGGTCACCGCCGACATCGAGAGCGAGCACCTCGTCGAGGTCTTCGACGCCGGGATCGACGCCGAGACCGACTGTCCCTACCTCGTGATGGAGCTGCTCCGCGGCGAGGATCTCGGGAGCCGCCTCCGGCGTGGCGAACGCTCTTCGCCGGCCGAGCTCGTCGCCCTCCTCGAGCAAGCCGCGCTCGCGCTCGAGAAGACGCACGCCGCGGGGATCGTTCATCGCGATCTGAAGCCCGAGAACCTCTTCATGACCAAGCGCGACGACGGATCGCCGCGGCTGAAGATCCTCGACTTCGGCATCGCCAAGGTCGTGCGCGTGACCGCGCCCGATCCGAAGTCGACGACGAAGACGTTCGGGACGCCGTACTACATGGCGCGCGAGCAGGTGACCGGAGAAGCGCAGCTCATCGGGCCGAGCTCCGATACGTACGCGCTCGCGCAGATCGCCTACGCGCTCCTCGTCGGAAGGCCCTACTTCGACGACGACCTCGGCGGCGACGAGCGCAACATCCTGGCGCTCCTCCTCGCCGTGGGAAAGGGCCCTTCCGAGCCCGCGAGCGTGCGCGCCGCGCGTCGAGGGATCGAGCTTCCGCCCGGCTTCGACAAGTGGTTTGCGCGAGCGACGAACATCCAGCCGCGCGCTCGGTTCGATTCGGCCAAGGCGCTGGTGAGCGAGCTCGCTGCGGTCCTCCGCGATCTGCCGCCCGTTCCCTTGCCTGAAAAGACGAGCGAGGCCGCCGATCGTCCTGCCGGCGTGACGCCTGTCGCGATCGGGGGAACGGTGCCTATGCCGATCGGTAGCTCGGCGCCTCCGCCGCGCGATCCCCCGCCGTCACCCGTCGCCGAGACGCTCGCGTCGGCGGGGAGCCCGAGGGCTTCCTCTCGCGCCCCTTCGTCCGGCGGGCCGGCTGCAGCGCCCGCGACCACGCCGCCCGCCACACCGGCTGCGCAAACCGGCGGGAGCGCGAGCTTCAGCACCACACAGGCGCGGCGCGTCGAGCGCCGGCCAAGGCTCGGGCTCTTCGTGATCGGCGGAGCATCGGCGATTGCCGTCGCCATCGCTGTCGCGTTCTCGATGCGTGGGAATCCGAACGATCGCGGAGCCTCCAGCGCTCCCGATCGAAGCGAGTCGGCGCCGGCCGCGATCGCCATTCCTTCGGAAGCCGCGGGCTCGGGCGCACCGCCCACGGTCGAGGTCGTGAAGAGCGCGCCCTCCGAGCCCAGCGCTGCCGCCGAGCCGCCGCTCGCTTCTGTGTCGGCGTCGTCGTCGTCGTCGGCATCGGTCTCCCCGCCGGCGAACCGCGGGACGGGTCGCCCTCCGCCGAGAGGTCCGGTACCTTCCGCGGAGCCGGTCTGGAAGACACGATGAGACGCGTCCTCGCCTTCGCTCTCGCCCTCGCGCCCGCCACCGCGGCCGCGCAGCCGGGGCGCGATCCCGCAGCGGCCGAGGCCCTCTTCAAGAAGGGGGTCGAGGCGCTCGAGAAGGACGATTGGGCCGGCGCGTGCCCGAGCTTCGAGGCCAGCGTGAAGCTCGATCCGTCGGTGGGCGCGCAGCTCAACGTCGCCCGCTGCGCCGAGCACGACGGGAAGCTCGCCCGCGCGTGGGCCGAGTACCAGAAGGCCAAGGTGCTCAACCAGGAGACGCCCGGCGCCAAGCGGAAGCGTGAGGTCGACGCCTTCGTCGACGACGCCCTGTCGAAGCTCGAGCCCCGTCTTCCAAAGATAACAGTACGGTTAACATCAAAGCCTGCGGGCGTGCGGGTCGAGCGCGACGGGGTGGAGCTGCCGCTCTCCAGCCTCGAACTCGCGCTCCCGGTCGATCCGGGCACGCACGTGATGGTGGCGACCGCTCCCGGCCACGAGGAGCTGCGCCAGACGTTCGAGATCGCCGAAGGTGCTCGCAAAGAGGTCGTCCTTTCGCTCGTGCCCAAGGCGGCGGCGCCGCCCGCGGTGGTCCCGCCGCCTTCGCCCCCATCCGATGCGCCGACCTCGCCTCGGCCCGTGCCGCAGACGCGCGACGAAGGCGGCGTCGACCTCGTCGTGCTCGGTGCGGCGATCGGAGCGATCGGCGCAGCCTCGCTGGCTGTCGCGGCGATCACGGGCGGCATCGCTTCTTCGGACAACGCCACGCTCGAGGACCTGGAAGGCTGTGAGCGGTCCGGCGAGACGCTGTCGTGTCCGGGGAGCACCCTGGAAGAGGCGCGGGACGCTGCATCCCGAGGCGAAGCGCTCAGCGTCGCCAGCACCGTGACGCTCTTTGCGGGCGCTGCGGTGGCGGCGACGGGGCTGACGCTCGTCATCGTCGGCGCAACCAGCTCCTCGGCCTCGAAGACGGGGCTCGAAGGGTCCATCTTCGCATCGCCGGACGCCGTGGGGCTTCGTCTCTTTGGGCGGTACTAGCCGATGAGCGGCGGCAACGCGGAGCTCTCGACGCTCGACGGCACGCCCGAAGGGCCCGACTCGCCCGGGGCGCGCCTCACCGGGGCGGCGCCGATGCTGACGATCGTGGCCCATCCCAACGCGCGCCGCGTCGGGGATCGCATCGCGCTCTCGGCGGTTCCGCTCGGCGGCAGCGCAGGCATCTCGCGGCTCGAGCCGGCCTTCGCGTCGCCTCGCGCCGCGCGCGGTGAGCCGCTCGCCGACGGACACCTCAGCCGCAGCCCATTCCGGATCCACCGCCGCGAGGGCGGCGCCGTCGAGCTCGACGTGAGAGAGACCGCCACGCGCGTCGTCGCCGACGGCATTCCGGTTCACGACACGCTCCTCGTCGACC
This sequence comes from Polyangiaceae bacterium, assembly GCA_041940405.1. GTDB lineage: Bacteria > Myxococcota_A > Polyangia > Polyangiales > Polyangiaceae > Xiheicaenibacterium. Next base: position 32,291 of record JBGTSH010000030.1, read on the forward strand.
GCGCGGCGCTCACGCGCGGCGTCGTCCTCGAGCTCGCCGACAGCGTCGCGCTCGTGCTGAACGAGGGCGAGCCGATGAGCGAGCCGGACGACGACCTGGGGCTCGTCGGCGAGAGCGCAGAGATCGCCCGCGTTCGTCGCGAGATCCGCGTGCTCACCGATCTCGACGTCACCGTATTGGTCGTCGGCGAGACGGGCTCGGGCAAAGAGCTCGTCGCCCGCGCGATTCACCGCGCCGGCGCGCGCCGCGATCGTCCGTTCGTCGCCATCAACATGGGCGCGATCCCACCGTCGCTCGCCGGTGCCGAGCTCTTCGGTGCAGAGAGAGGCGCGTTCACCGGCGCCGTGCGCGATCACGCGGGGCACTTCCGGGCGGCCGAGGATGGAACCCTCTTCTTGGACGAGGTCGGCGAGACGCCTGTCGACGTGCAGGCGATGCTCCTTCGCGCGCTCGACTCAGGCGAGGTCCAGCCGCTCGGCAGCTCTCAACCGCGCCCCGTTCGTGCCCGGGTGATCGCGGCGACCGACGCGGATCTCGAAGAGCTCGTTCGCCGCGGAGCGTTCCGGGCGCCGCTCCTGCATCGCCTGGCGAGCTACACCGTCGTGGTTCCGCCACTGCGCAACCGTCGAGACGACATCGGCCGCCTCATTCAACACTTTCTCCGGCTCGAGCAAGGCCAGCAGATCAAAGGCGGCGTGCAGCCGCGACCGTCGCCGGATGCGTCGGACCTGCAGGTGCTCTCGGCTTCGATGGTGGCCGCGCTCTGCCGCTACGACTGGCCGGGCAACGTCCGCCAGCTGCGCAACGCTGTCCGGCAGCTGGTCGTCGGCAGCCGCGGCGGGTCGGTCGCGGCAGGCCCGGCGCTGTCGCGGATCTTGTCGGCGTCGTTCGGCGGTACTGCCACCTCGCTCCCGAACGAAGTGGTGCGGACGTCACCGGCCTTCGAGCGTGAGGGCCGGCGCCGGCCGAACGACGTGACCGAGGACGAGCTCCTCCAGACGCTCCGCGCCTGCCGCTGGGACCTGAAGCTCACCGCCGAGCGGCTCCGGATCTCTCGGACCTCGCTCTATGCCCTCGTCGAGGCCTCGCCCCACGTTCGTCGCGTGGCGGACATCGACCCGGCCGAAATCGCGCGCGTGTACGAAGAATGCGAGGGAAACCTCGACCGCATGATCGAGCGCCTCGAGGTCTCGAAGCATGCGCTCGCGCGACGCCTGCGCGAGCTGCGCATTCGATGAGGTAACTCCAGAGGACGGTTTCTTCGACATGTCGGCCGACACGTCGGTGACATGTCGGAGCCTCATCGCGTCTCGATCTCGGCCACGATCTTTGTGATCGCGAGGAGCTGGTTCGTGGCACGAGGCGTGCGAAGATCATGTCTCGACGGCGGGGGGGGGAGCCGTCCTTATGGCGCAGCCTTCCATGAAGAGCTCCGAGAAGACGCAGCGGCTCCATCCCGGAGGCCTGGCCAAAGCGCTCGACCTCTGGGCGCTCCGGCGAGAGAAGCTGCTTCCCTTGCTCGACGTTCGCGCTGCTCGCGAAGCGAGGCGGCTCGCGCAGGGCTGCCGCCGTCTCGCGTCCACCGAGCGCACCGGAGAAGTTCCGACCGCCGTTTGGGAGAGCGAGTGGCGAGCGATCCGCGAGCAAGCGGTCGCGCTCTTGGACACAAGCAGCGGTCGCACCACGCCGGTGCCGACCACGCCGATCCCGCACGCCGACGATCACGGCTCGGCGACGAGCAGCGTCCCGGAGCAGACGCGAACACGCGTCCCGCGCCAGGACACGTGACGCTTGAAGGGCGTCGCCATCCACACGGCGATCATCAGGACGTCGCGCAAGAGCGAGGTCGTGAGCGGCACGTGAAGACGGCTCCTGCCGCGCAGCAGGAGCCATCCGCCTGCGTCGCGGATCGCGAGCATCGCGCCTAGCCAAGCGAGCGCCCACAGTCCCATCACCAGGTAGGCGGCAGGCAACACGGCGAGCGGAATGGTCAGCGGCTCCAGCGCGAAGAACGCAGGCCGCAGCCGGACGCGCAACATCGACCAGCGCAGGTGGCGATCGAACACGCCGCGCACCGGCAGCTTGCCCACGACGTTGGTAAGCACCGTGGGAGCGATGGCGATGCGGCGACCCGCGTCCTCGAACATCTTGGCGATGACATAGTCCTCGGCGAGGACGTCGGCGACCCGCTCGAGCCCTCCGAGACGCGCGAGCTCGGTCCGGGAAAAGAGCATCGACTTGCCGACGACGATCGCGTCGCCGACGAGCGTCGGCAGCGCAGCGCCGGCTGCGATGAACCCGGACAGCTGCACGCACTCCAGGCTCGTTCCGATCGAGCCTCGCCCGTCGCCGGCGAAGAGGTTCGTGACGAGCGCGACGCGAACATCGGCGGCGCGAACGGCGCACATCTCGGCCAGGTAGTGCGAGGGCGCACGCACGTTGCTGTCGCTCACGAGGACGAGGTCGTTCGCAGCGTGATCGATCATGCCCAAGAGGTTTCGCACCTTGGGGTTGTGCGCGCTCTTGCCGCTGTGGACGACGAGCTTGGCGTCGACGTCGGGATGCTCGGCGATCAGCTCGCGCACGATCGCGACCGCGGGATCGTCGCTCCGCTCGACGCCGAAAATGATCTCGAACGAAGGGTGGTCCTGACGAAAGAAGCTCTCGAGGTTCTCGCGCAGGCTCGGATCGGCGCCGCAGAGCGGCTTGAGCACCGTCACCGGCTCGAGTCGATCGCGTGGAAGCTCGGGTGCGCGCTTCCTCGTCGCGCAAGCGACGGCGAACGTGCCCATCACGGTCCACGCGGTAGAGAGCGCGACGAGCGAAAGAGCAACGAGCACCTGCGAACCTCCTTCGAACCGAAAGCGGCCAGCTGCGAGGAGCGTGCCGGACGATTGTCGAGGTTTCGACGCGGTTAGGAGCCGTTTCAGTGACGATTCGTCAGCGCGACAGGCCGTCGAGCACTTCGAGCGCGAGCTCGTACTTTCCGAGGGGCGGCATCAGGTACGCACCCTGGACGCGGTCGCGAACGCTGAAGAGCATCTCTCGAGCGATGCGAACACCCTCTTGCCGAGCCTCGGGGCCGGGGGGCGCGCGCCGCATACGGTCGCGGATCTCTTCGGGGATCTGCATCCCGGGGACCTCGTTGTGGAGGAACTCGGCGTTCTTGTACGAGAGCAGCGGCAGGACGCCGACCATCACCGGGACCTCGAGGTGCGCGATCCGCTCGAGCACGCGCTCGAGGAGATCCCGATAGAAAACGGGCTGCGTCATCACGAGATCGGCGCCGGCTGCCACCTTCGCCTCGAGCCGCGCGATCTCCTTGTCGAGATCCTGCGCGCCGGGCTCGAAGCCGGTCGCGCACAAGAACGAGGTCTTGCCGCCGCGAAGCGGCTTACCTGCCGGGTCGAGGCCGCGGTTCATCTGGCTGGCCATGTGAAGCAGCCCGACCGAGTCCAGGTCGTAGACGGCCGTCGCTTCCGGGTAATCGCCGACCTTCGGCGGATCGCCGGTGATGATGACGAGGTTACGCAGCCCGAGCGCGTGGGCGCCGAGGAGGTGCGCCATCTGGCCGAGCATGTTCCTGTCGCGCCCGCAGACGTGGAGGATCGGCTGGATGTTGTGCCGAGCGAGGAGGAGCGCACAGAACGCGAGGTTCGACATGCGCGCGGTGGCGCGCGGGCCGTCGGCCACGTTGACGATGTCGACGCCGGCGTCGATCAGCATCTTCGACGCGGCGAGCGCGCTCTCCGGCGAGACGCCGGGCTCGGGGTTCACCTCGACGCTGACGACGAACTTGCCGGCCGCAATCTTCGCGGCGAAGTCGCTTCGCTCGGCGAGCGGCGTCGGCTCTACCGCCTGCACGTTCGGGCCGCGCACCTCGACCGCTGCGGTGCGCGTCGCTTCCTCGCCGTGCAGGCCCGCGAGCATTCGCACGGATCGAGCCATCCACTTGATGTGGTCGGGCGTCGTCCCGCAGCAGCCGCCGACGATGCGCGCGCCGGCCTGGATCATGCGGCGGGCGAAGACGTCGAAGTACTCGGGCGTCGCCATGTAGAGGAGCCGTCCGTCGACGTTGCGAGGCAAGCCTGCGTTCGGTTGCACGGCGATCGGAAGCGCCGCGCCGCGCATGCGCTCGGCCATGGAGAGAGAGAGCTGGGGCCCGTCGCCGCAGTTGACGCCGATCACGTCCGGCCCGAACGACGCGAGGATCTTCGCGACCTCTTCCGGCGCGGTGCCGTCCGCGACGGTCCCCTCGGAGTCGTACGTCACGGCGGCGACGATCGGCATCCCGGGGGCGCCCATGCGGGCCGCCTCGATGGCCATGCAGATCTCGTCGAGGTGGCGGAACGTCTCGAGGACCAAGAGATCGCAGCCGCCTTCGGCCAGCGCTGCCGCTTGATCCGCGAAGGTCGCCTTGGCCTCGGTCAGCTCGCGGGCTCGGTCGGCCCCTGGAACGAGCCCCGTCGGACCGATCGAGCCGGCGACGTAGGCTCGCTTGCCCACGACCTCACGCGCGATCTTCGCGCCCTCGAGGTTGAAGCGGCGGACCTCGCCTACGAGCCCGTGCCGCTCGAGCCGGAACCGGTTCGCACCAAACGTGTTCGTCTGGATGATCTGCGCGCCGGCCTCGAGGTAGTCGGCATGGATCTTCTTGACGATGTCCGGCCGCGCGACGTTGAGCTGCTCGAAGTTCTGGGTGACGAAGACGCCGCGTTCATAGAGGAGCGAGCCCATCGCGCCGTCCGAGACCAGAAGCGAACGCTCGACGGCCTCGAGGAAGGGAAGCTGCAGATCTTTCCCCGACGCGGGCGGATGATCGGAAGAAGCCATTGGGGCCGTGCACCTTAGCCCCGGGGATCCTCGAGCGCTAGAACCGCCCTCGAGCGCCGATTCCGGCCCCTTCGGGCCCGAACCAGGGCGCTACCGACACCGCCGGAGCCTCTTTTTCGGCCGAATCCCCGCTGCTCAGGTCGAGCCCCAGGAGGGTGAAGCCGACGACCAGCGACACGCCGGCCGCCGCGCCGAAGCCGGCAGCGAGGCCGTAGCTGATGTTCACGTCGGAGATCGCGTCGACGTACTCCTGGTGTGCGGCCTGCGAGCCGCTGCAGGTTCGAACCGCGCCCGCTTGATCCTGCTGATCGTCCGGGACGACCTGGCAGCCGTTTTGTGCCGCCGCCGCGTCAGCGTCGGAGAGGAGGTTGTTGCCCCGCACGGCGAGGCCGATCGAGCCACCGAGGAACCCCGCACCGAGGACCAGCATGACGATCGACCCCGCTCCGGGCGATCCACCGCCACCCGTATCGGGCTCCGTCGTCGTGCCGGCGGGCGGCAGATCGACGGTGACCTCACGGCGCTCGCTCTCTTGGAGGTCCACCTTCGCCTCGAACGGCGCGCGCCCCGGCGCCTCGGCGCGCACGACGTGCTCGCCGGGGTCGAGCGGCGTGTCGACCCCGAACGACGAGTAGTTCGCTCCGTCGAGCGTCACCGTCGCGCCCGGCGGAGCATCGGGCATCCGCACCGTCAACCTGGGAATGCGGGGCTCGAGACCCGAGCGCATCTTCCGCGCGAGCTCGAGGAGCGCCTGATCGCCCCCCGCGAGGCTCTGGCCCTTGGCGTACGAAGACATCGCCGCCTGCAGCTGGCCGATCTTTTCCTGGCACCGGCCGACACGCAGATGCAGCTGCGCCGTCTCTTTGACCTGAAGCGCGCTCGTGAACTTCTCGACCGCCGTCTTGCAGTCGCCCGCTTGCTCTGCCGCGTCGCCCTCCTGAAAAGCGACGCGAGCCCGCTCGAGCTCCTCTTCGGTCTGGGCCCCCGCCGTGGCGGCGGCGAGCGTTACAGCCGCGAAGATCGCGAGGAGGTGAAACGAGCCACGAGCTCGACCGGGGCGCCCCATCTGCCAACTGTGCGAGGTCATGGCGAAACCTGTCAAGAGCGCCAGGCTTCGACCCGGTGCATGGCGTGGGGCCGGGTGCCTCGCTGCTCATGCCGGCAGCTTGACCCTGCCCGAGGAGGGCGCGACGATGGCGGTCAGGTGAAACAGGGCGACTTGGTGGCATCCAAGTATCGCCTCCAATCGCGGCTCGGGCAGGGCGGCATGGGGGTGGTGTGGTCTGCGGCGCACGCGCAGACCGGGCGGGAGTTCGCCATCAAATTCCTCCACCCGGTCGTCGCGGCCGCGAGCGAGGATGCTCGCAGGCGATTCCTCCAAGAGGCACGCACGTCGGCCCGGGTCAATCACCCCAACATCATCGACATCCTCGACGTCGGCGAGCTCGAGGACGGCAGCTTGTTCCTGGTGATGGAGCTCCTCGAGGGGATGAACCTCGGCGAGGCGCTTCGGGCCGAGCCACGGTTCAACGCCCGCGACCTCTTCCTGATCGTCGCCGGCGCCGCGATGGCGCTCGGGGCGGCGCACTCCGTCGGGGTCATCCACCGCGACGTGAAGCCGCCGAACATCTTCCTGCACCGCGACCGGACGCTCGGTCAGGTGCGGGTCAAGATGCTCGACTTCGGCGTCAGCAAAGTGCTCGCCGACGGCGACGGGATGGCGACCCACAGCGGGTCGCTCCTCGGCTCGCCCCGCTACATGGCGCCGGAGCAGGCCATCAGCGCCACGTCGGCCGACGGGCGGAGCGACATCTGGTCGCTCGGGGTCATTCTGTACGAGGCGCTCACGGGCCAGTTCCCCCACGACGGTGACAGCTCGAACAGCTTGGTCATCGCGATCGCCACGAAGCCTCCAAAGCCGATCTCGCAGGTCGCGCCGACGTTGCCTCCCGCGGTTCGGCAGCTCGTCGACGACTGCCTCCTCCCGCCGCACGAGCGCATCCAAACGGCCGAGATCCTGGTCGACCGGATCATGTCGACGCTCGCCACGCTCGACTTGACCGAGATCCCGCTCGCGCGGCCTGCCGGGATGAAGACCACCATCTTCCGATCCGACAGCTTCGTCATTTCGGCGACGGCGCGCCCCGGCGCCCACGGCCTCGCCACGAGCATCTCGCGCTCGAGCGCGGCGCACCTCGCGCTGCCTCCGCCTCCCGCAGCCCCGGCCCCGCCCCCGGCCATCGTTCCTCCCGGCACGAGGCCACTGCCCGATGAGGGCACGCTGGTCATTCGGCCCGGCGAGCCTCTCGCACAAGCGGCTGCAGCGTTCCGCGCGGCTGCCCCGGCGAGCGGGCCCTTCGTTCCGGTCAAAGCCGCTTCGGTCCCGCCTCCTCCAGCGCCCGATCCCAACACGCCGGTTCCGATGGGCGATCCGGCGCAGAGCATCTCGAGCATCAACGTGGTCCGGGGCGAAGGCCCGTGGAGCCCCATCCCCACGTCCCCTCCGCCGAACATCTGGACCACCAACAAATCGGTGCTCCTCGCGCTCGGGTCGGTGGCGACGGTGCTCGTGACGCTGGTGATCATCGTCGCTGCGACGGACTCGCCCTCCGCGCCTGCCGTCGCCGCGGCTCCTCCGCCCGCTACAGCCGCGCAACCTTCGACCACCGGCGAGACGGTGGGAGCGGCGGACAACCGGCCGAAGGAAACGCCTCCGGCGGCCAGCGCCGTCGCGAGCGCGTCGGCGTCGGCGTCCGCGGCTCGCACCGCGACACCCCCCGCATCGGCGACCCCGCGAAGGCCGCCGGTAGGCGGCGGCGGGCACGTCCCGCGGCCGAAGCAGACGGGCAACCCGGAAGACATCCTCAAGACGCCGGGATTCTGAGAGATGGGCAAATCCGCGAAGTGCGCTCTCTTCGTCTTCGGAGGGATCGCCCTCCTCGGTTGCCGGAGCGAGCTCGACATCCCTGGCGCGAGCGGCGGCGGTGGTGACGCAGCGAGCGGTGGCTTCGCCGCTGCCGGCACCGCGAGCGGTCCCGGCAAGACGAGCGCCACGGGGGACGCGACGACCAGCGGCTCTCCCTCTGCCTCCGTGTCGACCGGCATCGACGTGACGTCTTCGGTCTCGTCATCGATGCCGACGACGTCGATGAGCGCGGGCCCGACAGCGTCGTCGACGTCGAGCGGCGGCCCCGTCAACCAGGGCCTCACATGCGACGACGCGATCCCGATCAGCATCGGGCTCGGCTCGCTTTCGGTGCCCGGCACCACGCACGGAGGGTTCAACCTTCACACGGCCGAGCCGATGAGCGGCAGTACGTGCTGGAACACCGACGGAGCGGAGCGCGTGTACGCGATCACCGCCGAAGCAGACGGCACGCTCACAGCGTGGCTTCCCGCCGCGACGACGACGTTCCAGTCGGCGCTCTTCCGCGCGTCCATCTGCGAGGCCGCGCTTCAGTCGCAGTGCGTCGACAACTGGGGAACCCCGAACGAGCGTGGCGGCGAGGTGGTGACCGTCGCGGTGGTCGCCGGCCAAACCGAATACCTCATCGTGGACGGCGTGACCGGCGACGAGGGCGACTACGTCCTCGAGCTCGATCTCTCCACAGGTGCCGATTGCAGCGATCCGATCCCGATAACGGTCGAGGGACAAGGGCCGATCCAGCTGAGCTCGCGGGTCATCGATCTCGGCGACGACACGGTCTGCGCGTCCGGGCACAACGGCGGAGCCGAGGTCGTCTACGAGATCACCGTCAGCGAAGCCGACGACTACGACTTCTTCATGGACTACGACCTGTCGGACCTGGGCAGCGCGACCTACGTCCGCTCGAGCTGCGACTCGTCCGCGAGCGAGCTGGCTTGTGACAACTTCGAGGTCCGGGATCTGCCGCTCGCCGCCGGAGAGCGCGTCTACCTCTACTTCGATCGCCGCCTCTCGCCGAGCCAGGCCCAAGGGATCACGCCCGCGTACTTCAGCGGGACGATCATCCACTTCTTCTGAGGCCGGCCCCGATTTCGTTTATGATCAAACGATGTGGCGGCTCGGGCACCTTGCGTCGTTCGCGCTCCTAGGGTGTGCGCTCGCCGCATGTAGATCCGATCTGGAAATCACCGGCTCGTCGGGCGCCGGGGGCGACTTCGGCAACGGGGGGTTCACCGGGAGCGGTGCGAACGGATCGGGCGGCTCGCCGGCCACATCGGTCTCGACCGCGAGCGCTTCGAGCATCACAGCGTCGTCATCGACTTCGTCATCGTCGCCGACCTCGTCGTCGTCGTCAGTGACGTCGTCGTCGACGACGGTGAGCGCCACCTCGAGCAGCGTGTCGACCTCGTCGATCTCGACGACCAGCGGCGGCCCCGTGAACGAGGGGCTGACGTGTAGCGATCCGATCCCGATCGCGCTCGGTCTCGGCTCGCTCTCCGTACCCGGTACGACGATGGGCGGTCTCAACCTGCACGTCACCGAGCCCACCGGCGGCAGCACCTGCTGGAACACCGACGGGCCTGAGCGCGTGTATGCGATCACCGCGCAAGCGACGGGCACCCTCACCGCCTGGCTGCCCGCGGCGACGACGACGTTTCAGTCGGCGCTGTTCCGGACGAGCGCCTGCGACGCCGCCGGGCAATTTGCGTGTCTCGACAACTGGGGCACGCCGAACGAACGCGGCGGCGAGCTCGTGAGCTTCGCCGTGGTCGAGGGTGAGACGCACTACCTGATCGTGGACGGGGTGGCGGGGGACCAAGGCGACTTCGTCCTCGAGCTCGACCTGTCGACGGGCGCGGACTGCAGCGATCCGATCCCGATCACGGTCGAGGGACAAGGGCCGATATATCTCTCCAGCCCACTGACCGACTTCAGTGACAACGCGTCGTGCGCGTCCGGCGAAAATGGCGGTCCCGAGATCGTCTACGAGGTGACGGTCACCGAAGCGGACGAGTACAACTTCTTCATGACCAGCGGCTACCTGAGCCTCGGCAAGATCGCGTATGCGCGATCGACGTGTGACCTCGCGGCCACCGAGATCGACTGCGACTACCCGGAGCTGACCAACCTGCCGCTCGCCGCGGGGCAGACGGTCTACGTGTTCTTCGATCGCGAGCTCACCTCGACCGAGGCCGAGGGGTGGACCGACGCCCACGTCGGCGGCACGATCGTCCACTACTACTGAGGCCCGCTACTTCGCCTTCTTCAACACGACGAGGAGCGCGGGCAAGACGAGCAGGCTCGCTGCGAGCGCGGCGCCTTTTCCGATCGTCATCAAGAGGCCCAGGTAGAACATCGCCTTGTACTCGGCGAAGAGCATCACGGTGAAGCCCCACACCGTCGTCAGCGTGCCGACGAAGACGGCGCTGCCGGTCCCCGACAGGAGATCCGAGAGCTTCGCTACGCCGCCGTTCTCTTCGGCGCTCTCGCGGTAGCGATGGATCATGTGCGCGCTCGCTTCCAGCCCGAGGCCGAGCAGGAGCGGGACGACGACGACGGTCGCGTGCGTGAACGCGAGGCCCATCAGCGGCATCGCGCCGCACATCACCACAGCGCCGACGATCAGCGGGATGGTCGAGCCGGCGACATCGAGCCAGCGACGGAAGCCCAGGTAGAGGATCACCGTGACGAGCAGTGCGGCGAGGACCGTCGAGCGCTGGAAGCCGCGGACGATCATCTTCGGGTGCTCGCCCAGCGTCGTCGCGATGCCCGAAGCGGTAGGTGAAACCGAAGAGACATCCGCCGTGAACTTGTCCGCGATGGGCACGTCCCAGATGTCGCCCTTCGGGTGGACGAAGAGCGCCACCTCGGCGCCGTCCTTCGAGACGAACCGGTGGTGAAAGAGCGGGGGAAGATCGGCAGGCGAGTAGGCGCCGCGCTCGACGACCCTGCGCGCGGTGTCGTAGGCGCGCGCGAGGATTGCGAACGTGTCCGATTGCAGGGCGTCGAGCCTCTCTTGCGGAGCCGCCTGGACCCGGTCGCGGAGCGCCTTGAGCTTGGCCTTCGCCCCGTCGAGCGCTTTCCTGTCGCGCTCCGCAGAGCCCAGCGCGAAGCCCACCTCGTCGAGCAGGTCCTGGAGCTCGGCGAGCTCCTTCGTGAGCTCTGCCCGATCCACGGTCTTCTTCTGCGCGGCGACGTAGTCGGCCGCACCGTCTTCTTTGCCGAGGAGCGTCACGAGCTTCTTCAGCGATTCGAGCCGACCGCCGTCGAGCGAAGGCAGGAGGTCGCTCGGCGTCTCGACCGACGAGACCGTCGGCAGATCGCGGAGCCGCTCGGCGAAGTCGCGCGCCTCTTCGATGCTCGTCGCTCGCACGTTCGCCACGAACGGGCTCACGACCTCGTCCTTCTGCAGCTCGGTCAGGGCCCGGGCGCTCTCGGTCGTCTTCGGTAGAAAGTCGAAGTAGCGACCGTTGAACTCGACGCGGGGGATGAAGATCGCGAAAAAGACGGTGACCGCGGCGGCGACGCCGAGGATGGCGCGCGGCCACCGCCGCACGAAGCGCTCGATCGCTCGGAAGCCTTGGAGCTCCGGCGCCGGACGCGGCTGACTGCCGAGCAGGAGGAGCATCGCGGGCGGAACGAGGAGGTACGTGCCCGCGAGCATGAGTACGAGCCCTACCGTCGTGATCAGGCCGAGCTCGGCGAACGCGGTGAACTCGGTCGCCATCGTGGTCAGGAACGCGACGCCGGTCGTCAGCGTGGCGATCACGAGGCCGGGGCCCGACTTGAGGAGCGACTGCTCCATCGCCTCTTTGCTCGGCGTGCCCTGCCTGAGAAGCTCCGAGTAGCGCGCCTGGACGTGCACGCCGAAGTCACCGATGCCGAGGAGCACCGACGCGAAGCTGGCGGTGATCAGGTTCAGGTGCCCGAGCGTGAGCTGGATGACGCCGAAGGTGACGATCGTCCCGAAGCCGAGCGGCAAGAAGCTCACCATCGACTGGCGGAAGCTGCGAAATGCCCAGTAGAGCGTGATGATGATCGCGAGCGTCGACGCGATGGTCGTGGTGGCGAGGTCCTTCTGGACCATCTCGAGCTCGTCGACGGCGAGCGCGGGGACGCCTGTCACGTCGGCGGTGACCGCCGTGACGCCCTCGGCCTTCGCGGTCTCTATCGCCTTGTCGCGCGCGGCGCGGATCCGTTCGACGACGGGGCGCAATTCGAAGCCCTCGTCGCCGGAGAGCGACGGGAACAAAGCCACGAGGTGATGCTCGCCGTCCCCGGCGAGGTACCCCTGCTCGTCGAGCCCGCGCGCGAACGGTTGATCCTTCGAGTCCGGAGCGAGGTCCGACATGCGCGTGAGCCCGCTCTTGCCGTCGAGCTCGTCGCCCATCGCCTCGAACATCGTGCCGAGGCGCTCGAGACCCTCGTTGGTCTTCTTCTCGTCGGCCGCCTCACCTTCGAGGCCGCGCTTCATCTCGTCGCGCAGGATTGCCGCCCAGCCGGCGAGCCCGCGCTCGAGCTTCGCGCCGACAGGGCCCGAGTCGGCGGGGATCGCCTTGGCGATGGCGTCCGGATCGGCGAAGAGGAGCACTTCGGCCACGTCGCGCGGGCCCACGCGCCCGAGCACGCGCTTGTCGAGGTCGGGGACCTTCTCGAGCTCGACCTCGAGCGCGTCGACGACCTTGCGCCGCTGCTCGGCCGACTGACCGGACACGACGATGACCGGCGAGCTCGTGTAGCCAAAGCGGTCGTCGAAATCGAGGGTCCTGGCCTGAAGCGGGTTTTCCTTCGAAACGAGATCTCGCCGGGACGTCGAGATCTTGAGGCTGGGCACCAGGTACGACGAGATCGCGACGAGCGCGACGCCGATCGCGATCGCAAAGAAAGGCCTTCGCGCGCCGAAGAGCGCGGCTCGCCTGATGACCGCGAGCAGCGGCTCGAACATCTGCGACTAGGGCCCCGCCGGAGGCGTGGGAGCGGGCGCGCTCTCGGGCGTGGGAGCAGCGGGTGGCGGTGCGGCGGGAGGAGCCGCGGGCGGCGCGTCTCCGAGCACGGCCTTGCAGTCGAGGCCGGGAATTTCGGTCACCAGCTTGTCGAGCACCTTCTGGTGGTCCTTGCGGAGCTTCGCTTTCAGCGAGAGCGCTGTGCAGAGCGGCTTCTTTGCAGGCTCTTTGTCGCCGAGCGCGATGTAGCCCTCGGCCAGGCGGAACTGGTTGTCGACCAGGTCGGGGCGCTCGCGCGCGAGCGTCTCGAGGATCTCGAGCCCCTCTTCGGAGTCGCCGCCTTCGAGCATGTTCGCCGGCGCGAGGATGTAGAGCGTGCCCAGCATGCGCGCGGCTGCGCCGTCGCGAAAGCTCGGGTCGAGCTTGCGGCTGAGGAGGGCGTACTTCTCCGCCTCGGTCGCGAGATAAGTCGGGCTCTCGGACCCCAGGATCGAGAGGGCTCCTCGAACCTCGGCCAGGCGGCCGGTGATCGCCGCGCGGCCGAAGGCGTCGCCGGCGGTGTTGGCCGGCAGCGTCTGCACGAGGTCGTAAGCTGCCTCGCGGTCCTCTTCCGTGGCCTTACCGTCCTCGATGAGGCTTTCGAGCGCATCGCTGAGCGCGAGCGCGCTCGTCGACGCCGAAGCGAGCTCGGGACGCAGAACACCCGGGCCGTCGCATCCGGGGCCGAGGCCGGCGGGCGCGAGGCACAGAAACGCCGCGAGGGTCCATGACCTTTGGGGCCTGGATGCCCTCGCCGAGACACGACGGAGACGGGAAATCACGCGACGAAAGAGGGAGGCGGCAAACAGGGTGCCAGCGTTACTTGTCCTTCTTGTAGGCGGCAAGGATCTGCGCGTAGTCCTGATCGCTCGCGGGCTTCAGCGACTCGATGCCGATCTCCTTGCAGACCGTCTTGCCGTCGTCGACGCAGAGCTTGTCGAGAGCGTTTTTGAAGTCCTTCTTGATTTTGTCACTTGCGCTAGGCAGCGCCACGACCGGCAGGGGCGGGAGCTTGGCGCTCGACCACACCTGCTTGAGGTCCTTGCCCCCCTCGACATTCTTGAGCTCGGCGTACTGCGCGTCGTCGATGAGCGCGCACTTCGAGTCGCCCTTGATGACCGCCTTGATGCCCTGAAGCGGACGCTTGGTCGCATCGAGCTTGAAGTCCGAGAGCTTCATGGTGCCCCCGAACACGACGCGCTCGACGAACTTCACGTCGTCGGCGTGGTCGGTCGACAGCTTCTCGCCCTTGCACGCGCTGACGTCGCTGCCGCTCTTGCTGACCAGGTAGTACTGCTGGCCGCCGGCACGCGAGGCGGTCACCTGGCCGATCGTGTCGAGCTTGCGCGAGTCTTTGAGCGCCAAGTAGGCGGCCAGCGACATGATCCCGAACTGCGGCTTCTCCTTCTCGATGTAGGCCTCGGCCGGCTTGCGCTCGGTGAAGTAAGAGCCTTTCGCCGCGGCCCAGCCGAGCTTCTTCTTGGCGATCTCGACGAGCTTGTCGACGAACGGCTGGGCTTGGGTCGAGGTGCCGACGCCGCGCTCTTTGAGCACCAGAATCTTCACGTCGTCAGCGGCGTACGCGCTCGGCGTGACGGCGAGCACCAAGCCCGTGAGAAGGGCGGCAGGAATCAGACGGGGACGCATCGGATGTGAACCTCCGGGGCGGTTGGACGGACCGGCCGCGCGGATGCTGCACCATCGGCGTTCACGGCGGTTACTGAACTTACTATCAGGGCGAAAGGCCCGTGAGAACGGCGAGCTCTGCACCCCGCGGGTCCTGGGGGAAGGCCTCTCGGAACCGGCGAGCGTGGCTCTTGGCCTCTTCGGCGAACCCGTAGCGCTTCGTCAGGACCGCGAGGTTGTAGCGAGCGTCCTTCAGCTCCGGCCGCAGCTTGAGCGCCTTGAGGTAGGCCTCGCGCGCTTCGTTGTACCGGTTCTTCCGGTCCGCGATGAGGCCGAGGTCGTAGACGACCTCCGGGTCGTCCGGCGACTCGATCGCGAGCTCTTTGAGCACGGGCTCGGCGCCGTCGAGATCGCCCGTCCCGATCATCAACGCTGCGAAGAGCAGCTTTGCGTCGCGGCCTGCACCCGCATCGACCGCGCGTTTGGCGATCTCCAGCGCTTCGGCGGGCTTGCCCGCCCGCTCGAGGAGGATCGCCTTGGCGCCGAGCAGGGTCGCGTCGTCCGGGAGCTTCTCGAGAGCCGCGTGAACCACTGCCTCGGCGTCGGCGAGCGCGGCTTGGAACCGTGCGGCGTCGACGGTTCCGGGGGCTGGGAGCGCCAGGACGACGGAGCGGGCCTTCACCCTGACCGCACGGGCGTCGTCGGGGCTGCACGAGGACCGCTCGAGCTCGGTGAGCGCAGCGCGGGGGTTCCGCGTCATCAAGAGCGAGCTCGCGCGCTCGACGCGGCAGTGGCACGCGCCGGCGTCGCTCGCGAGGCATGCAGCGATGGCCGCGTCGAACTTGAGGGGATCGGCCGCGAGCGCGGGCCGCACCTCGTGAAAGGCTGCCGCGTTGGCCGGGTCGCGCTTCAGCACCTCGAGCCATTGATCGGTCGGAGATCCGACGAGCTTGTGAGCGTCGCGGTAGATGAAGATACCGATCGCGACCGTGATCAGTCCCGCGCCCATCTTCTTGTTCTTGAAGCTGGTCCCGAGGTGCTCGCCCGCGAGCGCCGCGGCGGTGAGCGCGAGCGCGAGCCAGACGAAGGGCGCCGTCGTGTAGTAGCTCGAGAGCAGCGGCGTGTGCGGCGCTGGGCTCGTGCCGAAGTAGAGCGCGCCGCTCGCGAGCACCCACGCGCCCGCCGCGAGCTTGCCCTCGAGCATCGGGTACCGGCGGAACAGCGCGAACGCGATGACGAGCGGTCCCACGAGCGCGAGCGCGCCGAGAACGACGTCCATTCCGCTGGGCTCGCCCAGCGGCTCCGGGGAGAGCAGCTGCGGCGTGATGACGTTCAGCCCCGGCTGCGCGAAGGTGCCGGTGATGCCGACCGGCGACTGGCCGGAAAACAGGCTAAACTTCTTCGCATCGGCGCGCACCGCGATGTCCACGCCCTCGCTGCGGAAACTGAACCCGCCGCGGCCCAGGATGACGTTCTTGGTCGTGTCGATCAGGATCGGGTCCGCCGCCGCCAGCCCGCCGCGCACGGTGAAG
>JBGTSH010000031.1:0-48142 GCA_041940405.1 Polyangiaceae bacterium
GCGTTCGTCCCATTTGATGCCGCTGTCATGGACGGCGACGATGATCCGCGGATCGCCGGTGGTGACGCGCCATGCCTGATCGATCGACATGCCGGTGGCCGTCTCTTCGGGCCGAACGTTGGGGTTCGGCACCATGAACGAGTAGTAGTTCCACTGCCCGTCCGAGTCCTCGCTCCACGCGTAGCCGGGGTCGTTCGGCCAATTCGAAGGATCGCTCATGTCGGCGTCGGGCAGAGGAGGCCACGCGGCGCCGACGTCGCTGACGACGAGAGGCAGAACGAGGAGGGTGGTCGCGAGGGCGGTCCGCGGGGCGAGCCCGCGCCGCAAAGGCGTACGCTTCATGGAGAACGGCCTCCGAACGGTGAGGAAAGAAACCGGACGAAAGACTAGGCCGGGTGAGGGCCCGTGTCGACGGCCCGCCTCGAGGCGCGAGCGCCTACCGAATCAATCGCTGCACATCCCGCCGCCGTTGCACGTGCCGGGCATCATGTCCCCGTCCGCGTCGCAGGCAGAGCCGCTCGCTTGCTGCATGGTGCAGTTGCCCGCGCCCTCGTTGCAGGCGTCCGTGCAGAGCGGGCCCGTGCACGGGTCGCCCATGTGGTTGGCGCAGCTGCCCGCGTTGTTGCAGGTGTCGTTGCCGTTGCAGAAGGTGCCGTCGTCGCACGCGGAGTTGTTCGGGTCGTTGGCGGTGCAGTTGTCGGCGCCCTCGTTGCAGCTCTCTGCGCAGTTGGCGTCGCCGTCCGGGCCGGGGCAGGGGTCGCCGGTGTGGTTCGCGCAGCTTCCGGAGTTGTTGCAGGTGTCGGTGCCGTTGCAGAAGGTGCCGTCGTTGCAGGCCGAGTTGTTCGGGTCGTTGCCGGAGCAATCGTCAGCGCCCTCGTTGCAGCTCTCGGAGCAATCGTTGTCGCCGTCCGGTCCGGGGCAGGGATTGCCCGAGTGAACGCAGGTCCCGCCGCCATCGCACATGTCGGTGCCGTTGCAGAACGTGCCGTCGTCGCACCCGGTGCCGCCGGGATCATTGCTGCAGGTGCCCTCCGACCCCGGGATGTTGCACGACTGGCAGTCGGGGCAGCCGTTGCTGCCACAGCAGAAGCCGTCGATGCAGTTGTCGCTCGTGCACTCGGTCTCGCCGCCGCAGGTCTGGCCGTCCGGCTTCTTCGCCTCGCACGTGCCGCCGTTGTTTGCGTCGTTGCACCACTGAACCGCCTCGTCGCAGTCCACATCATCGGCGCAAGCCGTGCAGGTCATGTTGAGGCAGAACCCGCTCTGGCAATCGGTCGGCCCCTGGCAGCCGAGGTTGTTCGCGCAGGGCGGGCATTCGGTGCCCCCGCAGTCGATGTCGGTCTCCAGGCCCTGGTCGAGCATCATGTTCTGGCAGTGCTCGGCCACACAGAGGTTCATCAGACAGACGGGCGTCGGTGCCATGCAGTCGTTGGGGCCGTTGCACTCGACACACGTGCCGCCTCCGTCGCAGACCTTGGAGCCGGCGGCGCCGTCGTCGCAGGCAGCTCCTGCAGGCTCGTTCCCGATCGCGCACACGTTGCCGTTGCACACGGGGTTGGTGCAATCGGTGTCCGGACCGGGACAGTTCGCCGGATCGCACGTCACGCCGGTGGTGACCGTAGAAGTGACGGTCGCCGTCTGCGTCGTCGTCGTGGGTGAGCCGCCTGAGCCGCCCTCTCCGCGAAACTGCTCGAAGTCCTGAAGACAGCCCGCGACGAACGCGAGACCAGCGAGAGCAGCAAAAGAAAGGCGAACGTTCACCATGACTCGCTGAAGATACATCGTTTCGCCTCCGAGGATGTAAGGATAGGCAGCAATGGCAGGGACCCCCATCAAGCGGCTCCCGCGTGTCGATCGGGTGACCGGTCGGCCGGAGCTCGACGAAGCCCGCAAGAGGCTCGGCCCGCGGCTCGTGGTGGGGCTGGTGCGCGCGGCCATCGAGGAGCGGAGGCAAGCCCTCCTCGCCGATCCGTCCGTCGACGCGCCGGGCGAAGCTTGGGTGGCGGAGGAGGTGCGGGCCCGCGTCGAAGAGCTCCTCTCGAGCCGCGCGCGCCGGGTCATCAACGCGACCGGCGTGATCCTGCACACCAACCTCGGCCGGGCCCCGCTCGGCCCAGAGGCCGCGCGAGCGGTCCAGGAATCCGCGCTCGGCTACAGCTCGATCGAGCTCGATCTGCGAACCGGCAAGCGCGGCGGTCGCGGCCGATTTCTCGAGGCCGCGCTCGTCTCGTTGACGGGCGCCGAGGCAGCGATCGTCGTGAACAACTGCGCCGCGGCGGTGCTCCTGCTCCTCGCCGCGCTCGCGAGGGGCCGGGACGTGATCGTCTCGCGGGGAGAGCTCGTCGAGATCGGCGGAGGCTTCCGTGTTCCGGAGATCATGGCCGAGAGCGGCGCTCGCCTGGTCGAGGTCGGGACCACCAACAAGACGCGGGCCGCCGACTACGCGCGGGCGCTCGACGCATCGGCCGAGGCCGCGGCAATCCTTCGCGTCCACCAGTCGAACTTCGTCCAGGTCGGCTTCGTGGAGCGGCCGCCGATCCAGGACCTGGTCCAGGTCGCGCGCGATCGCTCGGTCCTTTTGCTCGAGGACATCGGCGGCGGCGCCCTCGTCGATCTGAGCCCGGCAGGTCTCGCGGGAGAACCGACCGTCGCATCGTCGATCGCTGCGGGAGCCGACGCGGTAGCGTTCAGCGGCGACAAGGCGCTCGGGGGGCCCCAAGCCGGGATCGTCGTGGGCAAGAGCGGCGTCATCGAGCGACTCCGCCGCCATCCCCTCGCGCGAGCGCTCCGCCTCGGCCGCCTTCCGATGGCCGCCCTCGAAGCGACGCTGGCCACGTACCTCGAGGGGCGGGCCGTCGAGGCAGTCCCCATCCTCGGGCTGATCCACGAGCCCATCGAGCGCGTCCGGGCGCGGGCCGAGGGCTGGGCGAAAGAGCTCGAGAAACGGGGCCTAGCGGCAAGGGTCGTCGCAACCGAGGCAGAGATGGGAGGCGGCGCCGTTCCCGGTCGCACGCTCGGTTCGGCCGCCGTTCGCGTCGAGCCGGGGGGCGAGCGAGCCGACGAGCTGGCCGCTCGGCTCCGAAAGGGCGCCGTTGCCGTGCTCGGACGCGTCCAAGACGACGCCCTCTTGCTGGATGCGCGCAGCGTCCTCGCCGGCGAGGACGATGCCCTCCTCGATGCCGTCGTAGCGGCCTCGAGCGCCACGTAACCCTTCTTTCCCCTGGGCTCTCGACACGGCTACACTCGTCGTGTGCTTCGCCTCCTTGGGGCCGGAGGGTTCCCTTCATGAAGAACCAGTTCAAGGGCTCGCTCGTGGGAGCGCTGCTCCTCGCCGCGGCGTGTGGCGCCGTCTCGTCTTGCAACCTCGTCGTCGTCGCGAGCGGGGACGCCTGCGAGACCGACGAGGACTGCATCAACCTTCCGAACACCTCGTGCGACACCGAGCAAGGCAGCTGCGTGTCGGTCGACAAGTGCCAGTCGAACGCCGAGTGCAAAGGCCCGAACGAGGTCTGCCGCGCCGTCTCGCCGCGAACCTGCGTCCCGCTCCTCGTCGGAACGACCGATGACCCTGGCTCCCCGTATTGCCTGGAGATCTTCCCGGACGACGGAACGGCCTTCGTCGACGGGACCATGCTGATCGGGATCACCGCCCCCCTGATGGAGGACCTCACGGGCGAGGGGAACTACACCGAATCGAGCACCGGCTTTTCGATCACCAACGCGGCGAAGCTCGCCGTCATGGAGATCAACGAGAAGGGCGGCGTCAACGGCGTCAACAAGCTCGCCTTGGTGATCTGCGACGACCACGGCAACCGAGGTCCTGCTGAAGAGAACGGCCGCTCGCTCGCCAAGATGGGCGTGCAGGTCGTGATCGGCCCCGCCTTCAGCGGGCAGACACAGGACACCGCGACCGGCACCGAAGGCCGGCCGGGTACCGTCGCCAACGATGTCTTGATCCTCTCCACGTCGGCGACCAGCCCCGACATCACAGGCATCCCCGACGTCTCACCTCGCTGCTTGAAAGAGTGTGGCAACGACACGACGTGCTCGAGCAAGTGCCCCGGCCTCGTCTGGCGCACGTCACCTTCGGATCGAATCCAGGGCGACGGTCTGAACCTCTATTTCAAAGAGGACCTCGAAGAGATCGTCAAGAACCGGACGACGACGCCCGAGACCATCATCGACGTCACGATCCTGCACAAGGGCGATCCCTACGGCGTCAACCTCGCCGACTTCGTCCGAACCGGTCTGGAAATGAACGGCACGAAGGCGACCGATCCCGGGCAGGACGGCGTCTTCAAGGTCCGCAACTACGGCGATACGAGCGTCGAGGGGGTCACGCCGAGCGCCGCCGAAATTGCCGGAACGATCGACGACGCCCCCGACGCGATCTTCCTCATCGGCACCAACGAGGTTGCGGCGATCATGCAGCAGATCGAGACGCAATGGTCGGGCGCCGCGGACGCCCGGCCGTACTACATCCTGGCCGACGGTGGTGTGGCGGATGAGGTGCTGACCCTCGTGAACACGGCCCCGAACAATCTCCGCGCCCGCGTCCGCGGCTCGGTGCCCGGCAAGATCGGCGGCAACTTCACCGACTATTCGAGCGCGTACTCCACCACGTTTACCGGCGTGACCGGCGGCCCCGGGATCTTCGGCGCCGCGGGTGCGTACGATGCAATCTACCTCCTCACGTACGCGGCGACGTCGAGCGGCACCGCGCCCTTCAGGGCAGAGGCGCTCGCGCTCGGTCTGGCGCGCACGGCAGACGTGAGCGGAACTGTCGTCAACGTCGGCAAAGGAGACTTCGGCCCGGCCGGAAACGCGCTCCAAGGCGGCCAGAGCATCAACTTCGAAGGTGCATCGGGCCCCCTCGACTTCGACGTGCCGACCGGCGAGGCCCCGTCCGACATTCAGATCTGGTGCGTCAAAGACGCCAAGAACGCACCGTTCATCCAGCGCTGGTACCACCCGGGATCGACCGGCATGCCGAAGGGCATGTACGGCACGCCGGATAGCGAGACGCTCAACTGCGCGGCGTTGAACTGATCAGAACTTCCCGGTGACGCCGATCGCGCCGGGCCCGATGACGAACGCCGCTTCGGGCTCTGCAGCGCCTTCTGGCGCGCCTTCGGGCTCTTCCTTCTTTCCGTTCATCACGAAGTCGATCGTGAAGTAGGTAGCGAGCCCCGCAGAGACGATCGAGAGACCGAGCATCACGTCGCTGCCGATGGCGAGGCCGCGCGCCTCGTGCGCCTTGCTGTCGATCTCGTCGGTGCTGGTGCCCGGGGTGCGCTTCAGATCCTGGAGGGTGGAGTCCGACGCGAGGGCGAGGCCGCCGGTGATCGCGGTCCCGATCACGAACGCGCCCGTCATGCTCCAAAAGACGATCGGAAGCACGGGCACCGGGTCCTCTTGAGGAGGTAGCGTGCCGCCGCCGGAGCCGCCGGTCCCCGTGCTGCCGCCGCTTCCGCCTTCGCCGCCGCCACCGACGTTGATGACCGTCGTCGAAGGCTGGAGGTCGAGCACGACCTCTCTCGTCTCTTGGCCGGCGATCTCTTCGGTCTTGGGAACGGCGCGGAAGCCCTCTTTGACGGCGTCGAACCTGCGCTTGCCCGACGAGACGATGATCGGCCCGCTGAGCGGGCTCGTGCCCACCTTCACGTCGTCGACGAGGATGTCTGCCCCGGGCTGGCTGACCTTGATGGTCACCGTCGCGACGCGCGCCTTGAGCTTGTCGACGTCGCGCTCGACCTCGGTCCGGCGCGACTGGGGGATGCGCTTGCCGCCGTCGTCCAGGTACTGCTGCAAGGTCTTCAGCGCGTTCGCGTAGTCCTGCAGCTGAAAGTAGACCTGGCCGATGTTGTAGAGGACGTTGAAGTTCGGCACACACTCGTAGGAGCGCTTGAACTCGATGAGCGCGGCCTGGTAGTCGCCCTCTTCGAAGAGCTCGACACCCTTGAGATAACGGGCCTTCGCGTCATCCCGGCTGCACGCCGGTTGCGCTTCGGCCTCGGGGGCCGGAGCGAGCCACGGGAGCGAGCTTGCCAGAAGAACGGCGAGCACGGCGCGGCAGAGCTTCTTGCGCTGCATCCGCCCAGGGTAACAGGGCTCATCCCGACAAGGACAAGCTCTAGGATCGCCGCAGGTCAGGGATCGTATTGGGCATCGACGCAGCGACCCGTCTTGCCCTTCTTCGCACAGCGCTTGTCGGCGTCGTTCGTCTTGGCGGTCGGAGGCGTCACGACCGGCCCACCGCCACCGGCGGCCGGCTTTTCGCGGCTCAGCTCCGCGTTCCAGTCGACCTTCGTCTGGTTGGGCTCGATCTTGTAGGTCTTCGACGCGTATCCCGCGGCCGAGACTTTGAGCTCATGCTCCTTGCCGTCGACCGGGATGGTGACGCTCGCCTTGCCGGCCTCACCGATCTTGTTCGAGTCGAGGAAGATCTCTGCGCTCTCGGGCTTGGCCTTCACCTCGATCGCGATCTTGTTTTCGGAGGCGCTCGGCGCGGGCGCCGCGGTTGCAGAGGGCTCGGGAGGGGCCTTCGCCGTCTCTGTCGGCGCGGCTGGAGCGGTCGTGGTGCTCGCCGCTGCCGGAGGTTGCGCCGCGTCCTTTCGACCGACGCTCAGATAGAGGAGCGCGGCGAGGCCGCCCGCGGCAGCCGCTACCACCAACGCGACGAGCGTGAGGTTCTTGTTGCCGCCTTGCTGAGCCGGGTAGAAGGTCGACTGCGGCCCGGAGCGCGACACGCTCGCGCGGGCGATCGACCCGGTCGTCACCGACGGATGGGATTGGTGCCCGTCACCCGGGTGGCTGCCGGAGGTCGGCGCCCCATGCATCGACGGAACGCCGTGAACGCCGTGGATGCCCGGATGCGAGCCGGGCGGAGGCGGCATCGCCGCCACCGAATAGTGTCCGCTGCCGGACGCGTCAGCGGCCGGACGGCGAGCAGCGCCGGACATCGAGTAGCTCGGGTGCGAGTGCGGGTTCGAGCCCGAGACCGATCCGGTGTTCTGCATCGGGTGGCCGATGTTGGGTATCGACGAGCTGGGCCCGCCGCCGAGGTTGGCACGCGGCGCCTCCATCGTCATGTGCGGCGGCTGGTCGACCGCCGGCAGCTGCGCGTGCTGGTACATGCCCGTCGCGAGCATCGCCGACTTGGCGAGCTGCTGCTCGATGATGGACTTGAGCTTCTTGCGCTCTTCTTCGAACGCGCCCGAGACCATCCGTCCGACCTCACGCAGGGTCGAACGCTCGCTCCCCGAGTCCATCAGCTCTTCGAGCTCGTGCTGGAGCACTTGAGCGGTCGCGGGCCGGCGGTCGCGGTCGGTCGCGAGCGCGCGCATGATGATCGACTCGAGGTGTTGCGAGATGTCCGGCCGCATCGATCGCGGCGAGGGAATCTCACCCGAGAGGAGCTGATGGAGGATCTGAACCTCGTTCAGGCCCTTCCACAGCCGACGTCCGACGGCCGCTTCCCACAACATGACGCCGACCGAGAAGATGTCGGCGCGGCGATCGACGCGCTCGCCCTTGGCCTGCTCGGGCGCCATGTAACCGACCTTGCCTTTGAGCATGCCGGTCCGCGTCTCATGCGACGAGTTCATCGCCTTGGCGATGCCGAAGTCGACGACCTTTACCTGACCGTCGTACGTCACGAACACGTTGTGAGGGGTGACGTCGCGATGAACGACGCCGAGCGCCGAGCCATCGAAGTCGCTGAGCTCGTGCGCGTAGTGCAGCCCCTGGAGAACGTCGCTCAAGATGCGAAGGCTCATCCCGAGGGGTAAGCCGCGATCCCGGCCGAGGCGGTGGAGGATCCTGCTGTACGGCTGGCCCTCGAGGTACTCCATCGCGATGTAGTACCGGCCCCCGACCTCACCCACCTCATTGGTTTGAACGACGTTCGCGTGACTGAGGCGCGCAGAGAGGCGGGCCTCTTCCAGGAACATCGAGATGAAATCCGGATCCTCGGCGAGCTCCGCCTTGATCAGCTTGATGACGACGAGCTTGTTGAAGCCCGCCGGGCCGGCGACCACCGCGAGGTAGACCTCGGACATCCCGCCCCGCCCCAGCTCGGCGATGAGCTTGAACTTACCGAGCACGTTGCTCGGCGAAGGCTGCGAGGTAAGCG
The DNA here is from genome assembly GCA_041940405.1 of Polyangiaceae bacterium. Classification (GTDB taxonomy): domain Bacteria; phylum Myxococcota_A; class Polyangia; order Polyangiales; family Polyangiaceae; genus Xiheicaenibacterium. The sequence continues at coordinate 8,135 of JBGTSH010000031.1, forward strand.
GATCGGCTACGGACACGTTCCCCCGTCGGACACCCGGCTTGGGCGCACCATCGAGTATTCGGCAGCCTACCGTTCAGGGTCCGCGCCCGCAAGGCAGCGGCCCGCGTATCCTCGGGCGCCCGGTCCGGGGGACTTGCCATGTTTACCCTCATCCTGATCTCGGCCGCAGTGCTCACCGCCTACGGCATGTTTCTCCGGCGCTCGTCGAAGACCAGGGTCCGCGGCACCGCCAGCGTGATCCCCGGCCGGTTGCCCGAGGGCCGCGTCTGGGCCTGGGGGCGGGGGGCCTGGGGCCTGGTCTTCGGACCGGATCTGGAAAAGACCCTCTCCGCGGAGGTGGCCGAGGCCCTCCTCGCCGTGACCTGGGGGGTCGCCGACGCGGCCGACCTCGACAAGGCCGAGGAGGCGATGGCCGCGCGCATGCCGCCGGCCGAGACCTGGCGCTTGGTGCGTACAGCCGCGCTCCTCCGGCTCGCCGTCGTCGGAGACGTCATCGGCGCGCCCGATGCGACCGCCCGTCTCGGGGTCGTCGCGAGCGGCCTCGAGGCCTTGCACGACTCCTGGGAGGAGCTCGCCGCCGCGTTCGCGTCGGAGCACGCGCGCTTCATGAACGAGGAGGCGGCTTCCGAGAAGGTGCCGGGCCTCGCGCGGTTGCCTGACGCGGCGCAGATCGATCGGACGCGCGAGTGGCTCGCCCGCGAGGTGTGGCCGAAGGTCGCGTTCCGCGAAGCGTCGTGACACCGGCGCCGCAGCCTCACATCGTCGCCTGCGGCTTCACGCCTCATGAAGCAGGGCGTCAGCGGTTGCCGCGATGCGTTTCGGTCGAAGTTTTTGTTTGGTGCCCAACGATTTCATTGGCGCTCATACGAGTAGGAGTTCATCTTCGCGCCCGCATGAAGCTTACTGGCGTGGTCGTGGCCGCCGGTGTGTTGCTTGCCGCTTGTGCCGATGAAGAAACCGGCGCGGGCGGAGGTGACGGCACCGGCTTAGGCGGGGCGGGCGGAGCGGGCACGACGTCCGCGGTGACGAGCGCAACGACGAAGTCGGTGTCCTCGACCGGAGCATCGGTCGCGACGACGTCGGCCGGCGGCGGCGGATCCGGCGGCGGCTCTGGCGGCACGTGCGGTGACGGTGAGACCGGTCCCGGCGAAGACTGCGACGACGGCAACACCGATGACGGCGACGGGTGCTCCGCGATCTGCGAGTTCGAGCCGACCGGACCGGACGACGTATGTCCGGGCGAAGAGATCATGCTCTCGCCGGTCGTGAACGAGCTGCAGCTCGGCTCGGTCGCGAGCACCACGACGGCCGTTCTTCCTCACTACGGTGGGTCCTGCGGCGGGAGCGCGGCGGAGGCCGTCTTCGTCGTCATCCCCGACGTGAATGGCCAGATCACGGCGACGCTGACCTCGGACTACGACGCGGTCCTTCATGCCCGCACTGCGTGCGACGACGACGCGACCGAGGTCGCGTGCGAAGACGGCGGCCTCTCGGCCGAGCCGGAAGTGATCTCGGTGCCCGCGAGCGCGGGCGTCCCGCTCTATCTCTTCGTCGACGGCTACGGCGGAGAGCAGGGCAACTTCACGCTGGACGTCGAGGTCGCCACCGCGGTCTGCGGCAACGGGATCGCCGAGCTCCCCGAGAAGTGCGACGACGGCGCTCTGCTCCCCGGCGACGGATGCAGCCCGAGCTGCCAGATCGAGCCGGGAGGTCTCCCGGACGACTGCCCCGGGCAGACGCTGGTGCTCGCCTCGAGCGATCCGCTGGCCGTGCGCCACGTGGGAATCCTCGGCGACACGTCGAGCTTGGCCACGGGGATCTCTCCGACCTCGTGCAGCGGCCTCGGCAAGCAAGAGATCTACGGCATGGTGCCGGACGTCGACGGTCACATGACCGTCCAGCTCGTCGCCGACTACACGGACGCGACGCTCTACGTCCGTGGCGAGTGCGACACCTCGACGACGCAGCTCGACTGCTCCGAGGCGGTCGATCCCGGCACGCTCCTCACCATTACGGTGCCGGTGTTCGCGAACAACACCTATTACGTCTTCGTCGACGGCGTAAGCTCGACCGACGACTACGGGCCCTACGCGCTCGACGCGTGGGTCACGCCCGGCGCATGCGGTAACAACGAGGTCGACGGCGGCGAGGAATGCGACGACGGCAACGGCCTCGCGGGGGACGGCTGCGACGCCTGCGTCCTCGAGACGCCCGCGACCAGCAACGATACCTGCCCCGGTGCGCCGCTCGTGCTCGACCCGACCACGCTGACCGCGGTCGTGACGGCTTCTACGGCGAGCCTCGCCGCGAACTGGTCCGGCTCCGGCTGCCTGACAGGTACGACGAACTATCGGGACGCGGTCTACACCGTGACCAGCCCCATCGACGGTCACCTGGCGCTCGCGCTCGATCCGTACTTCGACGGCGGGCTCTACGTTCGGACCGTCTGCACGACGACGGGCGCAACCGCGCAGCTTGGCTGCGTCGATGCGGTCGACGGCAATGGTAACGAGACGCTCGGCGTCCCGATTCAAGCGAACACGCCGCTCTATGTCTTCGTCGACGCCGCGAGCTCGACCCAGTTTGGCGTCTTCGAGCTCAGCGCTGCGGTCACGCCTGCACAATGCGGCAACTTGCTCGTCGACGGCGGTGAAGGGTGCGATGACGGTAACTCGCTCGCCGGAGACGGGTGCGCGAACGACTGCACGCTCGAGCCCGCCGGCGCAGAAGACACCTGCCCGGGCGAGGTCCTGCCCCTCACCCAACAAGGGCCCGACTGGGTCGGCAGCGTCTACTCCGGCACCTCGAACCTCGCTACCGGGCTGACGGCCAGCGGCTGCACGAGCTCGGGACGTGACGGCGTATTCGCGGTGACCGCACCCATCGACGGCGTCTTGCACGCCGAGGTCGCGCAGGCTGCCTTCAACACGACCCTGTACGCGAGGAGCGACTGTGCGGTCAGCGCCAGCCAGCTCGCCTGCTCGAACGCCAACGCCGGGAACGGACAGGAATCGATCGGCTTTCCCGTCTCCGCCGGGACCACCTACTACCTGATCGTGGACATGGTCTCGTCGTCGGCGACGCCCGGTCCGTTCACGCTCGACGTATCGATCGTTCCGCCGGTCTGCGGCGACGGGTTCGTCACCGGGGTCGAGATCTGCGACGACGGGAACAACGATCCGGCGGACGGCTGCGCTCCGGACTGCACGCTCGAGAGCCTCGCGGGCAACGACGTCTGCCCGGGGTACGCCATCGATCTCGTCGGCATCGGCGCCGAAACGCGGACGGCGGTCATCACCAACGACACGACGCCGCTCATTTCGAACTACGCCGGGACCTGCGGCGGCAGCTCGCGCGATGCGGTGTACGCCCTGACCAGCGATATCGACGGCAGCCTCGTCGCCGAGCTGATCCCGGCGCCCGGGCTGGCCCCGGTGCTCTACGCGCGCGAGGACTGCACCGACGTCGTGACCGAGATCTCGTGCGACGACACGAGCTCGAGCGGATGGAAGGTGTCCACGCCGGTCTCTGCCGGGACACCAATCTACCTCTTCATCGATGGGCTGAACGGTGAGTTCGGCGTGTCGACCTTGAACATCACGGTGACGCCATGAATCGCTTTCGGAGCTTTCCTTGGATCCTCGGGACGTCGCTAGCGGGACTCGCCGCGACTTTCGTCGCGTGCTCCGCTTCGCCGGAGGACTCGTCGAATGACGGGACGACGTCGAGCACCAGCGCTGCGGCAGGCGGCGCCGGCGGTGGCGGCGCGACCACGACCGTCGCTCAGGGCACCGGTGGCGGCTTCACCACCGGAATGGGCGGTCAGGGTGGCGAGGGCGGCATCATCGAGTGCGAGTCCGTCACCGCCGAGGGCGAGAAGGTCCCGCTCGACGTCGTCATCGTCCAGGACCGCTCCGGCTCGATGGTCGGGGCGAAGTGGGAGTCGGCGGTCGACTCCATCAAGGCGTTCGCCGACAACGCGGGCGCGGCGGGGCTCGCCGTCGGGCTCACGTATTTCCCCCCGATCATCGGTAGCGAGTGCAGCGTCTCGGTGTACGCAAACCTCGATGTCGATATCGCCCTCTTGCCGGGGAACGCGTACGCGATCAAGGAGTCGCTCCTCACCACGTCGCCGAGCGGCGGGACGCCGATGCGTCCCGCCCTCGAGGGAGGCGTCGAAGCGATGACCGACTGGCTGGCGCTCAACCCGACACATGAGGGCATCGTCATCCTCGTCACCGACGGCGATCCCGGCGGCTGCTCGCCGAACACCATCTCGGACGTCGCCAACATCGCCGAGGGTGCCTTCCTGGGCACACCGAGCATCCGCACGTTCGTCGTTGGAATGCCCGGGGCCACGTTCTCCAACCTCGACCAGGTTGCAGCTGCGGGCGGCACCTCTTCGGCGTTCGACGTGAGCAGCGGCACGACCGCGTTCGTCGCGGCGCTCGACGAGATCCGACAGCAAGCGCTCTCCTGTGAGTACATCCTGCCGGTCCCGGATCCGAGCGAGGGCACGCTCGACTTCGACAGCGTCGGCGTCGACTACACCCCAGGCATCAACGAGGATCCCGAGAGCATTCCGAAGGTGGCATCGCAAGGGGACTGCGGCGAGATCTCGGGCGGGTGGTACTACGACGACCCCGTCGAGCCGACGCGCATCATTCTCTGTCCGGCGTCGTGTGACCTCGTTCAATCGGGCACCGACAACGCCAAGGTCGAGGTCGTCCTCGGTTGCATCATTCCGCCGCCGCAGTGAGGAACGCGGGTCCGGACCTGTACTAGGCTCGGGGGCCGATGCTTCATCGGCTCGGCCCCCGCTCCGCTTTCGCTGCCGTCCTCTTCGCGGCGTCGGCAGCGACTTCCTGCTTCGCCTTCCAACCGACGCGTTGCGCCCCGATCCGAAGGCCCGACGGCATCGGCTCGTGCGTCGACGTCAGCATGACCGAGCAAGAAGCCGCGTACATCGACGAGCTCAAGGCGAACGAGCCGCGCGAGACGCGGATCTCCACCGCGAAGGAGAACTGCGACCACTGGATCGAGGCGTTCAAAAGCACGCCCGAGACGATGCCCGGCGCACGTGCGTACATCGACAAGACGCGCTTCGAGCGCTGTCAGGACGCGCTGTACGGCGAGCTCGCCGGGCGCAAAGCCGAAGCGCGGGAGAAGGAGGAGCAGGGCAAGCGCGACGACTTCGGGAAGAAGGAGCTGGAGACCGGCTGTGATCCCGGCCGCGAGCAAGATCTCGAGAAGTGGGCCGCCAAGCTCAAGGTCACGATGACCACCAAGCTCAGGTACCGGAAGTGCTGGATGCAGGCCGGCCTGAAGCTCTGCGACAAGAAAGCTGGCTTCGACGTCTTCACCTTCGAGCCTAGGAAGAAGGCCGTCGGGGTCGCGCGCCCGGCCGATGCACAAGCGGCCTCGCCGTTTTCGATCGAGCTCGAAGCGCCTGCGCAAGGCAAGGAGCTGCACGTCCTCGCGTTCGGCTACTCGCCGCCCTCGCTCCGGGTCGAGGGTGCGACCGCGGACGGCGCGTCGCCCTTCGAGGACAAGGCCTCGAGGAGCGAGTCGGCGAGCGGGGATTGGTCGGAGGTCGGCGACGTGCCCCGGCCGCATCACCACGCGAGCCAGGTGATTCGATCCGGCAGCCCGAAGGTGACCGTCGACGGGTTGGGCTGCACGCTCGTCGTCGTCTTCGAAGGCGCGATGGCCCCGCCGCCGGGCGCCCCGAGGAAGGACGACAGCTGGTGAGTCGTTCCGGTCGAAGGATTTAAGAATTCGAGATTTGGACATATGTGTCCAAATTCTGTATTTCAATTCCGTGCCGTTCTCGCCCCGGCAAGCTGTCGAGCTCTTTCATCTCGTCTTTCTGAGGGCGCTCGTCTCGAAGGGCGAGGACAAGTCGCTCTTTGCGTTGAAGGGGGGGTGCAACCTCCGCTTCTACTTCGACAGCATTCGCTACTCGGAGGACATCGACATCGATGTCGTGGTCGTCGCAAAGGACACGCTCAGGAACAAGGTCGACCGCTTGCTTGCGTCGCCCTTGGTTCGCAGCCCGCTCCTGGCGAAGGGCATCGAGATTGTGGACGTCAGCTCGCCGAAACAGACCGAAACCACGCAGCGTTGGAAGGCCGGTCTCCGCACCGAAGGTTCGCCTGTTCTTCGAACCAAGATTGAATTTTCGCGACGTGACGTCGTCGCAGGTACTGCGTTCGAGGCGATCGGGCGTCTTGTCTTGCTTCCGTATGCGATGACGCCGTTCCTCGCGCCGCACTACACGACGTCGGCAGCGATCGCGCAGAAGCTTCGCGCCCTCGCCGGCCGAACCGAGCCGCAGGCGCGTGACGTCTTCGATCTGAACCTGCTGTTCGCGCGCCCGGACGCTTCGCGGCTCGAGTCGTCGGACCTCGAGACCGTGTCGCTCTCCGCTGCGATCGACCGAGCGATGAGCATCTCCTTCGACGACTACGCCTCGACCGTGCTCGCGTACCTGGAACCGTCGCAGGCCGAGCCTTACAGGAGCCGTACGGACTGGGAGCTCATGCAGGACACGGTCGTCGCCCGGCTGACGGAGCTGGCCGAGCGGCAATGAACGCGCGCGACGCTGTCGTTCGGCTGAAGCGCGCGCGCGTGCCGGCGGTGACCACCGCAGACGCGGCCGCCCTCCTCGGCCAATCGAAATTCGCGGCCAGCAAGACCCTCGGTCGTCTTGCGGCCGCGGGCCTGGTGACGTGCGTGCGGCAGGGGCTCTACTGGCTGGAGGGAGAGCCCGATCCCCATCGCCTCGCGGCGCACCTGACGGCACCCTTCGAGGCTTACGTCTCGCTTCACTCCGCGCTCTTTCTTCACGGAATGATCGAGCAGATCCCGCAGATCATCTACGTCGTCTCGCTCGCGCGGTCGCAAACCATCCGCGCCAGCACCGGAACGTATTCCGTCCATCACATCGCGCCGGTCTTGTTTGGTGGGTTCACGACGAGCGACGGGGTCGCTCTGGCCACGCCGGAGAAGGCGATCTTTGACGTCGCGTATCTCTCCGGAGGGCGCAGTCGGTTGTTCGCCAAGCTGCCGGAGCTCGAGCTCGGCACGGGATTCTCTCGGCGCCGACTGCGGAGCTGGGTGACGCGCGTGGAGTCGCCGCGTGCCCGCACGCTCGTCGAGAAGAAGCTGGATCAGCTCCTCGGGAGCCCGCTCAGCTCTGCCTGACGCGCTTCTGACGTTCGAGGCCCTTCTTCTTCATCATCGGATAGAGCTTCTGCGCGACCGCGGGGGCGATGCCGCCCGCACGCGCGAGGAGGCCGCGATCGAGCGGGATGGCGATTTCGAGCGGCCGCTTCACCAGAGCGCGGTCGAGGACCGCGTCGACGACCTCCGCCGTGGTGAGCGGGCGCCGTCCCGAGAACGTGAGCGCCGCCTCGTCGCGCCCCATCTGCTGATCGAGCATCGGCGTCGCGACCGCGTCGGGGCAGACGAGCGTCACCGCAATGCCGTGCGGCTCGAGCTCGACGGCGACCGACAGCGAGAAGCCGCGCACCGCCCACTTGCTCGCGCAGTACATCGAGAGCCCGGGAACCGGTGAGAGCGACGCGAGCGATCCGAAGTTGACGATGTGGCCCGGGTTCCTCGCGGCGATGAGTCTGCGCGCCGCGGCGGCGGTGCCGAGCGCGGTTCCCTTTACGTTGATGAGGAGCTGCTTGTCGCAGTCCTTTGCGTCGATGTCGGTGACGAAGCCGGGGTCGAAGCCGCCGAAGCGCTGCGTGGCGGCGTCGAGCGCGATCTCCCAATCGTGCTCGCTCGTCACGTCGAGGTACTGCGTTGCGACGAGGTTCTCCGACCAGTGCTCTTCGGCGCGCGCCTTGGCGAGACCGTCCTGCGTGATGTCGGCGGCGAGTACGCGCCGGCCCGACTTTGCGAGCGCGGTGACGAGGGCGCGGCCGATGCCGCTGGCCGCTCCCGTGACGACGAGGCGGCTCATCGGACCGCCGTCTCGACGTGTCGGGGACTCGCAGGCGCACGGCGCGGTGAGAGGTCCGGCTCGCCGAGGGTGATGTCGCCGAAGCCGAAGGTCGGCGTGATCCCGGGGAACGCCCAGTACCCAGCGAGCTCGGACGAGCAGACGACGTTCGGAAAATCCGGGTTGCGCTCGGACGGGCCGGCGATCGTCTTTTCGGCCACCATGGAGATGTACTGATCGACGCTGTCCTCGAGCGTGTTGCCGTTGAGGACGATCTCGGAGCCCGTGCTCTTGGCGTACTTGGCGACGCCGGGGATGCGCGAGCGGCCGGGCGCGTACGCGTCGGGACCGACGCCGTTCTCGCTCGTGACGAAGAGCCCCTCGGTCGTTCGGGTGACGAACGAGTGGTTGCCCTCGGTGTGGCCGGGCGTGCGTACGAGCGCGATCGAGTCACCGATCATGACATCACTGTCGAGAAGCACGACCCGCGAAGGATCCACTCCGTCGGTCCCATGCGGGCAGTACCAGTCGGCTTGCGTCGGGAGGAGGCCCTGGGCGCTCTCCCACTCCTGGCGCATGACGAGGAGCTTCGCGTTCGGGAAATAACCCGCGTCGCCGCCGGCACCGAGCCACTTGCGAAGGTCCTGCGTGTGAAGGTGATCGAAGCTGATGTAGTCGACCTTGTCGGGCGAGACGCCGATCTCGGCGAGGCGCTCTTCGACGGTGACCCCCGCGGGTGCGAGCAGGCTCTCGCTCAGCTTCGAGAGGGGGCCGCCCATCGAAGCCAGGCGCTTGAAGAACGGGGTCTCGGCGTTGGCGGCGATGTCGCTCGGCGAATAGAGGATCGTCCTGGTTTCTCCCGCGATTGGAACCTGCACCACGAAGAGGCGGTTCACGATGTGCACGAACGGCGTCGGGACGGAGCACGCGTCACGCAGCGCGTACTTGGTCGGGTAGGGGACGCGACGGAGCGTGGCCGATCGGAAGTACCGAACGGGAGCGGCCGAGAGCATCTGTTCGCGGAACTTTTCGGCCGCGCGCCGGACTGCGGCGAGGCGATCCTGCGGCCTGGAAGCGTCGCGCGCGCGCGCGAAGGTATCGATGGGGCGGATGAACGCATCGATGCTCATGTGTCGTCCTCGATGATGTCCTCGTCGTCCAGGCTCTCGATCGGCTGGCGCACGACGACGGTCGCCTGGTCCTCGCCGTTCGGCCTCGGTACGCGGGCGGACTTCGGGATCGCGGGGGTGCCCTCGGGCCAGTCGGGCGTTCGCGACGCCTCGAGCAGGTCCTCGTACGAGGCGCGATCTTTCGCGACGGTCTGGTCCTCCATCGGCGGCGGGCGCGTCGTCGGCTTCTCGTTCTCGGAGATGACGAGCTCTTGTTGTGCGGCGATCGCTGCCTGGCGGACGCGGTCGGCAACACGGAACGGCGTTGGCGATCCGTCCGTCGGCGGAGGCGTCGACTTCAACACCGGGATCGGCGGGCTCGGCGGGATGACGCTCGCCTTGCGCGCGCGCTGGGGGACCGGCGGCACGTCGCCGGAGACGATCGTGCGCGTGAGCGTGCGCGAGGTGACGACGACGTGGCGCGTCTTTCGCTCGACGAAGATGGCGCGAGCGTAGGGCCGCCACCGCGGCTCGATGTGGGGCTGCCCGAGCTCTTCGGCGAGCCAGCCGACGAGCTCTGCCTCGAAGAGACTGGTGTCGCTCGCCTCGATCACGATGCCGTCGGCGACGCGGTACTTGTTGTTCCGCGTGGCGAACACACAGTCGCCGCTCGCCTCGGGGCGCAGGCGGTCCTCGAGGTAAGCGTCGACCGCGTCGCGCACCAGGCGGTCCGCGTCGAGCGTCAGATACGACATGACGCCGCACGCGGTAGCACTTTCCCAGCGCCGGAGATACGGTGGCTCCGGCGCTGGGCTCCCGAACGACTGTCCCGTCAGCGCGGCGCGCGATCCAGGACGAAGAAGACCGAGTCGGTCGTCGAGCCCGTTTGGAGCGTGCCGACCCAGACCCGGCCTGCGTCGTCGGTCATGAGCGAGACGGCGGTGCCGTCCTCGGTGAGCGTGAGCGCGGGAGCCCGGCCCGCGCCGGCGACGATCGCGCCGCCGGCGATCGTGTACGGGATGGCGACGACGTCGAGGCTGGCGAAGGTCATGCCGTCGACCGGCTGAAAGAGAACCAGGCCGGGACTATCACCATCCGGAACGATCGCGGCCAGGTTGCTCCCGAAGCCATCGAGCGTCACGAGCGGGACGCCGGCCGCGGCAGGCTCGCCGGGAGCAACGTCGGCCGCAGCGTATCCGCGCAGCTCCTGCGTCCCCGCGAACTCGGTCATGAAGACGAACGCGTTGCCGAGCGTGTCGACGGCGATGGGACCGCTCGCGTCGCCGAATGCGTCGATCGTGCCGTCCGCGCTTATCGCCGCCGCCGACACGGTCGCTCCGTACAGCGCGTTGGTGCCGGGCGTCGTCGTCCCGACGGCCGAAAGCCCCGTGTACAGCAGGCGACCTTGGGTCGCGCCGAGCGCGAACACGCCCGTCGCGTCGGCCTGCACGACGTCGGTGCCTTCGACGCGGACGAAGCCGCCCTCGGTCGCCGGAAACGCTGCGGCCCACGCAGCGATCGCGACACCCGGAGCGATCTCGATCGCCTGCGGGGCCCAGAACGAGCCGGCCTGGATGGTCACAGGGACTGTCGTGTCGGCGACCGTCAGCTCGGTGCCGTCCGCCGGAACGTCCCATCGCCGCAGGGTGAGCATCGTGTCGGTCCCCGATACCGTCAGCGGGCCGCCCTGGCTGCCCCACGAGGGAATGTTGCTGTAGCCGTCGAGCGCGAGGCCGGTCGCCGTGTACGTCGCGACCGCGCAGAGCGTGGCTTCGTTGATGGTGAAGTACGCATCCGTCGCGCTCGCTGGGAGGCAATCGACGCTCGGCCCGCCACCGCTACCGCCGTTGCCGCCGCCGCCCATCGAGCTGCCGGTCGAGCTCGTCGGTCCGGTCGTCGAGCTGGGCGACGTCGTCGGCCCGGTCGTTCCGGACCCGCCGGTGCCCACGTCGTCCTCGCCCTCGTCGGTGCAGGCGGGTGAAAGGAGGACCGCGAGGCCGACGGCAGAGAGATAGAAAAGTCCCGAACGTTTCATCGTCTTCGTTCCTTCGAGCGCCTCACCGCGCCCGTTCTCGATGGGTGCGCCGCGGAAACGAAGGGTCGGGGACCGGCGGGCGAACGAGCGCCTTCGGTGCCCGCGCCCCCACGCCCCGTGGTGCACGAACTCACGCTCAGCCGGTCTCCTGGCTTCCGGATCGTCCTCGGGCGGCGACCTTCCCAGGGCTTGCTTCGAAAGAGCAGGGGCCCCAGTGGTGTCGTTGCCGCCGTCGTCCCCGGTAACAGTGGCGGGGGCCGCGCCGGACTGGTCTCGCTCGCGCGTGACGTCACCGGCTTCCCTGAGCGCCGCCCGAGAGCGGCGCCCGCTGGGCGCGAGATCGCTCTTCTCCGAGGACGGCGCCCGCGTCAACCTCTCCCAACGAGGTTGCCAACCGCCTCCCAATGAACGATTCTCATGGCGCCGTTTCCTTACCTCTCGCTCTTCACGAACCCTGCGCGCGGGGCCCCAACCCCGCTTGCACAACGTCCTGACTGCCTAGGCCCGTGAGCAAGCCGCCCCCGATCGCCCCCGCGACCGTCATCGCCGACCGATACGACGTGCGCCAGAGTCTCGGCAAGGGAGGCATGGGTGAAGTCTTCCTGGCCTTCGATCGGTCGACGCAGCAGCCGGTCGCATTGAAGGTCGTGCGCGAAGAGTCGCGCATGCCCGGCGACGACGAGGCGCTCCGCCAAGAGCTCTTGCTCGCGCGCCAGGTGAGTCACCCGAACGTCTGTCGCGTTCACGATCTTGCGCCGAGTCCGTGGGGCCCCATCCTCGTGATGGAGCACATCCCGGGGCAGACGCTGCACACGCACATCCGTCGAAAGAAAGCTCAGGGCGGCTACACGTCGGACGAGTTCCGTCAGATCGCGTCGCAGGTCGCCGCGGGCCTCGCGGCGATCCACGAGCAGGGGCTCGTGCACGGCGACCTCAAGCCGGGCAATGTGATGATCTCCGACGGCAAGGCCGTCATCCTCGACTTCGGCTTTGCGCAGGAGCGCGCACGCGTCTCGGCGCGGCGCCCCGGCGCTCCGCCCGACGGCGGCACGCCGAACTACATGTCCCCGGAGCGCTTGCGAAACGGCGGCGCGAGCGAGGACGACGACGTCTACGCGATGGCCCTCACCCTCTGGGAGATGTGGACCTGCAAGGTCCCCGATCCCGGCGCGAAGCCGCGGTCGAAGACCATGAAGCAGCAGATCATGTTCGACGTCCCGAGCGGCCTCTCGATGGACGAGATCAAACAGATCTTCAAGGGCATGAGCGAAGACCCCGGCATGCGGCCGCAAGCGCGGCACATGCGGTTCTTCAACCCCGCCCAGCTGACGACGAGCCCGATCCAGCTTCCGCGCCCGCGCCTCGATCCCGGTCCGCCGCCCGGCCGCGCGCAGACGCAGACGTTCTCACCCGAGGCGCAGAACCTCCTCGTCACCTACGCGTCGAACTCGCCCGAGGTCGTGGGGCAGCTGCTCCAGCTCAACAAGCCGCAGCTCACCATCGGTCGCCGCGGCGATCAGGACATGGTCGTCGCAGAGGCGACGGTGAGCGGCTCGCATGCGACGATTCGCTGGCAGTCGGGCACGTGGATCATCGACGACCTCGGCTCGACGAACGGCAGCTACGCCGATCACAGCTACGATCGAAAGTCGCAAGTCACGCTCATCCACGGCGGCGAGGGACAGGTCGGCGAGCTCCGCGTCAAGCTGGTCAGCTTCGGCTCCGACAGCCCGCACCACCGGCGCGCGCGCCAGTACCTCGCGAAGCGCGACGGCCTCACCGGCCTCCTGATCCGCGAGAACCTCCTGAAGTCGATCGACGAAGAGGCCGCATTCGCCGACTGGGCCGAGCTGCCGTTCCACCTCGCGCGCTACGAGCTACGAGGACCGAACCGTCATGTGAGCGATCGTCCGACGATCCTCGAGATGCTGGCGCTCCGAAAGGCCGCGCAGCGCGTGGTCGAGCTGACCGAGACGCTGATGCTCAGCCTCACCCCGGTGATCTCGGGGCGCACCGGACCGCTCAAGTTCGTCGTCTCGATGGTCGGCCCCAGCTTGGAAGAAGCTCGCCACATCGTCGAGCAGGTCGTCGCGCAGGTTCAGGGCATCGTCCCCGACACGCTCGAGCTCGCCGCCGCCCTCATCAAGGGTGAACCGGGTCGTCCGGGTCGCACGCTGTTGGACTGACCAGTCTCGCGCACTGGGTCATCCATGCGCGGTGGGTCATCCATGCGCGGTCACTCTTTCTTTTGCCCACGTGGTCGGCTAGTCCTCCCGTCGACCTTTCGAGGATGAGGCCGCCGTTCCGATCCACGCCGCCGCAGTCGACTGCGCCCTACCGCTACCTCGGTCGCGGTGGCGGCGAGCGGCCCGTGCGCGTGCAGATCATCCTAGCGCTGGTCGCCGCGCTCGTGCTCGTCGCGGTGCCGCTCTATCTCTGGCGGCGGCCGCAACCGGCGAGCATCCCGTCCGCTGACGCGGCGACGTCGACCGACGCGCCTCAGGCGCCCTCGCCGGGCGGCATCTCGAGCGATCCGACGACGGCGCCGCTCGGTCAGGGGCCCGCCGCCTCGGTCGAGGTCGCGCCGGTCAAGACGCTCAAGTGTCAGGACCCCGGCCCGGGTCGAACGCCGCCCGAGCGTTGCGACGGCATCCGGTTCTTCGAGGACGGTCTCACCCGCGCGATCAAGGACAGCGCCGCGTGCGCGCCGCCGTCGAAGAACGGTTTCGTCGTCTCGTACGTGCTCGAGTTCCACTTCGGCAAGAAGCGAACGAACCTCTTCCTCGGCAAGTCGACCACGCTCTCGAAGAGCAAGCGCAAGGAGCTGCTCCGCTGCGTCGAGCGCGCGCTGCCGACGCCCGACTGGGATCGCATCCCGCACCAGCACGTGAAGTACACGGTGAACGCCATGGCGACCTACCCGCCGTTCGATCGCGCAGACGATCGCGAGCCGCCGAGCGCGGGACCTGCCGGCGCAGCGAGCGGCGGCGCAAAGGGCGCACCGAAGAAGGCCGCGCCGAAGAAGGCCGCGCCAAAGAAGAAGCCGGCGCAGCCGAAGAAAAACGGCTGACGAACGCGCTCGTGTTCTGAGATCCTCCCGGCGAGGAGAGCTCATGACGAAATTCGTTCACGGTGGTCTCGCGCTCGCAGTCTTCTTGTCTGCAGCAGTCGTCGCTTGCGGTGGGCATCCCGGTGGCACCGTCGGAGATTCCTGCGGCGACCCTGGCTCCGCGAGCGAGTGCCAGAACGACGAGATCTGCGACAACACCGACGACGGCGGGACGTACTGCCTTCGCATCTGTACCGACCACATCGACTGCGCCGAGAACGAGCGATGCAACGGCGTTACCGGCAGCAGCCGCAAAGCATGCCATCCGCAAGCCGACCTCGAGGAAGAGGAATGCAACCCCGACGAGACGGACTGCGGGTAGAAGACCTGAAAAAGTCGCCGCCGATCCTTTAGCCTCCCGGGCGGATGAGGGCGTCGCGCCGCTTGCTTGTCGTCACTGCCTTCGGGATGGTGGCGTCGTCCGCTGCGCGCGGTGCCCTCGCGGACGACCCTCCGTACTCGCCGTACGAGCGCCAGTCGATCGCGCAGGCTGCGCGCGAGCTCAAGGCCACCGTCGACCCCGAGCCCGAAGGAAAGATCGTCGAGTCGATCGAGCTCCGCCCGCTCGATGTCTTCGAGCCGCGCGATCCGCTCCCGGACGTCATCGAAGACTTCCTCAACGTCTTTCACGCCAGGACGCGGCCGTTCATCATCGAGCGCGAAGTCCTGCTCGACGTCGGCAAGCCGTGGGAGCAGCGGCTCGCCGACGAGACTGCCCGCAACCTCCGCGACATCCGCCAGCTCTCTCTGGTGCTCGTCGTTCCGCTCAAAGGCTCGAGCCCTGACAAGGTGAAGGTCCTCGTCATCACGAAGGACATCTGGAGCCTGCGCCTCAACTCCGACTTTCGCGTCGGCAACGGACAGCTCGAGTACCTGGTCATCGCGCCGAGCGAAGAGAACCTGGCTGGCCTGCATCACTCGGGCAGCGTTCGCTTCATCTACGAGCCCGACACGTACACGTTCGGCCTCTCGTACAAGGTGCCGCGCATCGGGACGAGCTGGATCCAAGCTTCGGCGTCGACCAACGTCATCATCAACCAGCACACCGGCGACTTCGAAGGCACGAGCGGCTCCTTCGGCTACGGCCAGCCGCTCTACTCGACCGAGACCGAGTGGTCGTGGGTCGGCGGCATCGTCTGGCTCAGCGAGGTCACCCGGTTCTTCCGCGGCACCGAAGAGCTCACGTTCGACGCAGAGGTCACCCCCGACGTCGACGATGCCGTGCCCTACGAATACGACACCGAGGAGATCGCCGCGCGCTTCGCGGTTACCCGATCGTTCGGGTCGGTGATCAAGCACGATGTCGGCTTCGGCGCCGAAGCGAGCCGCGCCGTGTACCGGATGCGGAACAAGAACCGCTTCTCGGCCGCGGTGGTCGACGAGTTCGAGAGCACGATCCTTCCGGTGAGCGACAAGCGCGTCTACCCATTCCTCGGCTACGCGAGCTATTCGACGACCTTCAAGAGCTTCGTCGACTTCAACACCCTCGGCCTTCAAGAGGACTACCGGCTCGGCCACGACCTCTACCTCAAGGCATACCCGGTGCTCGAAGAGCTGGCGTCGTCGCGCTCGTACGCCGGCGGCGCAGCGGGGGCGTCCTACAGCGTCGCGATGGGCGACGGGCTCGCGCGCGGCTACGCCCAGGGCGTTGTCGAGGCCGCCCCCGAGCGCGTCTACGACGCGAACCTCCTCGCGGGCGCCAGGATCGTGACGCCCCGCATGGGGTTCGGCCGGCTCGTCGTCGACGGCTACACCCGGCAGCGATTCGAGAACTTTCTCAACCGGCGCTCGACCATCGGCGGTGACACGCGCCTACGCGGCTACCCCTCAGGCGCCTACCGCGGCGAGAACATCATCGCCTACAACCTCGAGCTTCGGTCGTCGCCATTCGAGATCCTGACGGTGCAGGTCGGAGGCGTCGCGTTCTTCGACGCGGGCGTCGCGTACGATAGCGGCGACCCTATCGAGCTCCGACAGAGCGCCGGCGTCGGCGCGCGCGTCGTGTTTCCTCAGCTCGATCGAAGCGTGCTGCGCTTCGACTGGGGATTGCCGACCGAGCTCGATCCCGAGGTCGGCGTGACAAGCATCTTCCCCGGCCACTTCACGTTCACGTTCAAGCAGGCCTTCGAGATGCCCAGCATCGCTCCGCCCACCGTTCTGGACTGAAGCGTCCGTCCCTGTGGATTCACCCCCCCGACCCCCCTCACTTCGTGAGGGGGGAGGAGGGCGAACGGTTTACTTCGACTTCGCTGCTTCGATCTTGGCCTTGACGATCGCGTTGGCGCGCTCGCGCGCCTTGCTCTTCTGCGCCGTGTTCGAGAAGCCTGCGAGCGACTTCGTCACTTCGCCGCGCTCGTTCTGGAAGTGAACGCCGGTCTTCGGGCGGTGCGACTTGTCGAACGCGTGGCGCATGCTCTTGCCACCGTACGAGTCGGTCCCGCCGCCTGCTGCGGCGGCGCCGTGGTTGCCGGCGACCATCGCGAGCATTCCCTTGATCTCGCGCGGGGTGTTGACCGAGCCGCTGGCGCTCATGTTCTTCGACCCGGCAGCCTTGCCGTTCGGGACCATGCTCTCGCCGCCGTACGAGTCCGTACCCTCGGACGCCTGCGACGTGCGGTACGCGCCGTACATCGGGTTGATCATGCGCTTCATCGCGCGAACCTCGGCCGGCGTGTTGACGGCGGCCGTGCCGCTGTTGTTGCGGGCGACGGTGGCCGCGCCGCGCGACGAGGAGCCGCGGGTCGCCTGATCGCCGTACATCTCGCCGCGGGGGCGCACGCGATCCTGGAGTTTGTTGAAGTCGTTGCCGCCGCGAGCGGTGGTCGCGCGCGACGCCTTCGTGCCCTCGCGCTGCTTGTCGAGGACCTGCTCCTTGATGGCTTTGCTGCGTCTCGACGAGTGTTGGTCCGACTCGGTGCGATCGGCCATCGCCACGGGGGCGGCGAGGAAGGTCGCGAGCAAGGCGGAAACCAGAAGTCCCTTGTGCATGTCAGCTCCTGTTCGTGATGAGGCGACGACGACCCCCTGAGCAAAAGCAAGGTTCGTGCACAACCTGCCGGATCGGATTTTCTTGGGAATTTTTGGTCCGGCCGGCCCCTCGTGCGCATGTTGACGGTCCTGTCGCCACCGGCGACGGCGTTAGGAACCCGCGCTGGCGGGTGTGAATCGTGGCGTTCCCGGGCTACCGTTCCGGAATGAAGAACGCGTCGCTTTGGGTGCTTGGCTCTGGCTTCCTCTTCGCCTTGGCGCCCCTCGCCTGTGGAGATGACACCGGGTCCGGTGGCGCTCCCGCCGAAACGACGACCGCCACGACCGTCTCCGCAACGACCAAGGCGACGGTAGGCGTCACCGCCACCGTGACCAGCGCCATGATGATGTGCGACGGCCAATACTGGGGGGCGACGTGCGGGGGTTGTCTCGAAGCCACCTGCTGTGTCGAGCTCGAGGCATCCGGTGGGCTCTGGAGCATGGAGCTCGAAGAGTGCGCTGGCGCAGGCTGCGCCGAGGATTGCTTCGGAACGTACGACGGCGGCGAGTGCAGCGCGCCGGCTGCGCTGCCCGAAAGAGGCGCGTGCGTCGCCAGCGGCGGCGTCCACGACTGCAACCCGGTGACGCAGACGCCGTGCAACGTCGCGAACGGCGAAGCGTGCGACATGAACTACGGCACCGGGAAGTTCGAGTGCTTCGGTCCGCCGAACGAGCTCACCGTATGCCAGGCGTGTCCGGTCGCCGAAGGCAACACCAACGTTTGGTGCGCGCCGGGTCTCACGTGCGTCCTCTCCGAATGCACCAAGTTCTGCTGCGAGGACAGCGACTGCGCGCCGGGCACCTGCGCAAAGGGCATCTTCTTCGGCGACCTCGGTGTCGGCATCTGCCAGACCGACGGCAACGAGGGCGGCGGCGGCGGCGGTACCGGTGGTAGCGGCGGTGCCGGTGGTGCCGGTGGCGCCGGTGGCGCGGGCGGCGCAGGCGGCGCGGGCGGAAACTAGAGCTTCTCGAGCCACGCGGCGCGATCTCGCATCGCGCCGCGCAGCTCCGGAGCAACGTCGTCGCGGGAGAACGCGTCGGCGACGTCCTTCTTCTTCTCGCCGGCGAGGATCGCGTGAAACGCGCGACGCGTGCGGCGATCGAGCCGAGCCTCGGCCGTCTCGGTCTCCGGGACGACGTTTGCTTGCTCGCGCTCTTCTTCGTGGAACCGGCGCGCTGCGGGAGCGCGCTCCGTGAAGCCTGCGCCATCGAACGCAGCGACGCGCAGGAGCGCCAGCGGTCGCTCGCGCTCGGGAGGCGCGGTGACGATGGCGGCGAGGCCCAGCTCGCCGTTCGAGAGATCGACGAGGCGCACGGGCGGCGAGGCGAGCTCGATCCGGATCTCGGTAGCTCCGCGCGCCGAGAGCCGCCACACGGCGAGCTCTCCGCGTGCGTTCTTCAGCAAGAGCTCGGGATCGCCCCCGGGAACAAGCTGTCCGGGTGAAGCGAACAGCCGGCTCGCGCCCGCTTCGATCTCGAAGACGGCCTCGTGGGGCTCGCGGGCGTCGGCGGCGTCCGGTCCGAGCGCCATGATGACGCCGAACGGGCTCGCCACGCGGCAGGCCCACGTGGGACGGTCGAGCGTGTCGACGCCGCGGTACGAGCGAACGACGTAGACCGTTCCGCCCTCTCCCTTGGTCTCGACCTCGCGGACGAGCTCGAGCTTCGCGGCCTTGGCCTCGGCGTCGATCGCCGAGAGCTTGGCGTCGAGATCGGGCCGCTCGGCGTAGTCGCCCAGCTTGGGCCAGACCGACATGTGAGGCTCGCTCGAGCAGCCCACCAGAAAGGCGAAAACCAGCGCCCACTCTGCTACCTTGGGGCCCGTCATGCGCTTGCTCATCGCCGATCCGATCGACGCCCAGCCTCTTGAAGAGCTACGCGTCCTCGGGGTCGAAATCGTTTCCGATCCCTCCCTCACGAAGGACACCTTGCCCGCCGCCCTCGCCGGCGTCGGAATCCTGGTCGTTCGCGGGACTGAGGTCACCAAGGCCGCCATCGAAGGAGCGCGCGAGCTCAACCTCATCGTGCGCGCTGGCGGTGGCACCGGCAACATCGACGTCGAGTCGGCGAGCGAGCGAGGCATCTACGTCGCGAACTGTCCGGGCCGCAACGCCGCCAGCGTGGCCGAGCTGGTCATGGGCCTCGTCATCGCGCTCGACCGTCGCATCCTCGAGGCGCACGCCGATCTGTCCGCGGGCCGCTGGGAGCGCGGAAAGTTCTCGGGGGAGTGGGGCCTCACCGGACGGCACATCGGGATCGCCGGCCTCGGCGCCGTCGGCAGAGAGGTCCTCGATCGAAGCCGCGCCTTCGGCATGAAGCCGCATGTCTTTTCGCGGTCTCTCACCGCCGCCAAGGCCCAAAAGATGGAGGTCGCCTATGCCCCCACGCTCGAGCGCCTCGCCGCGATGAGCGACGTCTTCACCGTCCATCTGCCGCTCGTTCCTCAGACCAAGGGGATCGTGTCACGCGGCGTCCTCGAGTCCCTCCCGCAGGGCGCCATCGTCATCAACGCGGCACGCGCCGATCTATTCGACGTCCCCGCGCTTCTCGAGCTCGCCCCCAAGAAGGGCCTCCGGATCGGCTTCGACGTCTTCCCGAACGAGCCCCGCGTCGCGTCGGCCGACTTCCAGACCGAGATCGCCAAGCTCCCCGGCGCCATCTGCACCCCGCGCATCGCCGGCTCCACCCGCCAGGCCCACCGCGCGATCGCAGAAGACATCGCCCGCGTCGTCAGGTCGTTCCTCACCGAAGAGAACGTCCCCAACGTCGTCAACGTCTGCGCCGCCTCGCCCGCGCGCTACGTCGTCGTACTCCGCCAGCTGGACAAGGTCGGCGCCCTTGCCAACACCCTCGCCGTCCTCAAGCGTCACGGCATCAACATCGAAGAGATATCGAACACCGTCTTCGACGGCGCCCGCGCGACGTGCACCAAGCTCCGCGTCTCCGGCCGCCCCACCGAAGCCTGTTTGAAAGAGATCACGGCCTTCCAAGAGACGCTTCACGTCGACGTCGTGCCGATGCCGATGCGGGCTTAGGTGGTGCCCCCACTCGCCCGTCCTCGGCGCTCCGCGCCTACGGGCGGGCGGTCTCCCCCAAACGCCGCTCCGCCCGCGCTTCGCGCGGGACGCGCTCGCTTCGCTCGCGCTCGTCGCGCGCGTGGGGGAGACCTCGCGCGGTCGCTTCGCTCCCGCCATCGCGCGGTCGCCCGGCTCCCGCCATCGGATAACGGGGAAGCGGCGCGGTAACGAGCTCGCGGCGCGGCGAGTGGAGCTGAAGCGGGGGAATGGCTGGCGGACCTCGGCCCGGCCGGAGGGCTGGGCGCCGCCTGAAGGCGACGGTCCATGCCACGCCCCCGCGGTCGAGAGTGACCGTTTTGTTAGGGAGCGGTTGACGGAATCCGGAGGTCGCGGGGCGTGGCATGGAGGTTTCGCGAAGGGGCGGCGTCGCCCAGCCCTCCGGCCCGGCCGAGGAGCTCACCATGGCATTTCCCTCTCGCTTCGTTCTCGCTCAACGCGCTGCCGCAATGCGGCATGCGCCCACGTCGTCGGAGCGGCTCTTGTGGTCGCGGCTCAACGCCGGCCAGCTTGGGGTCACGTTTCGGCGTCAGTACGTGATTGGGCGGTTCATCGCCGACTTTGCAGCGCCGGGTGTGCGGCTCGTTGTTGAACTCGACGGTGGGTGCCACGCGGATCGCGGTGCTCGCGACGCGCGGCGGGACCGGGAGCTGGGGCAGGCCGGTTGGCGCGTGATGCGGCTGCCGGCGGACCTGGTGCTCGCGCGGTTGGACGACGCGGTGGCGCTCGTGCGGGCGGCGCTCGTCCGGTAGCGCGCCGTCATGTCTCGTTGAGCGCGGATGAGGGTGTCATCGGCTGCGAACGTCCCGCTGGGTCTCGTCGAGCGCGGATGAGGGTGTCATCGGCTGCGAACGTCCCACCACGTCTCGTTGGGCGCTGACGGGTGTGTCATCGGCTGCGAACGTCCGCTTGGGTCTCGTCGAGCATGGGATGAGTGGCCCATCGGGGGTGAACGTCCTTCCTGGTCTCTGCGAGGCGGTTCGGGTGTGGACCGCCGATTGCTATGGGGTGCGGAGCGGTCCTCGTAGATCGCACCTTCCGGAGGCAGCTTCGTGCACTCTCTTTTTCTGCGCTCGAGACCGCTCGTTTGGATGACCACGTTTTGCGCGTTCATCGCGGGATGCTCCGATGACGGGTCGTCGCCGGGCGATGGTGGTGGCGGCGGCGCAAGCAGCACGACGGGCGGGCCTTCGGCGTCGACCGGGACCGCCACGGGCGCGACGACGCCGGCGACCTCCGGATCGATGATGCAGGGCGGGGGAGGCGGCGCTTCGATTCCCGATCCAGTGCTCGAAGAGGGCTGGGAGTCGGGCGACGGCGCATGGATCATCGAGGGCCCCGCTTCGATCGAGACCGACCCGTCGCGGGTACGCACCGGCGCACAGTCGCTGCGCGTCGACTTCCGAGATCCGGCGTGCGGACCGTCCTCGTGCAATGGCGAGGGGAACAACTGCTTCGAGAACTACCCGCAGGTGGTGAGCACCCAGGCTTTCGATCTCGAGCGCTACTACGCGTCGTGGTGGGTCTACTACCCGAGCGACTTCATCTTCTACGACGGCCCGTGCATGCCTGTGCGTGGCTCACAAGGTCACTTCGTGCGGTTTTCCAACTTCCACACGCCGCATGATCCCAACGATTCGTTCTACCAAGCGTCGATGCCCGACTTCGGTCAGTACCGCGCGGGCGACGACAGCCTCGGGATACGACCCGAGTGGCACTGGGTCGAGAACGACTCCGGCTCCCTCACGATCGGACGCAACCTCTCGAGTCTGACGGTCCCCACCGCGTCGCTCGCCGGCGGGTGGAATCGCTACGAGATCTACGTCGACCTCGGCACCCCCGGAGGCTTCGACGGCGCGATCGCGTGGTCGGTGAACGACGTCGTCCTCTACGACATTCACGGCGACGCGCTCCACGTAGGTGAGCCCTTGGAGGAGTGGCACGTCTGGGGCGATCAAGCCGCGCTCGCCGCAGAGCATCCGGGCTTGATGCGAACCACAGGCGAAGGCTTCACGCGACTCGGCTTGGTGTCGAACCCGAACTCGAGCTTCGGAGGACGTGAGAGCGACGTCTACTGGATCGACGATGTGGTGATCGCGGACGAGTGCCCGGCAGACCGACCGATCTGCGAGTCGCTCGCTCGGTGATCTCGGAGATCACGCTGCAGCAAGGGTGGTGCGATCCTCGAGATCCTCGAAGCAGGTCGAGCCGACGAAGCGCAACGACCCGGAGCTGCCGGAGCGCGACGCGGAGGATGCGGTCACTCACCCGGCAGATCGAACACCCCGGCGTACATACCATCGACGTCGAGCGCGACGTCGATGGTCTCCAGCGGAACGGTCCCGCCCGGCCCATGGACCATAAAGTGGAAGCTCCCGTCTTCTCGTCGAGAGTAGACCTCCACTCTCGGCTCTCGTTGGCGATGAGGACCAACTCTCGCACCGACGGCAGCGCGAGATAGGCGGCCTGCTTTTCCCCGCGATCGTAGGCCTCGGTGCTTCGCGAGAGCACTTCGACGATGACCGTGGGGTTGGTGACGACGTCCGTGGTGGCGGGTAGGAGCGTCATCGGCCCGCTGACGACCGCGACGTCGGCGTAGACGAATTGGTCCTCGGACAGACCCAGGCGGAGATCACTCGTGTAGACGTTGCACTCGGCAGCGCGTAGCCCACCCGTGATGCGCGCGATCGTGCGTGCCGCGAACGCGCTGTGTCTCGGTGAGCCGCCCGCCATGGCGAAGATCTCGCCGCGCACATAGACGTGCCGCTCGGCCTGGTCGCGATCCCAAGTCAGGAATTCCTCGGGGCTCAGGCGAGCGGTTACGGCGGGCGTCACGACCGCAGCGTAGCAGCTCGTCGACGGGGCATGCTGTCGGGCCGGTCCTGTCCTCGTCCGAGGCAAGCCCCGGACAGGTCCGGGACATCCCCACCGCCGCTTCCACGACGCGCTCCACGCTGAAGAGAGACCTCGGGTGCGGCACGCGTGGTGCCTGGTCCCGGCGTGCCCGGCCGTGTGAGGATGGAGGCGAAGCGCCATGAGAGCCGTCGCGTTGTTCGCTGTCGTCCTGAGCTTGCTGCTTCCGGTCGGTGCGCACGCACAGGACGAGACGATCGCGCCGAAGGACGCGAAGGCCGAAGCCGCGCGGATGTTCGCCGCCGGGGATCAAGCCTACGCAGCCGGGAAGTACCTCGCGGCTGCCGGAGCCTACGAGGGCGCGCAAAAGCTGCACCCGGACCCGGGCATCACGTTCTCGATCGCGCAGGCATACCGCCGCCATTACTTCGAGAACGAAGAGGTGGTTTGGCTGCAGAAGGCGCGGGAGCTCTACAAACGGTACCTGGTGGAGCAGCCGAGCGGAGGGCGGCGGGCGCACGCAGTTACCCATTTGAATAACATTGCAGTCATCTTGGCGAGCCGCGGTGCGGCCGTTGCGCCCGAGGACGGGCAGCCGGGGGGCGGCGGCCAGGATGGGCCCACGCCGCGTGCGACGAGAGGCACCGAGATCCTCGTGGCCTCGACGACCCCGAAGGCCTCGGCTTCGATCGACGGCGGACCCGCCGGAGACGTTCCGGTGGTGCAAGGCGTCACGCCCGGGCTCCACCGCATTCGGGTGACCGCGGTGGGGCACGTCGATCGGGTGCTGGACGTCATCGCGAGCGAGGGCAAGCTCGCCATCGTCCCGATCGATCTGGAGCCGCTGCCCGGCTCGCTTCGAGTGCGAGCCACCATCGATGACGCCACGGTCTGGATCAACGGGCGGCACCGCGGGGTGCTTCCGGCCAGCGCTCGCATCAGCTTGGCGCCGGGGCGTCATACGGTCGCGGTGAGCGCGTCCGGCCACGACCTCTACGAGCGGACTGTCGACGTGGGCCCGGGTGAGGAGCACGCCGTCGAAGCCGAGCTCTCGGCCAGCCGCATGCGCATTGCAGCGTACGCGACCTTCGCCAGCTCGGGGGCCTTCCTCATCGCCGGCGCAGTGCTGGCCGGCGTCGCGGCCGACGCCGAGAGTCAGGCCGTCGATGCGCGCTCCGGAACGACACGCGGACGCGCCCTCACGCCGACCGAGCGCGACCGCTCCAACGAAGCGCTGGAGCGGCGAGACCTGACGCGAACGCTCTCGGGGGTGAGCTTCGGCGCCGCCGGCGTCTCGGGCCTGACCGGCACCCTGCTCTTCGCATTGGACAATCCCACACCAAACGAGCCCGAAGGGGCCGCGCCGCAGGGCGCCGCCTTTGCCTGGTACGGGACCTTCTAAGGCTTCGGCAGCGCTTCGCGGCCTGGGTACGGCCGTGTATGCTCGGCGCGAGCATGGGGCGGTCTGCAGCCGAGACGATCGAGGCTACGGATCCGGCAAGGATCGTGGCCGACAACGAGCCGGCTACCTCTACGGGCGAGGTCGCCATCGTCCCGGAGGTTGCACTGTCGGAAGGCGATCGCGCCGGCGATTTCGTGATCGATCGGATCCTCGGTCGCGGCACGTTTGGCACCGTGTATGCAGGAGTCCACGCGGTGATTGGTCGGCGCGCAGCGATCAAGGTGCTGCGGGATCACGCGGCCTCCGAGGATCGCGTCGCGGCATTTCTGCGCGAGGCGCGGCTCGTCGCCAAGCTCCGACATCCCAACATCGTCGACGTCCTCACGTACGGCAAACTCGAGGATGGCCGTCACTTTCAGGTCATGGATCTCATCGAAGGGCCGACCCTCGCCGAGCACCTGCGCGAGCGCGGCGCCCTGTCGATCACCGAGGCGCTCCCCATCCTGCGCGGAATCGCTCAGGCGCTGGATGCGGTCCATGCGAGCGGCGTCGCGCACCGCGATCTCAAGCCGGCCAACGTCGTGCTCGAGCGCCGAAACGGCGAGTGGGTGCCGAAGCTCATCGACTTCGGAATCGCGGAGCTCATCGAGGGCGAGGCGGACGTCGCTCCGGAGCGGCGATCGATCGGCACCCCGCGGTACATGTCTCCGGAGCAATGTCGCGGCGAAGCCGTCGACTCGCGTGCGGACGTCTACGCCTTCGGTCTTCTCGCCTACGAGATGCTCGCCGGCCAGCCCGCTTTCGCCGGGAGCGACGCCGTCGACCTGATGCTCAAGCACACTTCGAACGAGCCCGAGCGCCTCTCTTCGGTGAAGCCCACGCTCTCTCCGCGGCTCGATTCGGTCGTTCTCGGCCTGCTTGCGAAGAATCCCGAGCATCGCCCGACGGATCTCGGCGCCGTGGTCGACCAGATCGCGGGCGCTGCATCTCCGCGCTCGACACGTGCGCTGGTTGGCGCGGCGGCTGGAGTTTCGCTCCTTGTGGTCGCCGGTGCGGTCATGTTCCGCCGGGGTGAGCCGGAGCGTGAGGCAGCTCCGTCGGCGGCGGCTTCGGTTCCCGTGCTGTCGGCGCCGAACCCGACGGAGGCTTCCGCGCCCACGTCCGCATCCAGCCCGCGCGCGAGCGGCAACGTCCCTGTTGCCGAAGCGTCGACCAGCGCTCCTGCTGCATCCGCACCGCCGCAGCGCATCCAAGGCGCTCGACCGCGCGCTGCGGACCGGCTGCCGGAGCCGGATCCCGAGGCCCCCGAGAATCCATTCGGAGGACCCTGAGATGGCCAAGGCATCGGCCACCGCCACCGCGACCCGTGAGGCAAGCACTCGCACGTCGCGCTCGGTTTGGCTGACCCTGGTGCTCGAGTACCGCAGGCCGCTCGCGAGCGGCGCACGATGGGCACTGCGGGATCTGGATGAAGTCCAGATCGGTCGCGGCGGCGAGCGAGCCACGATACGCGACGCCGGTACCAAAGCCCTCGCTGTCGAAGTGCCTGACGGTCGCATGTCGACGCGCCATGGGCGCCTTGCGCGCCTCGCGACCGGATGGGCCTTCGAAGATCTGGGCTCGAAGAACGGCTCGCGCGTCGGAGGGGCTGCGGTGAAGAGCGCCCGGCTGGCGGACGGCGATCTGATCGAACTCGGTGAGACGCTCTTTCTCTTTCACGAAGAAGAGGAAGGGAGCGAGGCGAACGACCTCGCCGCACCGGTGACGATCGCACCGGGCCTGACGACGCTGTCTCCGTCCCTGGCTCGGTCCTACGCGGATCTCGCCGCCGTGGCGTCCGCCGACGTCCCCGTTTTGCTTCTGGGCGAGACCGGGACCGGCAAAGAGGTCGCGGCGCGGGCCGTTCACGGTCTCTCTGGGCGCAAGGGTCGCTTCGTCGCCGTGAATTGCGGTGCGCTTCCGCGCGACCTCGTCGAGGCCGAGTTGTTCGGACATCGTCAAGGCGCGTTCTCCGGAGCCACCGAGAGCAGGGTCGGGCTCGTACGTAGCGCCGACAAGGGGACCCTGTTCCTCGACGAGATCGGCGATCTGCCGCTGACCTCGCAAGCAGCGCTCCTGCGCGTCCTCCAGGAGCGTGAGGTCACGGGTGTCGGCGAAACCGTCACGACCAAAGTCGACATTCGCGTTGTGGCCGCGACGCATCGCGATCTCCGAGCGGAGTGCGAAGCCGGTCGTTTCCGGAGCGACCTCTTGGCGCGGCTCGAGGGCTACAGCGCTCGCTTGCCCCCATTGCGAGACCGCTGCGGCGATCTCGGCGATCTGATCGCCACGTTGATCCGACGAATCGCTCCTGACCGGGCCGAGCGCATCGCCCTTCAGCCCGCCGCCGCCCGCGCCTTCGCGACCTACGATTTTCCGTGCAACGTTCGCGAGCTCGAGCAAGCCCTCCGCGCGAGCCTCGCCCTCGCGCGGGACGACGTCATTACCCTCGCGCAGTTGCCTGAGAGAATGCGTGAGCCTGCACGCGAGAGAGAGGCCGAGGCGCCCGTTTCCAAGCCGACACCATCGAGCCAGCTTTCGGCCGAGGACGTTGCGTTGAAGCAGCGACTCGGTGCGCTTTTCACCGAGCATGCGGGGAGCATCAATGGCGTTGCGCGTGCAATGGGGAAGGACCGAACGCAGATCAAGCGATGGATCGCGAGGTTCGGGATCGATCCCGAGGCGTATCGGTGAAGGGCGGAGTGCCCGTGAACCTCACTTCGGCGTGACCTTCTTCACTTTCCCGAAGCCGCTGACGTTGTCGGCCCAATAGAGGCTCGTGTCGTCGACGGCGAGCGCCAACCACCAGATAGGTCCTTCATCGGCGAGCGGTACCGGGGTGCCTCCGCCGAGCGGAACCTTCATGATGACCTGCGTCTGATTGTTGCCGAAGTAGACGCTCGTCGCATCGACCGTGATCGCCATGGGGCGCGGCTGATTGGCTGCGAGCACGACGAGCGTTCCCCCGCCGATCGGCACGCTCATCACGTTCGATTGCGTCGTCCAGTAGACTCGGGTCGCGTCCACCGCGATGGCTATCGGGTCGGTTTGGCCGCTTGCCAGCGTCGTGGGGGCGCCGCCGGCAAGGGAGACCTTCATGATCGTCCCCTCCGCGACGTTCGGCCAATACACGCTCGTGGTGTCGATCGCTATGGCAGAAGCGCTCTGCCCAGTCGCAAGCGTCGTCGCTGCACCACCGCCGACGGGCACCTTCATGATTGCGCTCCCGGCCGTCCAGTAGACGTGTGTCCCGTCGACGGCGACGGCCGTCGCGTCGCTACCCGTTGCGAGCGTCGTCGCTTGGCCCCCACCCAGCGGGACACTCTTCACCGCCCCCGCAGCCGCCCAGTAGACGTTGGTTGCGTCGACTGCGAGCCCTTGGGGGACGCTGATACCGCCGTCGTCGAACAGCGTGGTGGCGGCGCCGCCGTCGAGGGGTGCCTTCATCACCTTTCCGTCGCCGGTCGTCCAATAGACGCTCGTTGCGTCGAGGTCGACGGCAACCGGCGCGTTCTGATTCTCCGCCAGGGCGACGACACATCGCCCGTAGGTGCATGCCCCGCTGCAGCCGCCGCAAGCGCTGGGCGAAAGAGAGCAGCTTCCTGCGTCGCACGCCGTGCCCTGCGTGCAGACATGTCCACAGCTGCCGCAATTTTGCGAGTCCGTGAACAGGTTTGGGATCGTGTCGTCGGGGCAGCGGCACAGCCCGGCTTCGCATGAACGCCCGGTTGCTTCCGGGTTGCAGTTCACGCCGCAGCCGCCGCAGTTCGAATCGGTGTCGAGGGGAACGCACTCACCGCCGCAATCTCCCATCCCCTGCGGACAAGCGCATTCTATGAGCTCGGGTGCCACGAACGTGCAGATTTGATCCGGTCGACACGGGAGAAGATCGCAAGTGAAGCTCAGGCACGGCGCGCACGTGGCGTAGCACTCGTGCAACGTCTCGAACGAGTTGGCGTTCTTCGGACAGCCCACGACGTGCTCGCACCGGCCGGTGGCGCTGTCGAACCCGTAGAAGTCGTCGCATGTGTAATGCTGCGTGGCCGCGATCGGGAGGTTGCATGTGCTCGCGTCAGGAGCTTCGCCGCATCCGCCGCCCTCGCCCGCGGTCCCTCCCTCACCACCCGTGCCGGGGCTCGCGCTGGAGCTGCTCGCCGCCACCGACGGGGTGGTGGCGTCGTCCCCTTGTCCACCATGACCGCCCGCGGCAACGGTCAAGTCGCAGCCGGCGCCTGCGAGCAGCGATGCAAACAGCCCGAGCTGCAGACGCCCCCTCACGCCGACTCTCACAGCAACAGATCGCAGCATGCTCAGCCTCCGAGCGCGCGCTACAGCAGCAACCGTGCCGTTGCGCTACCTCATCCGCCCCGCACATCGACGCTGAATCGCGGTCAATCGATCCGCAAGCAACGCGTGGGACCGTCCCGGCCGCGAGAGAGGAGCCGAACGAGGCCCGAGTCGACCGGAGGGCACGAGCCGATGTCTGGGACGTGTCTCAGGCACGCCGACGAACAGCAAGCAGCGCCGGAGGCCGCAGCAGGGGATGGCGGACGTATGGTACGACGCCTGCACGCAGCACGCGGGGGAACACCGGATGACGTTCGAATGCCCTCTGGCGCCCTCCTGGTGCTGGCTGCGTTACCGCACCCTGATTACGGAGCAGGATTTGGATAGCATCCGGCGGATGATCGTGGCCCGATCCCGGAACCTCGCCTTGCTGCTCCCCCTTGCCGGCTGCGTCGACATGTCAGCGCTGCCCGAAGGTATCTGCGGCAACGAAGTTCTCGAGGTCGACGAGGACTGCGACGTGCACGTCGACACGTCGCTCGGAGAGCAGACGGCATGCGGGGACCGCGCCAGCAACGCCCCTTGCTCCTATGTCTGCACGGCCGAAGCGAGGTGCCCACGGGGCTGGGATTGCGGGAAAGGCGGCGTCTGCCGGCGAGCCGGGCCGACGCTCGTTCCGGGGGCGAGCGCACCCGACTGGGCACCGGTCAGCTTTGCGCCTGTCGACTTCGACGGCGATGGCCGGGTCGATCTCGTGGGCGCCTTCGGCGATCGCATCGAGGTGATGAGAAGCGATGCGAGTGGTGCATTCATCGATGCGTTCGTGACGCCCACCTTGCCGGTCACCGGCGACGTTGCGGTCGGTCGGCTGGACAGCGATGCGTTCGGGGATATCGTGCTGCCGACAGAGCTCGGGTTCTCGGTGTGGCGTGGGCAGGCTGAGGGACCGCCGCAGCAAGTAGCTTACGCCTCCTACGATTCCAGGGGAGCTGACAAGCTGATCATCCTCAAGGTCCGCTACCCGCCACTCGATGACCGGAACGTAAACTTCATCTTCTATGAGGATATCGACGTTCTGGGGCCCGCGCTTGGCGCGTGTATCAACACCGATGCTGGGTTGAGTGGTTGCCACATGGTCGACGCCCTCCACCGATTGGA
This sequence comes from Polyangiaceae bacterium, assembly GCA_041940405.1. GTDB lineage: Bacteria > Myxococcota_A > Polyangia > Polyangiales > Polyangiaceae > Xiheicaenibacterium. Next base: position 38,182 of record JBGTSH010000031.1, read on the forward strand.
TGACATAGGCGAGCGCATCGCGCTCGCCGACTTCGACCTCAACGGTAGCGATGAGATTGCGATCGGATTTGCGGCTGCGAGCACCGTGAAAGTCTTCGGCATGCGTCAGGACGTGCTCAGTGGGACACACGAACCGGGCAACATCGACGGCTCCTCGCCTCTGCCGCTCGAAATCGACGTCAGCGCCCCGCGTCTGTGCGAGCATTGCACCGAACGAGCGACCGCGTTGACGATCGATCTGGGCGCCCACACCGCCGACGCCGACGGCGACGGCGACTCGGATCTGGTCGTCAGCGTAAAAGGGCTCACTTCGAAGATCGCCGGGGTCGTGGTCGTGCGCGGTGATGGGGCAGGTCATTTCGCGGATCCCTACCTCGACACGCGCTTCAAGCTGCTCGCGTCTCAGTCCACCGTCGTAGATGGCTTTCCTGGCCTGCTCCAAGCGTGGCCGATCGCTGCGGGCGATCTGGATGGCGACGACATTGCCGACTACGTGAGCCCCAATGGCATCTTTCTGGCGCGCCCCGACGCGATGGAGCAGGTCGCGTGGCGCGACACGCTCTACCCTTGGACGGCCGCGCGCGTGACCGATATCGATGGCGACGACGACAGCGATGTCGTTGCGATCAGCGCCGGGCAGCCTCGCGTGGACGTGCTCCGCTCCGAGAACGGGGGTTCGACGTTTGTGCGGCGCGCGCCGTACGTCACCAAGCTCGGCGTCAGCGGGCTGCGTGCCGGCTCGTTACAGGGACTGGCGGCAACCGACATCGTGTTGGTGGAGCGGGCGCCGGCAGGCTCGCCTGCCGATGATGCGCTGAGTGTGATGTTCGGGCAGCCTCTCGATTGGCCTACGGAGCCCGTAAGGCAGGCTGGATTTCATGCCATCGAGCACATGGAGCTCGGAGACTTTCGGTACCCCGGTTGGCCGGTACCGAATGGCTTCGATGACGTCGTCCTCTCTACTCGGACAACCGACGGCGAGCTTGCCGTGGGGGTGCTCTTCGCGAACGGCACCCAAGCGTTGAGCTCGCCCTATTTTGCGGAGTCCGCGAATGCGCGCGCCGAGCACGCGCTCAGCGGGCGCTTCGGGAATGGTGAAAACGAATATGACGACCTTCTCCTTTTTGGATCGCTGGCGGGGCCCCGGGCATGGTGGGTGCCGGGTGCTGAGGATGCCGCCTTTGCGCCGACGCCGACGGGGCAGGAGCTGGGTTCGGGGTTCGACGATCCGAGCCTCTACTTCGACTGCGTGCGGTTTTCCGTTGGCGACGTCGAAGGCGATGGTCGTGACGAGGCAGTCGGTCTTTGGGGCGAGGCTGTTTGCGCAGGGGCTGTGCCGACACGGCTCGCGCTGGGACAGGTATCGAGCTCTGGCCGGCTTCGGTTCGAGGCGCAGCCGTTCACGTTGGCGGATGGCCCGAGCGGCGCAAGGATCGCGCTTGCGGACGTCGACGGCGATGGGAGTGACGACCTAGTGGTTGCGCGCTCGGGCAGGGTCGAGATAGCGCCGGGTGGACCGTCCGGGCTCGGCCCCGCCGCGCTTTGGGCTGCGTTGCCGCTGGGCGAGCAAGTGCTGGACGTCGTTGCTGTCGCACGAAGCCCAAGTGCCACCGGGCCCGGGCGGTTCGCGGTTCTCACCGACTCTTCGGTGTTGGTCCTCTCTACGGAGGGCACTGCGCAACACGCAATGACCGATGCGAGAGCCATGCGTTCTGCCGATGTCGACGGCGATGGACTTGGGGACATCTTGGTCTTGGCCGACACGGGCACCTATGTCTTGCTCACGGCGGCTGCTCCGAGGCTCGGGGGAACCCCGTGAGCCACTCCGTTCGACGACGGTGTCTCAGACTACGTCCCAGGCAGGTGGGGCATCGCGTGAGACCCACGTCGCACCGCGATCTGGAGACGCATTCGATGGCATGACAGCTGCTTGAGGCTGCGTCGGAGGCAATGATGGGCAAGCTCGTTTGGGGAGGAGCCGCTCTATTGGCTGTCGCGTCGGCGGCCTGCGGAGACGATGGCGCAGCAAACGCAGGCGGGGGTGGTCCTGGCCCTGGCGGGGCCGGAGGAGGGATCACCGTCGGGCCGACGTGCACGGGCACGGAGTCGGATGACCCCCAGTTCTCCCTAGCGCTCGGCGTCTTGCGAGAAACGCTCGAGACGGAAGGCATTCCTGGCGGCGCAATCGCGGTGGTTCAAGACGGCAAGCTCGTGAACCTCGGCGTCATGGGAACGAAGCAGGCAGGAGTCTGCGATCCCATCACGCCCGACACGCTGTTCGGGCTGCCCTACATGCCCATCATCCTGACGAGCATTGCTGCGCTCGACGCGGTCGAGGAGGGGAAGCTCTCGCTCACCGATCCGATCACGAACCTCTTGTCGCTCAGCGTAGAGACTGGCGCGGAGTACGCCGACGACATCACGCTGCACCATCTTCTCACCCACAGCAGCATGTACACGTCGGCGTCTGACTCGCAGCCACAGGAAGGGACATGCACCGGGCTCGCAGAGGCGTTCGCAAATTCGATCGATCCAGCGATTGAGGCGCCGCCGGGAACGATGATGGATTGGGAGGATCGCCAGAACATCGAGCTTGCTGCGCTCTTGCTCGAGACCGTGGATCAGCAACCGTTCGCGGACGTGATCGCGACGCGCGTGCTCGGCCCGTTGGGGATGGGCGGGACATTCGATCTCGCGAAAGCGCAGGCCGGCGATCACTCGCTCGGCTATCAAACCTATGGCGAGGATGGTGCTTTGTACGACTGTCCGAACCACTACGCGTCCTATGGCTACCGCGGCAGCATCCGTGACTATGTGAAGTTGGCAGAGTTCCTTACGGGCGATGGATCGCCTATCCTGGAGCCAGCAACGTTCGCGGCGCTCGGCGCTGAGCAGGGCCCGAGCTTCTGGACCAACGACTATAGCACTTACATGACGGGCGCTTGGCGCAACGCTCCCATTGGCGAGGGAATGCAGTTTCGTGGTGGCGGCACGACCGCCGGCTTCAACCAAATCCTCTTTCTCTATCCGGATCGAAAGCTGGCGGTGATCGTCATGATCAACGCCGATATATTCGTCACCGAGAAGGCCGGGATCGAGCTCTCGAAGATCTATGGCGTGGACCCTGCGGTCGACCTTTACTTCGCGCAAGAGGTCCAAGATCCGGCGTCATTGGAGACGCTTGCTGGAACCTATGTCGACGCAATCGGCTTCAAAGGCTCTGGGCCTCGCACGTTGCAGGTGACCTGGGACCCGAACGAGCCCACCGAGATTTTGGGGTCGGCGAGTGTGCCGGGCATCGCGCCACAGGCGGTCTCCTTCGAGCAACTGTGGTATCCAGACAACTTCAAGACGGCCACCGGGCAGTACGTACGCTTCTGGCGCGACGACGCGGGGGTGCCATTCGGCGTGCAGCTCTGGCACTACAACGGCCCTCCGTTCTTTCGGGTGATGCCATGAGCCGCAGCGACCTGAGCTTCGCGCTGGCCGCGGGCATCGCGGTGATGGCGGGTGCATGCGACGACGCAGAAACGGAAGCCCTTCTGAGTGGTCCACAGGGCGGACGCGGCGGCTCCAGCACGTACACGCAGCTGATCACCGGCGACTGGGAGCTCGAGCCTTTTAGCGAGAACACCAGTGACAAGCACACGCTCACGCTCGACCGAGACGTCTACGTCGGCGCCATTCGGCCGATCGCGCCCGCCGGGACGCACCACACGACGCTGACGACCACCTATCTAGGCGCCAAAGAGACGGTGTACGGCTCCGGGCTGGGAAGCAATGCGCTCGAGTTTCCTCCCGGCGTGGGCTTGAAGCTCGAAGCGGGCACTACGCTGGTGCTCGAGCTGCACTTGCTCAATTCATCCGGGACCACCCTCAGGGGAACGTCGGGGATCGAGATCGTCGAGGTGGACGCCGCGGACGTCGAGCACGAAGCGGACGTCTACGCTCCCGGTCCGCTGGAGCTGACGTTGCCGCCGAACCAGCAGACGATTGAGGCTGCATCATGCACGGCGCAGTCATCGTTCACCGTATTCGCGATGTTCCCGCACATGCATCAGCTCGGCAGGCATATGCGGACAGCCGTCGAGGTCGATGGCGTCGAAACCGTCATCCACGACGACGACTTCTCTTTCGACAGCCAAGTGATTCACCCCGTCGGTCCGATCGACGTGCGCGCCGGCGACAAGATCACCACGGCGTGCACGTTCGTGAATGACACATCCGACGTCGTGAACTGGGGCACGAGCTCGAATGCCGAGATGTGCCTGTCGATCCTCTATCGGTACCCGGCGCACAGGGACTCCGGGTTCTGCTCGCAGTGAGGAAGCTCACGGCGGCGGCGGCGCAAGCTCGCACCCGTTGGGGCCGAGGATGCACCACGGCACGGCTGGGCAATGTTCGGGGTTTTGGATCAGCTCGCAGTTCTGGGCGCAGTCGTCGGTGCACGCCGCGAACTCCCAGCCGACGCCCAAGGGGCCGCAGGTCTTGGTGATGTAACAGCAGGGAATGCCGGAGACCTGTTCGGGGCTGCACTGCGGGAACGTCCCGGGGTCGCACGCGGTGCCCGCGGACGCGTGGCAGAGATCGGGCATCCCGGTTTGGGAAGAAGACTTGGTGGCGCTGCTGGTGACGGCGCTCGATCCTTTTGTGCCCGCCGACCCGTTCGTGCTGGTCGAGCCGCCGGCGCCACCGGTGCCTTCTTCGAGCACCGCGATGGCGCCGCACCCCGGTCCCAGGAAGAGGGCGAGGACTCCGGCACTCCCGGTCAGTCGTGGGTGACGCATCTGCCTACGCTAGCGGAGGACGCGGGCGAGCCGGGCTCGGAAATCGTCGGCTCCCGCTGCGAGCTGGGACATGTCCCAGGCAGCCGGGTGAGCGGGCCGTGCGGAGCATCTTGCGGGAGTGACGGTGCCGTCATCGCGGCATACCTCCTGCTTGGGTTGTGCCGGAGGAAGTGATGAGAAGAGCCTGGGTGGTGCCGTGCGCGACGTTGATGATGAACGCCTTCGGTTGTGAGGTCGAGAGCGGGATTGATGGCGCTGGAGGCAACCGCCAGGGGGATGGTGGTCACGGGGGAGCGGCTGCCGAGCCGGAACCGTCCGTGCCGCGGTGCCGGAACACGTGCAGCGACTCGACCGACTGCGAGGTGCCGGGATTCGCTTCTATGGAAGCCAAGAACTTCGCTTGCACCGACGGCCTTTGCGTCTGGCACGGATGTGCAAGCTCCGATTGCGGCCCCGATCGGACGTGCGTCACACGCTCCGTCGACGAATGGGGATACAAGCACTCCGTCCCCGATTGCTTCGCGATCTGCTCGGTGCCGGTCGACTGCGTCATCGCCCCGGGCGTGCCCGCCCACGACGTCGACAATTATGCGTGTGTCGACGGCCTCTGCGAGTACATGGGCTGCCGACCGGGAGAGTGCCCAGACGAGTTCGTGTGCGTTCCCGCCGGTTCGCCCGCGGCCCCGAATGCTGTCGTGCCCGTCTGCGTGAGCGGCTGTGGGTCGCCCTCCGATTGCGCAAGCGCGTCGCCGCTACGGCAGGAATCGGACTTCGACTGCGTCGACGGCGCCTGCGTGTGGAAAGGATGCTCGAGCACCGAGGAGTGCCAGGCCGAATACGACGCCCCTACCGCGTGCGTTCCCTGAAGCGGGCTTTTCCAGAAAGGCGGGTCATGACGAGAGCATCGAGTAGTTGGGCGCTCATCACGTTGGTCTGCTGCCTGTCATACCTGGGCTGCGGGGAGGAGGCCGCCACCTGGGTATGCTGCGTCGAGGCCGATCGCAGCCAGTGCAGCTGCCGGTACCGGCAGGTCGATGTCGATCAGTGTCCTGTCGGCGGCGAGCCGTCGCCGGGATGCGATGGCTCGGCACTCGAAGGTTTGCGGTTCGGGTGTTGCATGGACGAGAACTATCCAGAGTCGTGTTACTGCCGCACGCTCGCCCCATCCGAAGGAATCAACTGCGGCGATGGCCCCACGGCCGACGGTCGGGGAAACACGAATAGCTGCACGTCACCGTCTGGGTCAGCTTCCTCTTCGTCGAGCTCGACGGGCGGTGCTGACGTTTGCACGAGCATCGGATTCTGCGGTCCAACCCTGGACGCTTGTGACTGCGGATCGGTGTGCATTCACGATACGCCGGGCAGCTACTTCTGCGGGTTTCGCTGCGACTCTGATGCCGACTGCGCTGGCTTCCGCCATCCGGTCAGCGGTAATCCGAACGAGCATTGCACGGCAGGAATCTGCAGCGAGGCTTGAATGCGGGATCAAGGGCTCAGCCTCGCGACGTTGAGGAGCGTGAAGCCCTCACCCGCGGGCGCCGCCTGAGGATCGAGCGAAGAGATCGACGTGACGATCAGATCGCCGTCGAGCGAAGCGATGCCTTCGATGGAATCGTCCCACTCGTCGCCCATGCGCTGCGACCAGAGCGTGGCGCCGACGGGATCGAGGCCGGCGAGGAAGATGTCGGCGCGGCCGGCGGAGGTGAGCGGTCCGTCGCCGAGGTCGACGGTCTCGTGAAAGCTACCGGCGAGGACGAGCCCGGACGCGCTCTCGGTGACGTGCATGCGATCGATCGCGCCCTGGAACGTGCGGACCCATTGGATGTCGCCTGCGTTCGAGAGGCGGAAGACGACCGCGAGCGGCGTTGCCGCCGTCCCGACGATCGTGGAGTCGACGTCGAGCGTCCCCCAACATGATGCTCCGGATACGATGAAAGAACCGTCGGAGAGGGCGAGGGGATGCAGATCGCAGCCCTCGTCCGAAGCTTGCAAGGCGAGCGCGCGAACGGGCTGGCCGGCTTCATCGAAGATCGCGATGACGGGAGAGCTCTTGTCGGTCGTCGCGATCGCGTCATCGCCGAAGGTCATCGCACCGAGCAGCGAAGCGGTCAGCAGTGTGCGTCGGTTGGCGCTGAGCGCGACCTCGTGAGCGAAGAAGAGCGCCGGGAAGTCGGCGCCGACGATCCCGCTCCAGACCTCGCTTCCGGTTTCGTCGAGCTGCGCGATCGGATGCTTGGAGAGCTCGGCGGCGTAGGGGCCGCTGCCGAAGTCGGTCTCGTACGATCCCGCGACGGCGGCGATCGTGCCGTTTGGCTCGACGTCGAAGTTGGCGCCGATGTGCTCGACCGCGAGCGCGCTCGAAAAGGTGACAGCACCGTCAGTATTCAACGTGATGAGAAACGTCGTGAACGCCGGGCTGTGATCGGTGAACGCGACGGGCTCGAGCAGCGCGCCGCCTTCGGGCGTGAACGGCTGATCGAAGCCGCCATGGATGACGAGCCCGCCGGCGCCGATGCCTGCGGAGCCGAAGCCGAAGAGGCCGTCGACGACGTCGGCGCGCGTCCAAACGGTGGAGCCGTTTCCGCCGCCGAGGCGAGCGGCGATCACGGCTTCGCTGCCGGCAGCGGTCCCGGCGCCGCCGAACACCGAGCAGTCGCCGTCGAGCGTCCCGGCGAGGAGCGCGTCGCCCTGGTGGACGAACACCTCGCCGAGCCGCGAGCTCACCGAGCCGGTGCACGTGATCTGCGACTGCCAAGCCGGGGCGTACTTCGCGCTCCCCGAGGTCCAAGGCGCGACGACGCCGCCACCCGCTGCGCCTCCGCCAGCATCGCCGCCCCCACCGCCATCGGGGTCGGCCGGCCCGGCGCCACCTGCACCAGCGCCCGGACCCTCGGGGTCGGCGCCGCATGCAGCAGGAAGAAAGGAGAAGGCGAGTGCCCACCAGAGTCGTCGGATCACGACTGACCTTTGGATACGAGGGGGTCGGATTCTGAGTCGGTTCGGGGGCAACGCGTCTCAATGAAACAAAACGTTGCGGACAGAGGGGGATGAGTGGGCCACCGCCCCCGGATGACCGGTTCTGAGACAGCCAGCCGAGATGACTTCGCGGCGCCGCCGGGCGCGGGCACGGGGTGCGGTGCGGGTGGCCGGTGCGGTGGCGGTGGCGAGGGCCTGGTCGAGCCGCGGCGGCATCGCGGTCGAACGTCCCCCACGGCCTCGTTCGTGGGTGATGGCGGCGGCATCGCGGTCGAACGTCCCCCACGGCCTCGTTCGTCGGTGATGGCGGCAGCATCGCGTCCGAACGTCCCCCACGGTCTCGTTCGTCGGTGATGGCGGCAGCATCGCGGTCGAACGTCCCCCACGGCCTCGTTCGTGGGTGATGGCGGCGGCGTGAACCCCTGGGGCCGCTTGCCACACCCAGCCGGCGCCGAGACGCCCCCGTCCCCCCCGCGCGCGCGACGAACGCGCCCCAGCGCGCGGGGGGGCGGAGCCGCGTTGGGGGGGGACAGCCCGGGCGCACACGCGGCCGGGCGAGGGGGGGCATCCCCGGCGCCGGGTGCGGGCCCGGGGGGGGCATCATCCTTGCGGGCTCCGAGGCTTTGGACTAAGTAGCCCCCGGAAGTCAGGTGGATCCGCAAGCCGGGTTCCCGTTTCGGGTCCGGCTTTTGGTCTTTCTGGCCTCTGAAGCACACGTATGCCCAAGATCTCGACTCACAGCGACCCGGTGCTCGAGCGCGTTCGCGCTCTCGTGGCCCCGCTTTGTGTCGCGCATCGAGTCGATCTGGTGGACGTCGCGTGGTTCGGACGCACGATGCGCGTCACGATCGAGCGCAAGAGCACGACCGGGAAAGAGGACCCGACCGGGACCTCGGGCTGGGGGGTGTCGCTCGATGATTGCGCCGAGCTGTCGCGCGACATCTCGCGTGCGCTCGATGAGAACGAAGACGTGGTGCCCGGAGCCTACAGCCTCGAGGTGAGCTCGCCTGGGCTGGAGCGCGAGCTCTACGACGAGAACGACTTCCGGCGGTTCGTGGGTTTCCTCGCGAAGGTGAAGCTGTCGCGTCCCGCATCGGACGGTCAGAAGCTGCTGCGCGGAACCATCGAGGCGGTGTCGGGCGCCGATGCGGCCGAGCTCCGGCTCACGATGCGCGTCGACAACAAAGTCATCGTCGTCCCGTTCGAAACGGTGACGGCGGCACACCTCGTCTACGAGCTCCCGACCGCGGGTGCATCACGACCTGGTGGCGGGGCGGCGAAGTCGAAGAAGGACAAGCGCCGGGTTTCACAGAAGGGTGTCTAAGGAGTGTCATCATGAAAGCGGCTTCGTCCAACATCGTCTCCGAGACCAACCTCGGCCTCATCCTCGAGCAGGTGGCCAAGGAAAAGGGCATCGACAGGAAGATCCTCGTCGAGACGATCGAGGCGGCCATCCTCAAGGCCGCGCAAAGCGTGTTCGGTCCGAACCGCGAGCTCGAAGCGCGTTACAACGAGGACAACGGCCAGGTCGACCTCTTCCAATACATGACCGTGGTCGAGCAGGTCGAAGACCCGGAGCGCCAGATCGAGGTGACCGAGGTCGAGAAGCGCAAGCTCGACGCGCAGCTGGGCGAAGAGCTCGGCTTTCAGGTGTTCTGGCGCCCCGAAGATGCGCGCAAGGCCGCCGATCAGGACAAGGAGTACGGCGATCTGCTCAAGCTGAAGCAGGCGCGCACGACCTTCGGCCGCATCGCGGCGCAGACGGCGAAGCAGGTGCTCCTGCAGCGTGTTCGCGACGCCGAGCGCGACCTGATCTTCGAAGAGTACAAGGACAAGAAGGGCGAGCTCATCCGCGGCATCGTTCGCCGCTTCGAGAAGGGCAACAACATCATCGTCGACATCGGTCGGACCGAGGGTGTGCTGCCGTTCCGCGAGCAGACCCCGCGTGAGACCTACCGTCCCGGCGATCGCATCGTCGCGTACGTCAAAGACATCGACCGCGAGGCGCGTGGCCCGCAGGTCATTCTCTCCCGCGCCGATCCGCGCCTGGTCGAGAAGCTGTTCGAGGCCGAGGTTCCCGAGATCTACGAGGGCATCGTCCGCATCGTCGCCGTCGCGCGCGACGCGGGCGCTCGCAGCAAGATCGCGGTCACCTCGCGGGATGCGGACGTCGATCCGATCGGCGCCTGCGTCGGCAT
>JBGTSH010000032.1:0-48115 GCA_041940405.1 Polyangiaceae bacterium
GAGCCGCCGCCCCCGGTCCACGAGTTCTACGGCGACGTGTACGGTCCCGGGCCGATGCTGCTGTTCGTGCAGCTCGAGCCGCTGATTGGACGCGCCGCCGTGCTCGAGGGAATCGCCTCGTTCCTCCAGGGCGAGGGCGCAAAGTCGGTCGACGAGCTCCGCGTCGCGCTCGAGACGGCCAGCGGCGAGGACCTCGCTGTGTACTTCGACACCTGGGTCATGGGCACCGGGGCGCCGACGTATCCAACGTTCAGCGTCGAGACCGCTCCCGATGGTAACGGTAATGTCATCGTCACCGTGACCCAGGCGCCGGGCCCCGACGGCGCGTTCCCGTGCGCGGTCGAGGTCGATCTCGTGGGTGCGACGACGTCGACCACGGCGGTCGCCGACTTCGGGCTCGCACCGACGATGAACGAGGTCCAGGTCGTCGTGCCCTTCGCCGAATCCGTGGTGAGCACAGCGATCGACCCGCGACACAAGGTCGTCGACGCACCGGCGACGATCACCCTCTCCGAGCGCCCGCCCCGCAAGGTGTGGATCTTCTAGGTCCAAAAGTGGCATTCCCAGAGTCCCGGGACCTCGGGACTCAAGAAAGCGATTCCCAGAGTCCCGGGACCGTGGGACCCGGGAGACCGAGAAGGCTATTTTTTTTCCGGGAACCGCTGTCGCAGCGAGTCGATCGTCTTCTCCAGCCCCACGTGGCGCCGGAAGCAGCATGCGCCGCCGTCGGGATCGCACGCGGGCGGCTGAAGGGCTTCGAGGACCGGGAGCGCGCGTGCGTCGCCTTCGGCCGCGGCGCGCGCGAAGAGCAGCGGCTTCTGTTTGCACGCGGCGCGCTTGATCTCGAGCACGATGCGGAGCGCCGCCGACGGCCGGCCGGTGCGCGTCTGGACCTCGAGGATGGCGCTGGCTCTGCGCGCTGCGCGCTGGTGCTGCGCATCGACGCTGACGTCGTAGAGTACGTCGAGCCCTTCGGGCCCGAACCGGTAGGCGAGGGCGTAGAAGGATTGCGTCGCCTCGTCACCGCCCTGGCTTCCGATGCGCGTCGCGAGCTTGGTAGCCGCGGCGCGGATGTCCGCGCTCTGCAGCGCCTTGGGATCTGCGTCCGCGAGCGCGACGAGGATCGAGCTGGCCTCGGCGCTGTCACTCTCGTCCTTCGCGGCGGCGGCGACGAGCTCGGCACGAAGCTCGGCAGCGAGATCCTTGGGTGGCGGCAGAGCCGCTTGCTCGGCGCTGCTCTCGGAGGGTGCAGGCGGGACGGCGACAGCGTCGGTCTCCCGATCGCTTCCCCGGAAGAGCGCGACGGCGATGATTCCGATCCCCACCACGAGCAGCGCGACGACGCCGACCATCGCGACATTACGCCGTGACGGCGCCACCGAGACCGGACCGCGCGCGAACGCACGCGGGCTCGATGTCTCGTCCATGGCGGGCGAGCCGGCATCGAGCGCCTCGATGAGCGCAGCGGTGTCGGGGTACCGTTGCTCCGGCTCCTTCGCCAAGAGGCGCATGACCATCGCCTCGACCGCAGGAGGAACGTTCGCGGCCGGGTTGCGTTCGCGGAGCGGCGGCGGCGGCCTGTCGCGATGCTGTGCGATGACCTCGTGGAAGGGGCCCGGATCGAAGGGGTGCTCCCTGGTCAGCATCTCGTAGAGGATGAGACCGAGCGAATAGAGGTCCGAGCGCTCGTCGACCGCGTCCATGCCCGCGACGACTTCCGGCGCCATGTAGGCGACGGTACCGAACACCACCCCCGGGGTGCTCACCCGCGCCGTCGGATCCTCTCCGGCCATCGGTGCGACGCTGTCGACGGGGATGCGAGCGAGCCCGAAGTCGATGATCTTCACCTGCTCGCTCGGTCCATCGGTGACCATGATGTTGAGGGGCTTGAGATCGCGATGAACGATGCCGCGCGCGTGGGCGGCGCCCAGCCCGGCGGCTATCTGTTTGGCGATCGCGAGCGCTCGAAGTGGCTTGAGCGGGCCATCGCGATCGATGAGCTCGCGCAGCGTGCGGCCGCGGACGAGCTCCAGGACGAGGAAGTAGGATCCGTCGTCGAACGTGCCCATGTCGCTCGCGGACGCGACGTTCGGGTGCTCGATGTGCGCGCCAGCGACCGCCTCGCGCTCGAAGCGAGCCACCAGCTCCGGGAAGCCCTCGACCTCGGGGTGAAGGATCTTCAGGGCCACCGCTTTGCGGGTCTTCAGGTGAAAACCGCGGTACACCGCGCCCATCGAGCCGGTCGCGACGATCGCGTCGATTCGATACCTGTCGGAGAGGACGCGGCCGATCATCGAGGCCGCCCTCTCTTCAGCAGGCGAGGGGCTGGACACCTCCCGAAATGTAGCAGGACGACCGTCAGGGGCCGAAGAGCTCGACGGCCGAAGCGTTCATCGCGGCTGGAGCGTCGAGGGCGAGGTGGACGATCGTCGACGCAACTTCCTCGGGGGACATCTGAGGCGGAAACCCGCTTCCTTTGAGCATGTCGGTGTCGACAGACCCCGGAAGGACCGCGATCGACGCGAGCCCGGTGCCTCGAAGCTCTTCCGCCAAGCTCTTCGAGAAGCCGACGAGCCCCCACTTCGACGCCGCGTACGACGCGTTGCCGGGACAACCGATCGTCGACGAGATGCTCGCCACGTGGATGAAACGCCCGCGCCCGCGCTCGCGCATCGCCGGAAGGAACGCGCGCGACACGAGGAACGGTCCGCGGAGGTTGACCGCGATCACCCGGTCCCAGTCCGCGGGATCGGTGCTCTCGACGTTGGGGCCGCGTTGCACGATGCCGGCGGCGTTCACCACCGCAGTCGGCGCTCCGAGGTAGTCGAGGGCCTGCTTCGCGGCGCGGCCGACCGCGTCGGCGTCGGCGACGTCGCACACGATCGCGAGCGCCTCGACGCCGATCGCCGCGATCGCTGCCGATGCCTCTTGGAGCTGCGCGGCCGTTCGCCCGATGAGGACCACCGAAGCGCCCCGCTTGGCGAAGGCGATGGCCGTCGCGCGCCCGATGCCTCTACCCGCGCCCGTGACGACCGCGACGTCTTTCGTCATGCACCCTGTCCGTGTGCCAGCGCGATGCCGAGCGCGCGTGCGTCGGCGTCGAAGCGGCCGAGGAGCATCAGCGTCTCGATACGCGCGCCGTGCTGCTTCTCGCCGCGGAGCGCGAAGCAGGTGTGCACGAGCTCGAGCTTGCAGAACGCGCCCTCGGCGAACAGACCGTCTTGCAGCGCGCGAGCGATGTCGCGCCCGAGCGTCTCCTGCAGGGTGAGCCGTCGCGCCAGCACGTCCACGACCTCGGCCACGACGCCGAGGCCCGCGACGCGCCGCCCGGGCAGGTACCCGACGGTCGCCTTGCCGTGCGCGGGCAAGAGGTGATGCGGGCACATCGTGGCGACGTGGATGTCGCGGAGGACCACCGCGCCATGAGGGCCGGGCCCGAGATCGATCGAGCCGTTCTCGAGGAGGCGCAGCGGGTCGACGCGCTCGCCGCACACGAGCTCGTCGATCCACGCGTCGGCGACGCGCGCACCGGTGCCCGCGAGCTCGCCCTTCAGGTCGTACCCGAGCGCACGGAGGAAATCGTCGACCGCGCGCGCGGCGCGCTCTCTGTCCGCCATGCGTTCATCCTACTCGAACCCCGAGCGTGTGCTCGCCGGCGCACCCCGGTTTCCCGAGAGAAGGTCACTTGCGCGAGAGCGACCACAAGACGCGCATACCGCGCGGCTGCGCATCGGGTTTGGCGACGCGACCACACTGATCGCAATGGTCCGGAAAATCGGGCTGCTCGCAGCCATTGCATGCGCCGGTCGCCGCGGCTGTGCGCTCGAGGTCGTCCTTGAGCCGGGTCAGCACCGCGATCTTCGATTTCAGCTCCGACACGTACTTCGTGAGGATCTCGCAGGCCGCTTCGGCCGCCGCGCCGCCGCTCCGCGCCTTGTGCTTGGTCTCGAGCAGCTCGCGAATCTCTTCGAGGGAGAGGCCCGCCTCGCGCATGTCGGCGACGAGCATCAGACGCTCGAGCTGCGGGCGCTCGAAGACGCGATGACCGCCCTCTGTCCTCGCGATCGGAGCGAGGATGCCCGCTTCTTCGTAGAACCTCACGGTTCGCAACGTCGTGTTGGAGAGCCGCGCCATCTCGCCGGTCGTGAGCGTGCCCTCGGCGACGTCCTCTCGACGGCTCTTGGAACGAGGCTGACCCTTCATGGTTACCCAGGTCTTATCACTCGGTATGGCTTCGGGATAGCCGAACGCCGAAATCGCTCCGGTCGGGGGGGACGATCGAAGGTGCATTTTTTTCGCCGCTTGGCTCACGCCGGTCCGACGATCCCCAAAGCTTCGGCGATTTCGAGGCAGCGGAGCACGTCCGTATCGGAAATGGAGCGCCCGTCCGCGGCGGCTGCACCGCGCGGCACCACGCTCTCGATCACGTCGCGCACGGCCCGGCCGCCACCCAATGCTTTCAAAGTCTTGAGCATGGCTACCGGCCACCCCAGGCCGCGTGCCCATTCGGGCAGCGGGCGCATCGCGGCGAGCTCTTCGTCCATACGCGGCGACCACGCCTCGGCCATGTCCTCGTCCGACCGCGCTACCGCGAGCCCAGAGAACATCAATGTCGGGACGTCCAGGTCGAGCCGGAACTCGTTCCTCGTCGGCTCGACGCCTCGGTAGAAGTGGATCTTCCCCGACGGCCAGCGGAAGAGCGCGGCGACGCGCTCTTTGCCTTGGCTCTTGATGGCCTGAAAGACCTCGAGCGGCTCGGCGAGTCCCAGCGCGATGACCGTATCGCCGAGGTGACCGTTGTAGCGGTGCATGACCAGGACGGCGAGGTCGAGCTCCGCGCGATCGATCACGCCCCGCGAGAGGAGGTGCTCGCCGAGGAGCGTGCTCGGCTCGCTGGACGTCGCCAAGACGAGCTTGCCCGCTTCGAAGTAGAGCTCGGCCCGCGGCTTGTCGGGCGTGTCCTGTTCGGCGAAGAGCACGCCGGTTTCGGCGCGCTTTGCGATCCAGCCGAGCGCTTCGTAGAGGCCATCGATCGACACCGTGCCGGAGAAGTCGGGGACGCCCGGACCTTCGAGGCGCTTGGTCGTCGCGGTGTTCGGCGCCAGGTAGCGCGCGAGCATCCCAATCTTCGATATCGGATGAAAGCCGTCGCCCAAGTCGACCTGATCCAGCGCGCCGAGCTGGCCGGTGACGAGCATCTCGATCACCTTCGGAAGACCTATCTCGCGCGGCTCGCCGCCGACGGGCTTGAGGCGGCAGCCTACGGGCTCCTCAGGCAGGGTCGCCCGACCGCTGGGAGGTGACGACGGCCGCGCTTCCTCCCGCGTCGGTCGCGGCTTCGCCATCAGGGCGCGCGTCTCGAGCACCGCTCCTTCGAGGCGGCGGGCGGCAGAAGCAGAATCTGCCGCGTACGCGACCCAGCCGGTGAGCGCGGCCCGCGCCGCGCCGCGCGACGGAAGCTCGAACGGCGCGAGCGCGAGCGAGAAGTCGAGGGCCGACGGATAGCGATCGTCCGCGCGTCGCGCGAGCGCTCGCTCGAGGACCTCGAAGAGCCCGCGCGGCAGCCGATCGCGCGCTGCGCGGAGACGATCGATTCGAGCGTCGCGGATCGCCAGGAGCACTGCGAGCTGTCCCGCGCCCGGAAAGAGCGGACCGCCGAGCAACATCTCGGCGAGCACCACGGCGACGGCGAAGAGATCGGCACGATGATCGAACTCGTCACCCGACACCTGCTCCGGCGCGAGGTACGCGAGCTTCCCTTTGAGAGCGAGGCTCGGGTCGCGACCTTGGACGCGCGCAATGCCGAAGTCGGCGAGCTTGACCTCGCCGCGCATCGAAATGAGCACGTTCGTCGGGGTCACGTCGCGGTGAACGATCTGCGCGAGCTCGTCGTCGGCCCCGCGGTCCGCGTGGACGCACGACAGGGCGGCGCAGATTTCTCGGGCCACGTAGACGCACATCCCGGGCTCGAGCGGCCTTTCCTCCGCGATCGAACGACGGATGACCCGAGAGAGGTCGACGCCCTCGATGAGCTCCATGACGATGAACGGCTCGCCGGCGTAGCGACCGAACTCGAGGAAGCAGACGACGTTCTTGTGGCGGACGCTCGCGTGGAGCTTCGCCTCGAGCTCGAAGGCTTCGCGCAGCGCGTCGTCCTCGACCAGATCGGGCAAGAGGCGCTTGATGACGACGCGCTTCGCGGCCGGGCCGCCTTCGCGCGGACGCGCAAGGAACACCTCGGACATGCCGCCGACGGCGAGACGACGTTCGAGCAGGTAGCCGGCGAAAGGAAGGTCGCCGGACCCGCCTCCGTCAGAACCCGTGGGTCGTCCGGCGACAGACATCCGTCTTCGACCACGTACCATACCGCCGCGGCCCACGACCCGGGCGCCGGACAGCCGGCCTTGAATTTCGCCGGCAGTGCCGGTGTGGGCTACATTGGAGCCGACATGGAAGCGAGGCGCTGCGCCACACACGGCCTCGTCGTCGACGAGAACGGTCGCTGCGTGATCTGTAAGCGCGGTGAGGTCGCCACCCAGGCCAAGACCAGCAGCGATCTTCCGGTGGTCATCCTCCTGGTCGTCATGGCCGTGCTCACGGTCGGGGCGCTCGGCTACTGGGCGACCCGAAAGATCAGTGGTCTCGTCGCGACATCCGAGCCGCCCCCGCCCACCGAGCCCGCACCCCCGGCCGACAACACGCAGGCGGCGGCGACACCCGACCCGGCGCCCCGGCCGAAGCGGTCGGATGACTTCCCGTCCATTTCCACTTCGGAGCCGACGGCGACGGTGACGCCCGAGGAGCTCTCGGACGAAGAGGTCGAGCGTCTCAAGCGCGGCGTGAAGGTCACGATGTACGCACGGTCGAACTGCTCGCTCTGCGATCAGGCTCGGACCTTCTTGCGCTCCCGCCGGTACCAGCTGACCGAGCTCGACGTCGAGGCCAGCCCCACGGACAAGGTGGTCCTCGAGTCGCTCAATCCGGCGGGGACGATGCCCACCTTCGTCGTCGATGGAAAGACGATCGTTGGATATGACAGAACCGTCCTCGATGAAGCGATCGAGAAGGCGGCGATGCGCAAGGCGAATCGCTAGCTACACGGCGGTGCAGAATTCAGCTTGAAGCCTCGGCTCCGACCGGCTGGCAGTCGCCGCTCCGGGTCAGAAGTGCAGTTTTGCGGCCATTCGCCACCAGCGTCGGTGGAGCGCCTGGTGGCTCGATCGCGACCCATCACGTTCGTTTCGGGTCACTACGCCGCTCCGATCGCCATCAGGTTGTTTGCGATGGCCGCCCAGTGCGCGGAGCGTGCGACGCCGCGATCGCCTTTGTAGCGGGTGCGCCGCATTCCGAAGGTGTTCTTGAGTCTGGCGATCCGAGCCTCACCGCCGGCGCGCCAAGCCCGAGCTCTCCTGAACGATCGCTGACGCTCGCGTTTGAGCCAGCTTGGCGATCGATACCCCGGTTTCGGAACCGCCGCGCAAACGACGCCCATGGCCTCGATACGCTGAACGTTCTCGGTCTTGAAGAAGCCGCGGTCAGTGGCAACCACGCGGGGCACCCGTCCGAACACTTCTGCGTGGCGTCGAACTGCAGGGACGAGTAGCGCGTGGTCGGTGGTGTCGACGACGCCGACGTCGGTGATGAGGCCGCCCTCCGCCTCTTGCACTTTCACGACCTGGCCGAACTCCGTCGGTCGGCCCGCCTTGCCCCGACGGAGGATTCTTGTGTGCGGCTCGAAGACGCTGACGATCTTTTCGCTCGACTTCGCGTTGCCCTTGAAGACGCGTTCTTTGGTCTGCTTCACCACGCACTTGCCGAGCGCGACGAGTCGCTCGAGTGTTCGCACACCACGCCGAGCACGGCCTGAGAGCGGGTTCCGTTTTCGCCCCGCCCGACTCACCGCCTCTTGCGCTTGTCGGATCGTGCGGCGCGCGATGGCGAGCAGCCGCCCGTATGGCCGTTGCATTGCCCTTCGCTTCGCATCGCGCGAGACGGGTCGTCGAGCGACTTGGGTGATCTCGCGCACTCTGCGTCTGACGCTTCGGCGCACGTTGCGAAAGCCCGCAGGTGCGGCCACCCCCGAGGACCGCAAGCGCTCGATCTCGCGACAGATACCACGCGTGAGGTCCTCGCAGAGGCGAGCGTCGTTGGGAAATCGCACCGGCGTTTCGACCACCGTCGTGTCGATGCGCATCCGTCGGCCGCGAGTTACGCGAGCCTTCACGCCGAGCATCACGATGCGTTCGAACACGGCGCGAAGCCCGTCACCGTCGAGCAGCTGCCCGAGTCGAACCATCGTCTTTGCATCGGGGACCTTTCCGGCATCGATTCGGCAGAAGTACCGATAGACGAGATTGCCCTTCACTTCCCACTCGAGCTGCTCGTAGCTCCAGTCTTTCAAGTGCTTGAGAACGAGCATGCGAAGCGCCACTTCCACGGGCGTTCCGCGACGTCCGCGCGTCGTGCTGTGTTCGAACCTCGCACGCATCGCCGCGAACACGCTCTCGACGAGCTCTTCGTCATCGAGCACCTCATCGATGCGCCGCAAGCGCGGGTCCATCTGCTTATTTGGGTCGAAGTCCCCGAACTGAAGCACCTCCCACAGCCCACGCTGGCGGTTTCGGCGACGCAGCATCCTGATTTTTGATCACGTTCCGACCGCCGCCGTCCATCGGAAATCGCGCAATCCGACGCCCAGGCCCGAGCCGCCCGACGGCAAATCAGCTGCCGGAACGGTCAATTCTGCACCGCCGTGTAGCTAGCTGCTACTAGAAGCCGCCGGCACCGCCGTCGCCACCGGTGCCGCCGCCGCCGGTGGAGGTCGTGGAGCTGACGGTCGTGGTCGTCGTCGAGCTGCTGGAGCTCGACTGCACGATGCAGCGGTCGACCGCGAAGCCGAGCGGGTCGCCTTCGAACAGCGGCATAGGCTGGCACGCACAGGGGGCGTTCCCGCAGTCGCACGTGTCGGGGCCCGACGCGTCGCAGAGGCGGGCGCAGGCCGCAACCGACGCGAACTTGTTGGGCACGCAGGCAAGCGCGACCTCGCCCTCGCTGTTCGTGTAGCGGCCGCAGCATCCGCCGCCGCACACCGTGCCCACGGTGTCGCAGCGCGCGGTGCACGTCTCCAGCCACGCCTTCTCCGACGTACCGCTGAAGATCACCGGCTGCGGTACGCAAACGCGGTCCGGGTCGCACGCTCCTTGTCCCGCGAGGTTGCAGAACCGCGTGCAATCGTTCTCCGGGTTGAGGCAGAGCGACACAGACTCGGGCGGCGCGACCGGGCTCACGAAGCTGACGCCCACGCAGCACTCGCCGCAGTTCGCAGGGTCATCCGGATCGCAGCGCTCCACGCAGCGCGGTGTTCCCCCCGCCGGAGCGGCGCACGACGCGAGCTGACCGACCTCACCGCAGCACACGTCCACGCCCGGCGTGCACGGCTGGTTCGACTCGAGGCAGCCGTCCGGCTCTTCGACGCAGACGCCTTGCGCGCCGCAGTAGACGTCGTCGCCGTCGGCCAGGCAGCACGCTCCGGTCGCGCCGCAGGCGCCGCCCGTGTTGACGCAGATGGGCGCCGAGCCGGCGCAAATCGCGCGCCCTTCGGCGTTTTCGCACTTTCTGCATTCCTTCTCGGAGAACAGATCGAGCCACGCCTTTCGGACCTCTTCCGGCGCCGAGGCGAGTCGGCCCTCGACGTGCGACTTGCAGTCCTCGCCGGGCCAAGCGCTCTCGAAGTCGGTGCAACGGCAGAACGCCGTCGCGACTGTCTCGAGCTGGTCGTCGCCCGGCAGACCGAGGATCTGAGCGCAGCCGGCGACGACCAACAGCACCGCCGCTGCTCTCGCAGCCAAGCGGCGTGAGGCCCGCCCGATGCGCATCACCAGAGCTCGCCTTGAAGCGACAGCCCGGCGGCTCCAGGACCGACGAGCGGCGCGATGCCGATTCGCCTTATCGGAGCGCTCGCACGATCCTCGAGCTCGGTTGCTGCTGACGGAGCTGTCACGAAGACCGTCACTCCCACGGCAGCGATCACGCCGCTGGCCACCAGCGTGTAGGTGCTCACGTCGGCGAACGTCTTCGCCTCGTCGACCGCCGCGCGACCGGAGTCGGTGCAAAATCGCGTCTCGTCCGAGCCGCTTGCCGGCGTGCAGCCCGCGTCGATGTCACCCGACTTGCTGGACGCCAGCCCACCGAACGTGAAGCCGACCGCCGCGCCTGCGACCCCGACGCTCATCAGAACGAGGCCCGCGACGCGCTGCGGCCCCCAGAAGGCGCCGACGTCGCTCTCGGTGCCCGCGCCGCCACCGCCCTCGGCGCTGTCGACGCGCTTCTTGACCGGCGGCGGGTTCACTCGCACGATCTCGCCGAGATCCACGAGCACGGTCGCCGACTCCGATTCCTTGAGCACGACCGTGCGCTCCCAGAGGACCTGATCGCCGCGCACGACCTGGACGACGGCGTTGCCGGGATCGGTGGGAAGCGCGATGCCGAACGCGCCTTGGGTGAGCTTGGTGTTGCCGCGGTAGATCGAGAGCCCCTCGCCTTGGCCGGCGACTTGGATCGTCAGAAACGAGAGCTTCGGCTTGAGCGCGTCGCGCCGCTGCCGCGCGAAGTCGACTCGTTCGTCCTTGCGCCGCTGCGTGAGCTCGACGGCCTCGCCCCACCTCCCGTAGGCGCTCGCGATCCGGCCGTCCCGCTCGAGGCAGTCGGCGAGGTTCATGAGCGAGCCGACGGCGGGATCGGTGTCGAAGCTCTCCTGGAAGCGCTTGCAGGCCTCGGCGATCTTGCCTTCCTTGAGCAGCTCTTTCGCCTGTTTGAAGAGCTGATCGGCGACCGCGGGATCGGCGTTCGCCGTGCGCGCGGTGGCGAAGCTCAAGAAGAGAGCGATCGCGGCGACCCAGAAGCGAAGAGCCATGTCACACGCATCTTCTCCCCATCGCCCCGCGGAGCGCAATTCGCGCACGTCCAGTGCGCGAATCAGAGAGCAAAATTCGCGGAGCGAATTCGGGGGGTCAGGTTCGCGTGTCGAGCGGGTTGTCGCTCTTCGGAACCTTGGGGTCTTTCGGAGGATCCTTCGGGGGATCCTTGGGCGTCGTCGTGCTCGGGCCCTTCGGGTGGCGCGGACGGTACGGGACCGTCGGTGCGGCCGACGCCGACGGCGCGGTCGTGGCGCTCTCGGCCGGTGCCGCCGACGCGCTCGTCTCGGGGACGGGGTCCACCTTGGGCTCGACGGCGCTCGCCGCTCCCGCCGATTGGACCCCTTTGCCTTGCGGCTCGTTCATGGGACGCGGATCCGCCGACGGCGTCGCGGCGACCCGCTCGGGCGCGCGGAACGCCCCGATGCCGAAAAGGAGCGCCGCGACGGCGACGCCGACGACCACGGCGGCGACAGCTACCTTGAGGAACGTGCCGCGCTCGTTCTTCCGAGGCTCCGCGACGCCGGTCTGGGCCAACTGCAGCTCGGTGCGCGACAGGGGCTTCGGCCCCGAGCCACGCATCGAGAGCGCCGGGACGGGGACCTCACCGGAAGAGACCATCGACGCCGCGCCCGGCTGGTACTGCGCATCGCCGTCGATGACCCCGACCGCCTGCCCGAGCTTGAAGACCGCTTCGCCCGCCGTCGAGAAGCGCGAGTCGGGCTCGCGGTTGCAGCACTGGAGGAACCAGGCGTCGTACTTCGGTCCGAAGTCGAAGCCCTTTTCGCAGGGTTTCTGCATCGGCTCGTAGACGACCTGTGCGATGAGCGCCGTGAGCGTCTCGGCGTCCCAGTAGTCCTTGCCCGACAGCATGCGGTTCGCGATGAGGCCGAGCGCCCAGATGTCGGTCTGCGGCGAGATCCGCTTGGACTCGCCCTTCGCCTGCTCGGGCGACATGTAGAGCGGCGTGCCGTAGATCTGCCCCGGTGACGTCGCGGTCTTGTGCACCAGATCGCCGGTCGCCGACGTGAACTTCGCGATGCCGAAGTCGAGCACCTTGACGTGCGGGGTCCCGTCCTCGCGCTGCGTGATGAAGATGTTCTCGGGCTTCAGGTCGCGGTGGACGATCCCGAGCGCGTGGGCTTTGTCGAGCGCGCGCGCCGTCTGGCGGAGGAAGGTCACGACGTCGCGCGGCTGCATCGGCCCGTTGCGCTCGAGGTACGCGTCGAGGTCGTCGCCGCGGAGGTACTCCATGACCAGGAACGGGGCGCCCTTCAGCTCGGGGGCGACGTCGGCGTCGGTGACGCGGACGACGTGCTCGCTGTCGATGCGTGCTGGCGTCCGCGCTTCGCGGCGGAAACGCTCGAGGGCGGTCTGGTCCGAGATGACGGTCGACAGCAAGACCTTCATCGCGAACTTCTCGTCGGTGTGGACGTGGTGGACGAGGTAGACCTCACCCATGCCGCCGACTCCGAGGCGCCGCTCGACGCGATAGCGTCCCGCGATGACCGTCCCTGACGGGACGCTCTCGACGGAGCTGTCTGGATCGCGCTCGATCATGGGTGTTGCGATGCCCTCGAAGAAACCTGGATCGCTCTTAGCCCAAAGTCCTGATGCAGCCTACCATCGGCCAATTCATCGCCACCCCCTTCAGAGGGGCGAGGGCGCGAAAGGATTCCGCGGCCCATACCGTTAGGATTCTTTCGCAACGGCGTTGGTAAAACAAACTCCATGCCTCGTGCTTACGCCGTTCATCCCCGCCAGGGGATGAACGGGACAAGATGGTGGACGGCTGGGCCGGCTGAGCCCTTCTACGGTGGCGAAGCGTCCAAAGCTCTAGGACATCTCTCGAGACCGTGTAGCCTGCTCCCTTCCGTTCCGGCCCTTACGGTGACAATGCCCGTCGGGTCCCGGTTTCATCACGTGAGCCACGCATGACGAGTCGAGCCAAACCCAGCCATCTCCGCCTGGTCGAAGGATCAGGTCGGCCGGGCCGGCAAAGAGATGACGCGGCCTCTGCCGAGCAGACACCCTCCGAGGCGCTACCTCCGAGCACGCCCGAGCCCAGCCTGGCCGACGCGAGGCCGCGGCGCCAGCGGACGACGGCGACCAAAGAGGGCGTCGGGCAGCTTTCCGACGACAAGCTCGTGCTCCTCGGCCGCCAGGGCGACCGCTCCGCCCTCGAGGCGCTCTACAGGCGCCACGCGGCCTTTGCCATCCAGCTCGCGACCCGCATCGAGGGGTCGGCCCGCGACGTCGAGGACGTGGTCCACGACGCCTTCATCAAGGCGTTCTCCCGGCTCGCCGATCTCGAAGAGCCCGCCGCCTTCCGTTCGTGGCTCGGATCCATCGTGGTCTTTGCCGTTCGCTCGCGGCTCCGCCGGCAGCGGCTGATGAACCTCCTGGGCCTCGGCCGGGGGGCCGACCCGGTCGACCTCGACAGCCTGACGAGCCCTCAGGCCTCCCCCCACACGCGCGCGCAGCTCGCTCAGATTTATGCGCTGCTTCGCACCCTCCCGACCGACGAGCGGATCGCGTGGACCCTCCGTTATGTCGAGGGGCATGAGCTCGAAATGGTGGCTCGCCTGACCGAGAAGTCACTCGCGACCGTGAAACGCAGGATCTCGCACGCGCAGCGATTTTTGGAGAGCCATTTCGTGGCCGCCGAGCGTCTTTTTGATGAGACGCCGAGCACTGCCTCGGCGGCGTCCGGATCCGTGCATTGTCCTGACAAAGAGGGCTCGACAGCCTCTCCTGGTGCGTCAGGTGTTCATGAGCTCGACACGACCGAGCTGCCTGCTTCGCCCCGTGCCGGGCGCGAAGAGCTCCCCCCGAAAGCCCGCTTACCGTCATGAGCCGTCTACCCGCCATCGATCCCCGAGACCTCCGCGACCACGCGGATCCGGACCGTATCGAGCGGGTTTGGCGCAAGGTTCAACGGGACCTGCCAGAGGGCAGCCCGGCAGTTCCGGCTCGGGCGACCGGCGTTCGGTTCGGCAGCCGCACCATCCTTTGGGCTGCATGCCTGGCCGGGGTGTTCGGCGCAGGCCTCTTCGTGGGGAGCGTCCAGCTCTCGACCTCGACGACCGACGACCCGGAGGCCGAGCGGCTGGATGCGCGGCTCACCGATGTCTTCGCTGCGGGCACGCGCCAGCAAACCTTCCAGCTGCCCGGTGGCGGTCGCCTCGTCCTGCAGCCCGAGTCGCTGATGGAAGTGGTCGAAGTACGCGACGGCAACGTTCGCCTGCATCTGCTTCGTGGCCGCGCCTCGGTCGACGCGTCCACGTCGGACATGTCGTTCGCGATCGTCGCCGGTGAAGCGCTGACGCTCGCGCCCGCAGGCTCCGTCGTTTCGTTCTCTCGGCTCGACGCCGACGTCGACGTCGCGGTCGATCGCGGCTCGGTCGAGGTGGTGTCGCCTACCGGCCGTCAGGTCGTTCGCAGGGGCGAGCGATCGCGCGTTCCGATCGTAGCGGCGGTCACGTCGCTCGATCCACGCATGCCGCCGCATCAGGTCGTCGCCAACACGCCGCCGCACACGAGCGATCACAACGATCCCGAGCGCGCTTCCAAAGATCCTGCGGTAACGACGCCCGACGGTGAGGTTGCGGTCATCACGCCGCCCACCGCGCCCGAGCCCCCGAGCTGGATGGTCCTCTACAATCAGGACAAGTTCGAGGACGCACATCGCATTCTCGAAGAGCGCGGCGGTATCGCGCCGGCGATCAAGAGCTCACAGAGCGCGAGCGAGATCATGGCGCTCGGCGACGTCGCTCGCTTCAACAAGAAGATCGATCTCTGGGTTCAGTCGCGACGTCGCGTCGCCGATGAGTTCCCCTCGGATCCGAATGCGTCCGCTGCCGCGGCCGAGCTTGCACCGACCCTCGAGCGCATGGGCCAGACCGAGCTCGCGGCGAAGTACCGCGCTCAGGCCCTCCAGTCGCGCCTTTCCGAGCCGGTGCTCTGCCGTCAGCTCGACAACGCCCCCAAGGACACCATCGAGGCACGCCGCAAGGCCGCCGCGATCGCAGCCGACTACCTGACGCGCTTCCCAGAGGGGACCTGCGCCGAGGACGCCAAGGGCGTCATCGAAGACTCGAAGGCCGACGGCCCCGAGCCCGAGAAAGCCGACCCCACCAAGGACGACCCGAAGAAGGCCGAAGACGCCAAGAAGCCCGAGGACGGGAAGAAGGCGGACGAGCCGAAAAAGGACGCTCCCGAGGGAAGCAGTCCTCCTTGACAGACTAGATAAAGGGGCGTAAGTCTGCGCCCCCTTTAGCTCCCGGTTCGGTGCCCGCGGTTTGGGCTGTCGAAGCGGGCGGGGCGGCCGGGCGCTTTCCCCTCGAAAGTCCCGACGCCTGAACGTCGTAACAGCCATCCGAGCTACGGCTCGTGGACGGACCCGTCGCAATGACCGCCTCTCAATCCCCCGTGCAAAAGTCCTTCTCGGCCAAACCGGCTGAGGTTCGCGATCAGCGAAAGTGGTGGGTCGTCGACGCGTCGGGCCAGCCCCTCGGTCGTCTCGCGAGCCGCATCGCGACGATCCTGCGCGGGAAGAACAAGCCCATCTTCACGCCGCACGTCGACACCGGCGACTTCGTCGTCGTCGTCAACGCCGACAAGGTGAAGGTCACGGGCCGCAAGGCGGAGCAGAAGACGTACTCGCGTCACAGCGGCGAGCCGGGCGGCTTCCGCCAAGAGACGTTCGAGAAGGTCATCGTCCGCAAGCCCGAGGTGCCGATCACCAAGGCCGTGAAGGGCATGCTCCCGAAGAACATCCTCGGCCGCCAGCTGATCACCAAGCTCAAGGTGTACGCCGGCCCTGACCACCCCCACGCGGCGCAGAAGCCCGAGCTCTTGAAGTAACAGGCGAAGACGAACATGACCGTGCAGACGATTTACGCCACCGGTAAGCGCAAGACCGCAGTTGCTCGTGTTTGGCTCAAGCCGGGCAGCGGACAGATCTCCGTCAACCAGCGCTCCGCGGACGAGTACTTCGAGCGCGAGACCTCGCGCATGATCATGCGTCAGCCGCTCGAGCTGATCGAGGTGCTCGATCAGTACGACGTCGTCGCGACGGTCGCCGGTGGCGGTCACTCGGCCCAGGCCGAGGCGATGCGGCACGGCATCGCGCGCGCCCTCGTCGCCGGCGACGCCGAGCGTCGCTCGCCGCTCAAGCGAGCCGGCTTCCTCACGCGCGACGCGCGCAAGAAGGAGCGCAAGAAGTACGGTCAGCCGGGCGCCCGCAAGCGCTTCCAGTACTCGAAGCGCTGATCAGAAGAGCGAGCGATCCGTCGAGGCGAGCTATCCCACGGGGCAGCTCGCCTCGAATCGTTTTGTCACGCCCCATCGAGGTAGAGGGTCAGGGAGAAGAGCAGGGAGAGGGAGAGGGTCAGGGAGAAGGTCAGGGAGAGGGTCAGGGAGAGGGAGACCTCTGCTTCCCCCCCTCTGCCTGCCCAAGGAAAATGGGTGGACCTGACCTTCAAGTTGTTGGGTTCGCAGCGCGAGGCTACCGCCCTCCCGCACCACAAACTCGTTGCCTACCAGGTGAGCCTGGAGTTCGCTGCCGTACGCGCGGCGGCGATTCGTGACGCCAACCTTCGGGATCAAGCGATGCGGGCTGCCAAGTCGGCGTGCTTGAACACCGCAGAAGGCGCCGGGCGGAAGTCGCGGGCGGACAAGGCTCGCGTGTTCGCCATCGCCAGAGGAGAAGCCTGCGAAGCCGTAGCAGCCGTTGAAATAGCGGCGGCTGCTGGCGACGCCGGCGATGAGGCAGCGCGGAACGCAGTGCGCGTGGCAGGTCGGTTGGTGGCGTTGCTCACCGGGCTGTCGCGCTAGTGCCGCGTCGTCGGCGCGCCACGACGACTCAGCTCTCGACCCGCGCCTTGCGTACTGCGTCGCGCTTTTGTCACGGCCCACCGAGGCCCGTGTCTTGCTCGATCTTCGATCGGGGTGCCCATGTCCCGAGCGATGGCCACCGAGCCGCTGGAAGACGTCACCGCGTTCCTCCTCGATCTTGCCGAGGCGATGCACGGCGTGCAGTTCCCGTCGAACATCATCGAGGCGCACCTCGACGCCATCGCGAGCCGCTTCGGCGTCACGGTCGACCCGCTGCTCTTCCAAGGCTGCCTCGCCATGGAGACACGAGGTTCCGGGCGCTCCGTGGTGGCCGTGCGACGCATCGACTTCGATGCGCACTGGCGCCTCGAGCGCGTGCGCCTCATGGTCGAGCTCGCTCGCGACGTCGAAGACCGCAGCATCGGTCTCGCCGAGGCGCATCGACGGTTGAAGTCGATCACCTCGATGCGAGGTATGTACCGGCACCTCATCGTGATCGCGGCTTACGCCGTCTACAGCGCGGCCGTCGCCGCGCGCGTCGGGGGTCGCGCCCTCGAGATGTTCGTAGCGGGCCTCGTCGGCGTCGCCGCGGGCGTGATCCACTTCGGGACGATTCGCTACCGTCAGGTCGATCTCCAGAAGAGCTTCCTGGCAGGCCTCGTCGGCACGCTGCTCACGCTCGGGATCGCCCAGCTCTTTCCTCCGTTCGACTACGCCCGCTCGCTGTTCGGCGGGATGACGCTGCTCGTGCCGGCGATGGTGATCGCGATCGGCGCGCACGAGCTCGCCAACGCTTCGCTGGAGTCCGGCGTGGCGCGACTGGCGTACGGCGCACTTCGATTCGTGCTCTTGGGCGCCGGCATCATCGCGGCAGTAAAGCTCTGGTCGTTCGTCGCGCCGATACCACCATCCCGTATCGCGGATCCGATGAGGGCGACGACGGTGCTCGCCATCCTGGTCGTCGGCGGCGCCGCGCTCACCTTCTGTTTGCAGGCGCGGCTGCGCGACCTGCCAGTCATGGTGTTTGCGGCGCTCCTCGCATATGGCGCGCAAGCGCTCTCCAAGTCGGTGCTCGGCAACGAAGAGGGGGCGCCTGCGCTCGCCGCGTTCGTCCTCGGCGGCGTCGCGCACCTCTACGCGCGCGCCTCCGGTCACGTGCCGGCGACGATGATCGTTCCGGGTCTCCTTCAGCTCGCGCCAGGCTTCATGGGCACCGAGGACGTCATCGACGCCCTCGGTAAGCACGCGGGCGGCGGTGCCTTCGAGGTGATCCTGGTGGCAGTGCAGCTCGTGATGGGGCTCATCGCTGCGAGCGTCCTCTTCGACAGGCGGAAGAAGCGCGCCGTCGAAGAGCCGGCGCGCGGTCCCAGGCCGGCGTGGGGTACTGAGGGAAGGGTTGGGGAGAGGTAGAGGGACTAGAGGGTCCGGGGAAAGGGCATGGGCTAGGGTCGGGGAGAGGTAGAGGGTCAGGGAGAGGTAGAGGGTCAGGGAGAAGGAAAATGAGGAAAGGCGAGAGGATTGCCCCTTGGCCTCTGCCTTTCCTACCTCTGACCTTTCGCCCGCTGCTTAGCCGCTCGACCGCTTGTTTGGGTTAGCAGCGCGAGGTTCGTTGGGGCTGGTCACGCCTTGGCGCGCACGAAGTGCGCCGGCGCCTGGTGAGGTTGAGCCGAGACTGAGTAGGTATGGATGACGGCGCCGTCACACTTCCTGCGCGGTGAGGGGCATGACCAACCCCAACGACCCTCGCGCTGCTGCCCTTCCACACCACAAACTCGTTGCCTACCAGGTGAGCTTGGAGTTTCTCGCCGCGGTACGGGCGGCGGCGATCCGGGATGCGGTGCTTCGGGAGCAAGCGATGCGGGCTGCCAAGTCGGCGTGCTTGAACACCGCAGAGGGCGCCGGGCGCAAGTCGCGGGCGGACAAGGCTCGCGTCTTCGCCATCGCCCGAGGAGAAGCCTGCGAGGCCGTGGCAGCCGTTGAGATAGCGGCGGCTGCTGGCGACGCCGGCGATGAGGCAGCGCGGAACGCAGTGCGGGTGGCAGGTCGGTTGGTGGCGCTGCTCAGCGGGTTGGCGCGGTAACGCCGCCGTCGGCGCGCCCCGACGACTCAGCTCTCGACCGGCGCCTTCCGTGTAGCGTCGCGCTTTTGTCACGGCCCACCGAGGTCGGCGTCTTGCTCGATCGGGGTGCCCATGCCTGGAGCGATCGCGGACCAAGCCCCTGGAAGACGTGAACACGACGCGCCGCCTGCGACGCAGCCCGCAGCCGGGCTACCGCGCCAGCCCCGAGAGCAGCGCCACGAGCCGTGCGCCGAGCGCCACGCACGCTTGCGCCGCTTGGTCGGTGGTGTCCCCCGCGTAACCGGCTATCTCAATCGCCGCGATCGCTTCGACAGTTCGGTCGCAAATTGCCGAAACGGCCGGAGAGGGGGATGACATGTTCGATGGCTACGTGGTCGCCCGTGACGACGACACGGTCGATGAGAAGCTCGACGAGGCGTCGGCGACCTGCGAAGTCGAGCGTGTCGATCCCGGAACGCAGCGTCTTGGCGAACGCGACGAGATCGTCACCGATCTTTCCGAGCCGTTCGCGGTCGAGCTCTTGCGCTGCCAGTTCCTGGTCTCTTTTTTCAAGCGTCGCCTTCGACGAGTCGACACGCTCACGCCGGGCTCTGAGCTCTTCGATGGAGATTGCTCCGCGCTGGTACGCATCGAGAAGCCGCTCCGTCTGCTGCTGGAGCTGACGGAGAGACTGCTGGAGCTTCACTCGCTCCGACTTCACTTGGTTGCCGTTCTGGCGGCTGTTTCTCCATGCCGCGACTTCCGCGACGAGCATGTCGGGCGTCTGAATCCAGGACTTCAGCGCAGTCCAAACGATGTCGTCTAGGTCGGCGGCCTGCACGCTCCTCGGCTTCATTTTGCATGGCCGCTCGCTGCGCTCCTCGGATCGCGGGGTGCAGGTGTAGCGCATGTACTCGTAGTAGCCATCGCTCTTGAACCAGCTGCGCGTTCGCTGTCCACAACCTCCGCAAACGACGAGCCCACGCAGCAGATACTCGCGCTTTAGGTTGCGCGGTGCGAACCACTGGTTGGCGTGCAGTTGCTTCGCGACGTCTCTTTGCATCGCCTCGTCGATGATCGCAGGCATCGGAACTCGGATCCACTGCGACTCCGGCTTGTTGCGGTGCGAGCTCTTTGCAGCTTCTCGATAGGCCCCGGGATTCTTCGGCCGTTTGGGTTCGACGGTTTCGACTCTTCCGAAGATGGCGGAGCCTGCGTAAATCGGGTTCTTGAGAATGCTGCCGACAGTCGAGGCCACCCATCGAGGTCCGCGAGGCGCGGCAACACCGAGCTCGTTGAGTCGACAAGCTACGACGCGAGTGCTGACGCCTTCGTCATGAACCCATCGGTACATCATGCGAACGTGCTCGGCTTGCACTTCGTCGATTACCACGGTCGAGCCGCTCTCTGAGCGGAGAACGGTGTAGCCATAGGGTGACCGGGAGAATGGAACCATCTGGCCGCTGCGCACCTTGTGGAGCTTCCCACGTCGCGTTCGCTCGACGATCTTGGCGCGCTCGTATTCCGCGATGACACCTTGCATCTGAACGAGCAGGCGATCTTCGGGTCGCTCGCTGACGGGTCGCTCCACAAAATGAACACGAACGCCTCGCTTCTCCAGCTCTTCGCTTACGACCTGTTGATGGACGTAATTACGAGCGAGCCTGTCGGGGCAGAAGATCAACACCTGATCGAGAAGGCCGTCAGCCGCCGCATCGCGAAGCGCATCAAGTCCGGGACGATCGAGTCGAGAGCCACTCACGCCGTCATCGATGAAACGCATCTCGGCGGGAACGGTGACTGCGAGTTCCTTGGCCGCGCGTTCCAGCGCGGCGAGTTGCGACGCGATCGTCTGCTCTCGCTCCTGACGGGCGCTCGAAACTCGAGCGTACAACGCAGTCCGCGGCTTCATTGCATCGCCTCCTCCCTGATCTCATCGCCGTCGTGATCGACGTCTGGGTCGGTTGGTTCGCGCGAGCGGCTGTCCGCGCTTGGGTGCTCGAGCACCAACCGCATCGCGAGCGCGAGTCGCTCCAGCCCGTCCGCCCTCGGACGAGACCGCATCTCGACCGTCCAAGCTCGCTTCCGCATGGGCGCCCCCCATGGTTCGAGTACGCGAGCGTCGTCTGGTGCCTGGGGCCAAGTTTTCGACGGGCCGTCCGCAGCTTCCGTACGCTCGGCGCTGGATTTTGCGCTGAATCACGATGCGGAGCGGAATTCGGCTGTTTGTGACCGAACGACCTCCACCGCTTTACCGCGCGCGATACCGAAGACCCGTGATTTGTCGGCGCGACTCTTTCGACCGGCGCCTTCTGCCGTGTTGAGGCAAACGCTTTTTGCCGCGCGCATTGCCTGGTTGCGGAGGTCGGCGTCCTTGATGTTGGCCGCCCGCACGGCCGACAAGAACTCCACTGCAACCTGCCAAGCAACGAGGTGGTGGTGGGGCAATCCCCTCGCGCGGCAGGGGCCGACTCACATCCTCCTGTGCGGTCAAAGGCGAGAGGTAAAGGGCGAGAGGAAAAAGGCGAGAGGAATCCTTTTCCCTCTCGCCTCTTGCGTTTCTCTCTCGCCTCTTACTTCTTCTCTTTTTCCTTCTTCGAAGTCGTCGGCACGTGCGCCAAGTCCGGGCCGATGAGCTCGTCGCCATCGCCTGGATCGACGTTCCCCGGCGCAGCAGCCGGAGCCACCGCGTCGTCGTCGTCGCCTTCGGCGGTAGGATCGTCTTTGGTGGCGACCTTATCGCCCTTCTTCTTCGCGTCGGCAGCCGGTTCGTCGTCCTCGCTCGGGTCCTTCGCGGCGTCCTTCGAAGCGACGGGCGACGAGGCGGTCACAGGATCGGGAGGCGGGGGCTCCGGGAGGGCGATCGCGTCGAGCCGCGCGTCGAGCTCCGCCTTGCGCACGCCGAACGCCGCGCGCTCGTCGACCGGTATCACGCGGAAGCCGTCGATCTTGAGCGTCTCGGAGTCGAAGAACTTCCCGTCTCGCTTCGTCCAGAAGTGAAGGTGCGGCCCGGTGGAGCGGCCGGTCGTGCCGACGTAGCCGATGAGCTGCCGGGTGCCGACCTTCTGTCCGACCTTCATTCCCGGAACGAACTTGGACATGTGGCAGTAGCCGCTCTCGATCCCGTTCGGGTGCGCGATCGAGACCATGTTGCCGCACGGTCCTGCTGGCCCGATCTGCGTGATCTTGCCGCGGTACACGGCGTAGATGGGGGTCCCCGTCGGTGCGCCGTAGTCGGTTCCGTTGTGCGGCTGGATCTTCTTCAGGACGGGGTGCATGCGCTTCGGGTTGAAGCGGCTCGTGACCGGCGCGCCCGGCACCGGTGACGTCCAGCCGCTGCCGTCCGGCTGCCTGCCGCGCTCGTCGAAGTAGCCCCGCGCGCCCTTGCCTTCGTAGGTGTAGACGCGCACCGGCGCTGCCGACGGATCCGGGGGTCGGTACTCGAGCGCGACCAGCTCCTTGTACTTCGCGAACTCTCCGAGCGCGGTCACCTCCTTCGCGATGACGCGCACCGTGCCGCCTTCTTCGAAGCCCTCGGTCGACATGCGGCCCGAGAGCGCGTCGTCGATCGTCTTCGCGAGCGCAGGCTCGAAGCCTCCCCACTCGATCGACTTCGCCAGATTCTTGCCGACGTAGAACGCGCCGACGACCTCGGCCTCGGCGAGCTTCATGTCGAGCTGCGACGCCGTGAGGATTCCTTCGACCTCTTTCGCCTGGAAGACCTCGTAGGTCGACACGACGTACTCGAAGGCGCGGACGCGCTTCGAGTCGCGATCCAGCGCGAGGATGAACCGATCGCTCTTGTTCTTCTTGTCGAACTTGCGAACGCCGTCGAACGCCTTGAGGATGCGATAGACCTGGTCCTTCGGGACGCCCTTGTCGGTGAGCGCCTCGATGAACGACTTGGCGCCGACGGAGTCCTCGATGATGCGGGCGCTCGGGTCCTTGGCCAGGTCGGAGATGCGCCACGGACCAGGCAGCTTCACGCGCTCGCGCTTCTTCGGGCCCGCAGGCGGCGCTGCGGCCGCGGCTGCCTCGACCGACGCGGAGCCGGACGCCGCCGCGACCAGCGACCGGTCGTCACGCTCCGGCGTGCCCTGGATCAGGAGGGCGATGATCGTGGTGACCGTCGCCAGGCCGAAGAGCCCGCCGAAGAGGGCGGTCATTCTGGGCGACAGCGACAGCGTAGAGACGAGGTGCTCTGGTCCGGGCTTCGGCGCGGCGCTCCTCGGGCCGCCCGAAGCCGAGAGCGTGAGTGGCCGCGGAGGGGCCGCCGGGCCCGACGTCTCGAGGGACGCCTGTGAAGGACGCTCCTCTGCGCGCGGCTCGGGCGCATCCGTCCGGCCGGGCGGCGCGGCGCCCGGGGGCTCCGGCGTACCGCGCGACTCCAGGACCCGACGCCTGGCGCTGTTGGCCGGGTCCTCTGCGGAAGGGGGCGGGGCCAACCTCCGTGAGGGTCGAGATGCTACCTCCTCGGCCACCGAGGGCGTCTAACAAGCCCGGCGGTGAGCGGCAACTAGACGGATCCGCAGGGCGGCGGCCCTATCCGGGTCTGCTTTACCTGGTGTAGAGCTTACGACATGGATGAACGGCTCAAACACAAGCTCGTCTTGGCGCGCGAGCACTTCGAACGGCGCGAGTTCGAGCACGCCGAGCCGCTCCTCCTCCAGGTGATCGAGAAGGTCGACCGATTCGCCGACGTGTTCAACATGCTCGGGATCGTCCGCCACGAGCGAGGGGATTTCCGGGCCGCCCGTGAGGCGCTCGAGCGCGCGGTCGAGCTGAACCCCCGTTATACGGAGGCCCTCCTCAACCTGGTCGTTTGCTGCAACGACCTCGGTGACTACCAGGGCGGGCGTGAGGTCTACGAGCGCGTGCGCGCCACCGCGCAGCCTACCGGTACGGGCCCGGGCCACGATCCGTACGCGCTGGGAAAGATCGCGAACATGCACGCCGAGGTCTCGAAGGCCTACGCCGACGCGGGTTACCTCGATGAAGCGGTCGCGGAGCTCGAGAAGGCAGTCAACCTCAGGCCGACGTTTGCCGACCTTCACCTCCGCCTGGGATCGGTGCTGCGTGACCGCGGCGATCTCCAGGCCGCGCTCGCCGCCTTCAACAAGGCGACCGAGGTGAATCCCAAGTACGCCGACGCGCGCGTCCAGTCGGGCATCGCTCTCTACATGCTGGACCGTAAGGACGAGGCTGCTGCCGCGTTTCGTGAGGCGCTCGCGCTCGACGCCGAGCACAAGATCGCGAGCATGTACCTTCGCCTCGTCGAACGCGGAGCGGGAGCCGAATGAAACCGAAGGGCGAGGTGCGAGTGGGCGAGCACCGAGACCGAGGTAGGCACCGACTGAGGGCGGAGCCCGAGGGAGCGGAATGAAAAGAGCAGTCTTCGCCGCAGCAGCGCTGGCGGTGGTAGCGATTCCGGGCACCGCACGGGCGGATGACGACGTCCTCGTCGCCCTCGCCGTCGTGGGCGCCGCGCTCTTCGCCGGCGCGGACGTCACCTTCACCGCCTACTCCGGCGGAACGGCCGCCCGCGTCGAGGAGCCGGATCAGGCCTGGATGACGGCGCAGTCGATCGTCACCACACCCCAAGCGATCGCCCTCGACGTCGGCATGGCCGTGATCGCGTCCGAGGACGACGACGAAGGCTACAGCTTGCTCGCCCTTCCGGTCGTCGCGTGGGTCAACGCGCTCAGCGTGTACTCGACGTGGGCCGTGGGTGCGCCGGGCAAGGTCGCTCCGGACCAGCGCTGGGGCGTGAGCTGGATGGCCGGGACGAACGCAGCGTTCACCGCCGCCGCCGTCGGCGCGATGGCCGACGAGCGCCTCTCGCCGCTCTGGATCTCGATCCCCGAGGTCGGCCTGATGGGCGCCGAGTGCGCGTTCGCGAGCGTGCGCGCCGCGCAAGACGAGAAGTACCGCGGCGGTTGGGCCGCGATGGCCGCGTGGTCGGGCGTGCTCGCCGCACACGGGGTGATCTCGATCATCGGCGAGGCAGCGGGCTGGAATGGCAGCGATCCGCCCCCGCCGGAGCCCATCCCGCCGGAGCCGCCCCCGCCTCCTCCGCCGCCGAACGATCCGCTGCAGATTCCGACGCCCGATCCGAGTTTTCCCAGCGGAAATCCGCCGCCGCGGCCCGAGCCCCCGGGTCCGCCCCCACCGATGCTCGTGCCGGCTCCTGTCGGCGAAGGTGCAGGGCTCGGGCCTGGCGTCGCCGTCGTGGGTATCTTCTGAGGGAATGACCGAGGAGCTCGAGAAGCTCGAGAAAGAGGACCCCGTCCTCGCCAAGCTCGCGCGCCTGCCGGCGTCGCCGGGCTGCTACGTCTTTCTCGATAAGGAAAAGAAGGTCCTCTACGTCGGCAAGGCGAAGAGCCTGCGGTCGCGCGTCCGCAGCTACTTCCAAGAGGGCGGATCCGACGAGCGCTACTTCCTCCCGCTCCTTCGCAGGCTCGTCGGCGACATCGATACGGTCGTCACCGGCACCGAAAAGGAAGCCGCGGTCCTCGAGAACGAGCTCATCAAGAAGCACCAGCCGCGCTTCAACGTGAAGCTGCGGGACGACAAGGACTTTCTCTGTCTGCGCCTCGACGAAAAGAAGGACTGGCCCCGGCTCGAGACGGTGCGTCGCCCATCGCCCGACGGCGCGCGCTACTTCGGTCCGTACCATTCGGCGACCAGCGCGCGGCGCACGCTCCACCTCGTCAACAAGCACTTTCACCTTCGCACGTGCTCGGATCCGGACTTCGCGTCGCGAAAGAGGCCGTGCCTGCAGTACCAGATCAAGCGCTGTCCCGGCCCGTGCGTGTACGAGGTCGATCGGAGCGAATACACGTCGCAGGTGCGCGCGGTGTCGCTCTTCCTCGAAGGCAAGCACGACGAGCTCACGCGCGAGCTCGGCACCCACATGAAGCGCGCTTCCGAGACGATGGAGTTCGAGCTCGCGGCCGTCTACCGCGATCAGCTTCGCGCCGTCGAGTCGATCCGCGAGAACCAGCGCGTCGTCTCGGTGAGCGACGTCGATCAAGACGTCATCGGCCTCTACCGTGAAGGCTCGAACGTCGAGATCGAGGTGCTCTTCGTTCGCGCCGGCCGCGTGACCGACACCGTCTCGTACTCGCTCCGCAAGATCGAGCTGCCCGATGAAGAGGTGCTCTCGAACTTCCTCACGCAGTTCTACGGCGGCGAAGAAGATCGCGGCCCGCTCCCCGAAGAGGTGCTGCTCCCGGCGCTGCCCGACGGCGCGCAAGGCGTCGCCGAATGGCTCAGCGAGCGCCGCGGCCGCAAGGTCGAGATCCTCCTGCCGCAGCGGGGCCCGCGAAAGAAGCTCCTCGACATGGCCGCCGAGAACGCGCGGCACGCCTACAAGTCGAAGGAGCGCGCCGCCGAAGACGTCGAGATCCGTCTCGAAGAGCTGCGCGAGCGTCTACGCCTCCCCACGCTCCCTCGCCGCATCGAGTGCTGCGACATCTCGCACCTCGGCGGGACCGACACCGTCGGCGCCGTCGTGTCGGTGAAGGACGGAGCGCCGGACAAGAAGCGCTACCGGAGCTTTCACGTCAAAGGAGTCTCGGGCGGCGACGACTACGCGGCGATGTACGAGGTGCTCTCGCGTCGCTTCAAGCGAGGCAAGGCCGCGCGCGAAGAGGCCGACAAGGACGCGGCCGCGAGCATGGCCGAGCCCGGGCGCGACACCGAATGGGAGCTGCCGGATCTGTTCGTGGTCGACGGCGGTCGCGGCCAGCTCAACGTGGCGCTGACAGTCGCCAAGGATCTCGGCCTCCACGATCTGCCTATCGTCGGCCTCGCCAAAGAGCGCGAGAGCATCACCGGCGACAAGCTCGTCGACCGCGTCTACCTCCCCGGACAGAAGAACGGCATCCCGCTCAAGAGCTCGAGCTCGGCGCTCTTCTTCCTCGCGCGCGCCCGCGACGAGGCGCACCGCTTCGCCAACGAGGCGCGCAAGAAGCTCGGCTTCGCACGGCGCATCCGGTCCGAGCTCGACGGTCTTCCCGGCATCGGCGAAAAGACGAAGGCGACGCTCCTCAAGTTCTTCGGCTCGGTCGACGGCGTGCGCGCCGCAAGCGACGAAGCCCTGCTGGCGGTGCCGGGCGTGAACAAGCGCCACGTGCAAGCGATCGCCAAGTGGCGCACCGAGGACGAAGACGCAGCGAATGAAGCGAGCGCGGGCGAAGACGCGACGCCCGAAGAGGTCACCGCGGCGGCTCCCGCCCCCGGACAGGACACGGCCGAGCCGACGACTTGACCTCGGCGGGATCACTTTCCAAGATGCGCCCTCGATGGGGCGCTTTGCGGCGATCTCCAAGGTGCACCTCGCGATCATCGGCGCGATCGCCGCCCTCGGTGCGTCCGGCGCCCTAGGCGTGCTCCTCGTGCCCGAGCCCGAGCCCCCTCCCGCCGCCAGCGTTCCGCAAGTCGCTCTCCGCGTCGCGGGTCACGCCGTCCCCGCCGAGGGCGACCGCGTGGGCCAATCCCTCGACCTCGTACGTCGCTACGCCCTCGCCGAGGTCAAGCTCAAGCTGCCCGACGGCCGCAGCGTGTCGGTGTCGCGCGCCGACTTCGGGCTCGAGATCGATCGCCTGCGCCTCTCGCAGTTCGTGAACGAAGCGCTTGCTCCCGGCAGCGCGCTCGCCCGCGCGCACGCCGCGTCCGCGAAGGCCGGCGAGCCGGTCGACGTTCCGCTTCCGCTCCGCGTCGACGGTGATCGCGCGATCGCGAAGCTCGTCGACATCAAGGCCGAGGTCGACAAGCCCTCGGCCGACGCGACGATCGATCTCGAGGCGCGCAAGGTGCGGCCCGAGCAGATCGGCTACCGCATGGATGTCTACGGCACGCTCGCGCGGCTCGAGACGGCGTTCCGCGCCGGTAAGACCGAGGTCGACGTCGCCGTCGAAGAGGTCGTTCCCAAGAGGCGCGCCGCCCAGCTCGACGGGGTGAAGTTCGACACCGTGCTCGGTTGGTTCGAGACGCGATACTCGACCGCGAAGAAGGACGAGCACCGCACCTACAACCTTCGTCTCGCCGCATCGAAGCTCGACGGCCTGGTGCTCATGCCGGGTGAGGAGCTCGACTTCAATGAGGTCGTCGGCCCGCGCGACGAAGCGCACGGCTTTCGCGTTGCGCCGGTGATCGCGCAGGGCGAGCTCGTCGACGGCATCGGCGGCGGCACGTGCCAGATCTCCGGGACACTTCACGGCGCCGTCTTTTTCGCCGGGCTCGAGATCGTCGAGCGCTACCCGCACTCGCGACCGTCGAGCTACATCCGCATGGGCCTCGACGCGACCGTCAGCTACCCGAACATCAACTACCGCTTCAAGAACCCGTTCGACTTTCCGGTGGTCCTCCACGAGAAGGTCGCCGGCGGCGTCGTCCGCGCCGAGATCCTCGGGCCCGAGCGAAAGCTCACCGTCAGCTACTTCCGGCGCATCGATGAGGTGCTCCCGTTCGAAGAGGTCGAGCGCGAGACCGAGAAGCTCGCCGCCGGCGAACGCGTCGTCACCCAGCGCGGGATCCCCGGCTTCGTCGCGACGGCCTCACGCCTCGTGCGCGACGGCGCCTACGCCGAGCGCGCCAAGTGGACCGAGAAGTATCCGCCGACGACGCAGATCGTCATGGTCGGCACGGGCCCCGAAGACACCAAGCCCCGCGTGAAGCAGGACTCGCACCCCGAGTACACCGTCGACGAGTATCTCGTGCTCACCCAAGGCCCGAGCCAGAAGGGCGAGAACGCGGCGATGAACGAGCAGCGCGAGCCCGGCCGAACCGGCGAGACCGGCTGGATCAAGAAGCTCGGCTTCGAGAAGACGCCGATCGAGCCGCCCGAGGACGAAGAGAAGAAGGACGGCGACAAGAAGGACGCCGAGAAGAAGGACGCCGAGAAGCCCAAGGACGACAAGAAGAAGGACGACAAGGCCAAGGACAAGGAGAAGTCCAAGACCAAGTCGGCCAAGAAGAAGGACCCGCCGAAGGAAGGCTGAGGTCGTCGGCGGGCGGGGGTGCAACAGGGGGGTGCAACGGTTGCCGTGCAACGCGCGGTAGCTGTTTCAGCGGCTCATCTGCGCACAGGAGCGGCCGAGCTCGACCGGGTCGACCCGGCACGCACCTTGAATTGCCGCCTACCCATGGCGGAAGAAATCGCGCTTGGCTTCGCTTCCGGAGCTCGCATCGAGAACCTCGGCATCGTGGGCGTCGAGGGACGCGACTGGATCCATCGACCGTTCGAGATCGACGTCGTTCTCGCCCGCTTCGGCGAGGCACTGACGCGGGAAGAAGTCGACACCCTCGTAGGATCGCGCGCCGTCGTCGCCATCGGTGAGCGCGAGGGCGACCGCATCCACGGGGTCCTGTCGAGCGTCGAGCACCTCGAGCGACCAGGCTCCGAAATGCAGATCTACGTCGCGCGCCTCGTCCCCGAGATCGCGCTGCTCGGTCTCGGTCGACGCAGCACGGTGTACCAAGCGCTCACGATTCCGGAGCTCGTGAAGCAGGTCCTCGGAGGCTACGGCCTCACCGAGGGCGAAGACTTCGAGCTGCGCGTGCGTGGCGCGAGCGCCAAGCGCGAATACATCGTCCAGTACCAGGAGAGCGACTGGGACTTTCTCTCACGCTGGCTCGAGCACGAAGGGATCTTCTCGCTCTTCGAGCACCACGCGGACCGAACGATGCTCGTCATGACGGACGAGAATGGCTCGACGCCGCTGCTCGAGGAGCCCAAGGCGATCCCCTACCGTCAGACGCGCAACCTCTCCGCGCAGGGCGCGACGATTTGGGGAACGCGCGTGCTCGACAAGCAGGTTCCTCGTGTCGTGTCGGTCGTCGACTACAACTATCGGCGTCCTACCGAGCTCATCGGCGCCGCGCACAAGCTCGACGCACCCTCCTTCGGTCACTTCGCCCTCTACGGCGATCACTTCAAGGACGAGGCCGAGGCGGCGGCGGTCGCGCGCATCCGCGGAGAGGAAGCAGGAGCGCGGCGCCGCGTCCTTCGGGGCTCGTGCGATCTCCCGGCGCTCCGCGCGGGGCATCGCTTCGAGATCGAGAATCACTATGTCTCGGAGTACGACGGCGCTTACCTGGCCCTGGAGACGCACTTCGTTGCCGGCATTCCAGTGCCCCGCGACGAGATGTCCGAGCTCCAGGAACAGGGCGTGCGCTACCGCACGTCGTTCGAAGCCATTCCGGCGGCTTCGCCCTTCCGCCCGGAGCGACGAACGCCGTGGCCCAGCATCCACGGGATCGTTCACGGCCACATTCAAGGCGACAGCTCGGGGCAGGTCGCCGAGATCGACGATCAGGGTCGCTACAAGGTCCGCATGCCGTTCGATCTCGCGACCAAGCCCGGCATGGCGGCCTCGCGTTGGATTCGCAAAGCACAACCCTACGCGGGCGCCGGATACGGCATGCACTTCCCGCTGCACAGGGGGACGGAGGTGCTCATTGCGCACCTCGACGGCGATCCGGATCGACCCGTCATCATCGGCGCCGTGCCGCACGCGTCGACGCCGAGTCCTGTCAATGTCGGGAATGCCACCCAGTCCGTGATTCAGACGGCGACGGGCATTCGCGTCGAGATGGAAGACCAGGCCTGAGAGGAACACGACGATGAGCACGCCCGCGCCTGTGAAGTTTCCGGTCAAGAACGCGAAGAACAAAGACACTGGCCTCGTCGCAGAACCGACGCAGCAGCAGCTCGACGACATTGCCAAGAATGCGGGCGACAAGGCCCTCGGCAATCTGAAGAACGAGGCTGGTGCGTTCATCAAGACGGCGCTCGGCGTCACGTCGCTCGATCTGAAAGAGGTCGTGCCAGCGTTGCGCAACAAGCTGCGGGACCCCGAGATCGACATCGAGATCGGCACGAAGACGGTGCCGTCGCCTCACGCGAAGATCCCGGGAGCGACGATCACGGAGAAGGTCCACCGGTACACGGTGATCGTGCCGGACATCGACGAGAAGTCGGTGCTGAACCTGGGCAGCGGCGCCGGCAAGCACGAGCTTCCCGACGCCGGCATTACCGCGAGGACCAAGACCCACGCTCACCTGCACGCATTCGAGAAGACGAACGCGAGCATGATCGGCCTCGGTGGCCCCACCGCGTCTCCGAACGACATTGTCGACCCCCACAAGGTGCTGACGTCGAACACCGGCATCTGCGCGGTGACCAATGGCCATCTTTGGGCGGAAGCCCAGAAGGTGGTGAACCTGGCGTCGCATACCGAACAGACGATCCTGCGGGCGCACAAGAAGATGGTCCGCGTTCAAGCCGACGCAGCCAACGTCGAGGTCGGCTCGGCCAAGAAGGTCATCGTCGGCGGCGTCGACAGCGTGAACATCGTGTCGAACGGCACGGTCGAGCTGGGCGAAAACCAATACGGTCAGGGGTTCGGTGAAACGCTGTCCGAGAGCGCCAAGATCGAGATCGACAAGGACGGCGTCTCCTTGCTCGATTGGCTGTCGTCCGGAATGACGACCTGGCAGGCCTATCGTGCCGAGGACCAGATCTACAAGAAGGGCACGCTCGAGAAGGAAACGAAGAAGAACGACACGCCCAAGATCATCACCGACGCTTTGAAGGTGCTTTCGTCGGTCGGCCGCCAGGTCGCGAGCAAGTTCGTCGGGGGCAAGGTTTCGATCTCGGCGGCGACGTTTGCTTCGATGACCGGCCGAGTCGCTGCCTCGATGTATGGCAACCTGAGCGCCACCGTCGCTTCGGCGGTGAGTGCGAGCGTCGTCGGCGGTACTGCCGGCCTGAAAGGGCTGGTCTGGACCAGCGTATGGGCGGGCAATGGCGTCAGCGTTCGGACGTTGCTCGGCAGTGCCAGTCTCCGCAGCGACAAGGGCAAGGTGGCGATCGACGGCGCCAAAGAAGTGAACGTCGTGAGCGCCGGAGGGGTGAACGTCGGCGGCGATGGGTATGCCGAGCTCAAGTCCGGCAAAGGCTATGCGTACGTCGGGAGCGCCAAGTTCAGCAAGGTCTGCGCTGGCACCGGCAGCGGCATGGGGGTGCTGGTGAGCGGCACGCAGACGGTCATCGGCACCATGACGAACGCCGATAAGGCATCCGCGTCTCCGACCAAAGAACACTGCATCGTCATCAGCACCGGCGGCACCTCCGCAACGGGGAAGGCAATCGAGCCGGGTATCGCCATTCAGTCGAGCCGCGCGGTCATCCGGGCGAAGAGCAACGAATGGCACGTCGTTGGCAAGAAGGCCCACATCCTCTGAGCCTCGGAGGAGCGGAGACAACGTCATGACCCTTCCTGCGCTTGCCCTCGTACCTCCTTTGCGATCCGAAGCGATCGTCGCCTCCGACGGCGCCTACGCCGAGCTCGCCGACGGCGGCATCTCGTTCTTCGACTCCGAAGGCCGTCTCCTCATTCGCTACGAAGACGG
Source organism: Polyangiaceae bacterium (assembly GCA_041940405.1). Taxonomy (GTDB): domain Bacteria; phylum Myxococcota_A; class Polyangia; order Polyangiales; family Polyangiaceae; genus Xiheicaenibacterium. Next base: position 32,230 of record JBGTSH010000032.1, read on the forward strand.
CGCACTCACCGTCTGTCCGCCGAAGGGTGATCTCGTCCTCGGCTCGACCACCGGCGCGGTTCGTATCGCCGCTGCAACCGACGTGGTGGTAGAGGCAAGGCGCGACATCGGGTTGCATGCACCTCGCAAGCTGTCGCTCGGCGCAGACAGGGTCACGGTCGATGCGCGCGTGACGAAGGTGCTGGGCGATGCTGCCGAGATTGCGGCGTCGCGATTCGCCGTCACGGCGAAAGAGGTCGTCACCACCGCGGAGCGTCTGGAGACGGCCGCGGCAAAGACCATCGTCCGCTCACGCGAAATGCTCGAGGAAGTGACCGGCGTGCTCACGCAGAAGCTCGGGCGATTCCGCGGCGTCGTTGCAGAAGCCTATGCGCTCCGCACCGGACGGACCGACCTTCGATCGAAGGACGACACGTCGATCGACGGCAAGCGCGTCCTCCTCGGATAGAGCCATGAGCCGCCACCAAACCGACGTGAAGACGAAACCGATCCCGGCGGTCGAGCCCGTCGCATCCGACTTGCCTTTCGTCAGGCCGAATCCGCTGCTCTATCCGGCATCCAACCGCAAGCCGACGCCGCCGAGCTTCGTGGGTCTGCCCTTCGTGCCCGCGTCGAATGTTGCAGCCAACGATCGCGCTACGTCCGCGACCGCGAGTCGAGGCGACACCGTCCCTGTCTCCACCGACGGTCCCTTCGCGGTTGCCGCTCCAGTCTTTTGCATTCGGGCGCCTCAGCAACACCTCGTCGTCATCGCCAAGCTCTCTTGCGATTGGGTCGACGGTGCACCTGCGAGCGTTCGCGAAGAGGCCGAGCCCCTCGACGGCGACGCGTTCGAGGGTGATGAGCTCGATTCGCCCATCGCGCTTGCGGGTGATTTCGCTCCGGTCAAAGAGGCGTGCGATGTCGTCGTTTATGGCGAGTCGCTCGACGACGCGACCCGTCCTATGGCGCTCCACGTTCGCGGACGCGGTGGCTCGATCGAGCGCCGCGTGAGGACGCCGCGAGAGCTCGGCCCGATCTCACCGTACGACGCTGGACGCGTCGCTCTTCTCGGCACCTACGACGTCGCCTGGTTCGAGCAACGTTGGCCGCACTACGCCGCCGACCTCGACGTTCGGTACTTTCAATCGGCTCCGGGCCCCCAACGCCTCGCTTCGGCGCGAGGTGACGAGTCCTTCCGCATCGACGGGCTCGGCGACGATGCTCCTTCCGTGGCGGGTCAGCTGCCCGGTCTCCGTCCGATGGCGCTCGTGCGTTTCGTGAACGGCGAGCGCCGCGTGCTCGATCTGCGCCTCGACACCATTTCGTTCTTCACTGCCGATCATCGGGCAGATCTGGTTTGGCGCGCAGCGATCGAGGTCTCCGATGATGACGCCCCCGAGATCGAGTCCGTTTTCGTGACGACCGCCGGGGTCGACGAGATCCTGGCCGAAGAAGAGATCGAGCAGCGCACGCTCGCCGCTCGCGTTGCTCGAGAAGGCGGCGAGGACGAGGAGCCCGAAGGCCTCGCCGACGAGTCGACGAGTGTCGAGGAGGAGGCGCCCGACGCCGAGGAGGTCGAGCTCCCCGAGCCGGCCAACGATGAGGTGGTCGACGAAGCGATCCCGGCGAAGACGCCCGAAGAGATCGCAGCGATGATGCGGCAAGCAGGCGCCGACGAAGAAGAGGTCGCCGAAGTGCTCGCGGCGCTGACGCCCGCCGCCGACGCGACGGATCTTCCGGCAGCGCCCGCGGCGGACGTCCGCACCGAGGTCGTCCGCCGCCTCGAGGCAAACGAAAGCCTCGAAGGGCTCGAGCTCTTCTCGGCCGACCTCTCGGATCTCGATTTCTCCGGCCGCGACTTTTCGGGCTTCGATCTCACCGGCACGAGCTTTGCGCGCGCGAACTTGAGCGAGGCGACGCTCGACGAAGCCGAGCTCTCCGGCGCCGTCTTCGAGTCCGCGAACCTCACGGGTGCAAGCGCGAAGGGAGCGATGCTGATCGCCGCCGACCTCACCGGCGCCTGCCTCGAGGGCGCGGATCTCGAAGAAGCCGACCTCTCCGAGGCCGTGCTCGACGGCGCGAAGCTCGACGACGCGAACCTCGCCGAGGTACGCCTCTACGACGTGCGCGCCGAACGGACTTCCTTCAAACGGGCAGTTCTTCGCGGCGCCCGGGCCGAGGGCGCGCTGGCAAAGGAGGCCGACTTCACCGAAGCGCTCCTCGACAATTCTGTGTGGGAACGCGCCAGCCTCGAGGGTGCCAAGCTCGAGCGCGCTTCCCTCGTCGACGTGAGCTTGCTGCGCGCGCGTTGCTCGCGCGCGTCTTTTGTTCGTGCGGACCTGACCGACGGTCGATTGGCTCGCGCAGACTTCAAGAACGCCTTCTTCATGCGTGCCAACCTCTTCGAGGCCAATCTCGATCGCGCCGACATGTCATGCGCCGACTTGCGCGGCTCGAGCCTTCACGGCGCCTCGACCGTGGGCACGAACTTGCAAGGAGCCAACCTCGAGGGCGCGATCACTTCGTACTCGCGCGTCGCAGGACGGCTTCCATGATTTCGCACAGACGACAGCTCGAGGCTCTGATCGAACGAGGTGGATCGTTGGCCGGCATCGCAGTGAAGGGTGCCGACCTGAGCGGATTGGATCTCTCGGGCCAGGATCTTCGTGAAGCGACCTTTGACGCCTGCATCCTCGATGAAGTGTCCTTTGCGGAGAGTGTCCTCACAGGAGCGCGCGTTACCGGCTCGCGCCTTCGCGGCGCGCGGCTGTCCGGCGCGATCCTGGAGAAGGCCTCCCTCGCGGGTTGCGATCTGAGCGAGGCGGATCTGAGCGACGCGATTCTGACAGAAGCCGAGCTCGACGGAGCCTGTCTCGAAGGTGCTCGCCTCGCGAGCGTCGTTCTCGGCGACACCGCCATGCACGACGTCTCGCTCCGCCGTGCAGCGATCTCCGATGTCGACCTCTCGGGGGCGGCGCTCCACCACGCCGATCTCGAGGGCGCGATGCTCTACGACGTGCGGTGGTCGGGCGCGAACCTCACCGAGCTCACCGGCTTACCAGCGAGTCTCGAAGCATGCGATCTGGCGAACGCCGATCTGACCGGGCTCGATCTACGAAAGCGAAGCTTCGACGGCTCGAACCTCGCAGGCGCGAGCCTCGCGGGTGCGAACCTCGAAGGCGCCTCCGTCGAAGGAGCGGATTTGGCCGGCGCCAAGCTGACGCACACCAACTTGCGATCGGCCCGGCTGCCCGGAGCCAACCTGTCTACGGCGAATCTCGGCGAGGCGTGCCTGGACGGCGCGGTCCTCACCGGCGCCAACCTCGAAGGCGCAGCCGCAGTCGGGGCGAGCTTCCACGGCGCGACGATCGATTGGAGCAGCGTTGGCGGCGCCGACCTTCGCGACACGAACCTTCGAGAAGCGAGCCTCGCAGGCATCGATCTCTCGGGCGCCCAGCTCTCCGGCTGTGACCTCTCCGGCCTCGATCTGTCGGGGTCGCGATTCGACGGCGCCGTCCTCGACGGCGCCGATCTCACGGGCTCGTGCCTGACCTCTGCGTCCTTCGAAGGCGCGAGCCTTCGCGAGGCGAAGCTCGGCGGTGCCTACTTCGAGGAGACACTCCTCGACGGAGCCAATCTCGAGGCCGCGAACCTCGAGTGCTGCGATCTCCGCGAGAGCAGCCTCCACGACGCCAGCCTCGCGGGTGCCGACCTTCGCGGCGCGCGCATCTTCAAGCAGCGCTTCTCGGGCGTGGACCTTCGCCGGACGAAGCTCGATCGCACCGAGCTCTTGCAGTGCAGCTTCGAAGAGGTCGAGGCGACGGGGGTCGTGTTCCGCCACGCGCTCCTCGACCAGTGCAGCTTCGAGCGAGGCAGCTTCGAGGGCGCCGACTTTCGTGGGACGTCGCTCGAGAATGCGAGCTTCGAGGGCGCCCGGCTCATGCGCGCGAACCTGGCGGGTGTGTCGGCCAAGGCGGCGACCTTCGACGGCGCCGACCTCACCGGCGCCGACGCGCGCGGCGCCGACCTGCGTGATGCGAGCTTTGCCGGTGCCGTCGCCGCGGGCGCGGCTTTCGCTCAGGCAATCCTGACCCGCGCCGACCTTCGCAAAGCGTCGCTCGCCAAGGCCGACTTCCGCCGCGCCGATCTGCGCTACGCGCGGCTCGAGCACGCGTCGATCGAGGGAGCGCTCTTCGACGACGCCGATCTCGAGCTCGCCAACCTTCATCGCGTCGTGCGCCGCGGCGCCAGCTGGCGCGGTACGAACCTCGAGCACGTCACCGATACCGACAAAGAGATCGCGCTCGCCGAAGACTTCGTCGCCGGCCCGCGAGCTCGCACCGCCTGACCAGAGAAAGAGAGAAAGAGATGCCCAGCGCAGCGACAACCGAAGGCGGACGAGCGATGAACGCGGCACCCGACGTGTGCTGCCTTCCCGCGCCGACGCCGCCCGCGGGCCCCGGCGGCATCCCGACGCCTTACCCCAACATGGGAATGCTCACCGGCGCCAAGAAGACGACGACCAAGGTCTTCGTGCGCAACAAGAAGGCGCTGGTCGAGGGATCCAAGATCGACTCGAGCCGCGGCGACGAAGCGGGCTGCTCGCCCAATCCGACGCCGGCTCGCAAGGGCATGGCCGTCGCCAAGAACATGGCCAAGGTCACGTTCGAGAAACACAGCGGCAAGGTGAAGTTTCAAGGCAAGGGCGTCATCTTCCACGGCGTCCCGACCAAGCACAACGCCGGCAACACGATGGGGACGTTCGCGTCGGCTTCGCAATCACAGGTCGACGTCGGGACCTGAGCAGATCGCGACCGATTCATCATGGTGGCGGAATGAAGCCGGCAGGCGTTCGCTCGCACACCCAGCCGCAGCACGAGCCGTCGACGTCGGCGTTGAGCCCGCCGGTGTAGTACGTCTCGATGTAGGTGCCGCCGACCGGCTCGCCCGGTTGCCACGGAGGCATTCCGCCGACATAGACCCACGGCTCGCCGTTGAGCCAGAGCCAGTCGCCCATGCCGGTGACGTCTCGGCCGCCGAGGAGCACGTCCAATCCTTCGGGTGGGATCACGCCCGATGCGATGACGGCATCGTATTCTTCGATGGTGCTGAGCGCGGCCACGTCGGCGTTCCACCGAGCGCAGTCCGTCTGGGCTTGCATCAAGCTCACCGCGCCACAGCCGCCGCCCGGTCCGTTGATGGTGCCGCCCGTCCACCGATAGCAGTGGAAGGTGATCGGATCCTTGTAGACCGCTTCGTTCATCACACCCAGCGGCTCGCACTCCACCACGCAGCCGGCCGAGCACGCGTCGCCGTCCATCACGTTCCCGTCATCGCACTCCTCGCCGACGTCGATCGCGCCGTCTCCGCAGAACGGGCCGCCGGTCGTCGACGACCCGCTCACGACGCTCGTCACGCCCGTGCTCCCGCTCGCGCCCGTGCTCCCGCTCGCGCCCGTGCTCCCGCTCACGCTCGCGCCTACGTCCGCGCTCGCGCCGGCGCCTCCCGATCCATCGACCACCTCGACCTCGGAGCACGCCGCCAACCCCAGGAAGAGAGCGATCCGCCTCACGGCCGAATCACACCAGCCGGCGGCCGCCGAATCGAGGGTGGCGACCGTGACTGGATCGTCACCTTCTAACGGTGGATCCGCCGCTATCCACAGCCGTACGAGAACGCCCCAAATCCAGGGGAGTTTGTGGTCTGACCTACAAGGTAGGATATGGCGCACCTTGTGCTATGGGGCGCGCAACCCCCCACCCCTCGAGGCACCATGTCGCGCGCCGCTCTCCTCTCTCTGCTGCTTCCTCTCATCGCCGCCTGCGCCCCCGGCAGCGAGCCCATCCCCGATGAGGAGGCGTCCGAGGACAGCAAGCCGTTCTCGAGCGCGCGCGCGACGCTGCTGACGTTCGAGTTCGACGGCACGCTCACTGCGCCTTGGCAGTCGAACACGACCAAGCTGATCAAGGACCAGCTCTTTTACACCGTCGGCCAGCTCAACGCGCACGAGTCGGTTGCTCGGCTCGACAAGGTCGTCCTCACCAACGTGAAGGCCGTCGCGAACGGTGACGGGTGGATGCGCGTGACCTACCACGCGTCGCTTCCGGTCGGCTGGGGTCAGACGAGCGACATCCCCGAGACGTTCGACCTCACGCTCCCGAAGAAGATCGGTCCGCAGAGCCTCTCGACGTTCGCGACCGACTACGGCCCCACCTGCTCCGACGAGCCCAGCGACGTCACAAGCGGGAACTTCTGGTACCACTTCCGGCCGGCATATGACGGTTGTGTCTTCGATCCGGCGCGCGTTTCGACGACGACCGCGACGGTGAGCGTCAGCGGCGCCAACACCTCGGGGAAGTACCCCGAGTACGACAAGATCTGGGAGGACGGCTCCCTCCGCGTCGTCGCCATTTTCGGCAAGTACACCGACTACGCGACCGATCCGGGCGACGCCGGCATTCGCGCGTTCAACGAGTTCGTCGACACGGTCGCATCCAACATCGGGGCCGGGTTCGCGACGACGCCGCCGAGCGTCGGCGTCTCGCCTGGCGTCGGAGCGCCCGACATCACCTTCACCGGCACGATCGACGGCCGCCAGGTCGTCATCACCGCCCTGTTGATCGACAGCCCGAAGGTCGCGACCGCCGCGTTCGATGCACGCTACGGCGCGCTCACCAAACAGGCCGACATCGTCACGTACAACGGCCACGCCGGTCTCGGCGCCAACGTGAAGGCGCTCGCGGCGAAGGGACAGTTCACCAAGGGTCGCTACACGCTCTTCTTCTTCAACGGCTGCGACACGTTCGCCTACCTCGACGACAAGCTCCCCGGACGCTTCGCGACGCTCAACCCGGACGACCCCGCCGGGACCAAGTACCTCGACGTCGCGACGAACTTGATGCCCTCCTACTTCCACGCGATGCCTGAAGCTTCGCTGGCGCTCGTCGGCGCGCTCGCCCACCCCGACGACCCCAAGACCTACCAGCAGATGTTTGCGCAGGTGGACGCGAAACAGGTCGTCGTCGTCACCGGCGAAGAGGACAACGCCTATGCGCCCGAGCCCGAGGACTTCGGCGGCATCGACATTTCGGGCACCCTCGCTCGCGGCCAAGAGAAGCGCGTCGAGACGCCCATGCTCGCTGCCGGGACGTACACGATCAAGATGACCGAGACGAAGCCGAGCGCGGCGGGCGACGTCGATCTCTACGTGGGCGTCGGCTACGCCCCTACGGTCGACCAGTTCGATCACCGGCCGTACCTCTACGGCTCGAACGAGACGGTGACGGTCGAGCTCGACGTGCCGGGCAAGGTGTTCGTCATGCTCCGCGGCTACGACAGCGCGCCCGTCGCGCAGAACAAGTACCGCCTCGTCATCGAGTGAGCGCCAGCTCCGTCAGCCGGCATCGCGCTTGTCGATGCCGGCGCGCACCAGGAGCCCGATCACGAAGGCAGCGGCGAGCAGCCCCCAGAAGAGGTAAGGGGCGTACGCCGTCTCCATCCCGTGACGGAGGTTGACGCCGAAGATCGTGGCGACCGCGGTGATCGGCAAGAAGAGCGCGGCGATCAGGTTGAGCTTGTGGCTCGATCGCGCGATGTGCTGCTGCATGCGCGATTGCTCTTCGGCCTGGTGCGCGATCGCGAACTCGAGGCCGCCCTTCGCGTCGGCGTGGGCGATCTCGGCGGTGCGCTCGATGTCGCTGGCGAGGTCGCGCAACGCGATGATGTCGCGGTCGTTGGTGACCGCTTCGCGCGCCTCTTGCAGCGCTCGATGAAGGTTGCGGACCGCGCGGTGCACGGGCGCGATCGCCTGGAGCGCCGCGAAGTAGTCGGCGGCGCGCTTCGCGTCCGAGACGCTGTCTTCGAGCAGATCGACGCGCTTCTTGTAGTCGTCGACCAGCGAGCGAAGGCCGCTCAGCCCGCCGCGGGCGCCCCCTGCGCTCCGCCAGGTGCCGTCGGGATGGCGCCAGAAGAGCGCCGCGTCACGCTCCCGCTTGTCCGGATCCGGCACGACGTGAGCGACGATGACCAGGTGACCGTCGGCGAACATCGAGCGTTGCTTGCCCGCCGACGTCCCGAAGCGCGCCGAGATCTTGTCGGGCAACTCCCAGGTCGAAGGCAGCACGCGAGCCATGTCAGCTCTTCTTGCTGCGCTTCCGGAGTTTCTCGGTCTGCCCTTCGCGGGCGACGAACGAGCTCGGATGCATCTTGGCCGCTTGTGCCTCGACCCGCTTCATGAACTTATCGTCATGATCCGGCTCGTGGTGAAAGATGGCGAGCTTCTTGACCTTCGCGGCCTTGGCGAGGCGGACGCCCTCTTGCCAGGTCGAGTGGCCCCACCCGATTTTCGACGGAAACTCTTCGTCGGTGTAGGTCGAGTCGTAGATCAAGAGGTCCGCTCCCTCGATCAACCCGAGGATGTTCTCGTCGGGCTTGCCGGGCACGTGCTCGGTGTCGGTCACGTAGCAGACCGACGCGCCCTCGTGCTCGATGCGGTAGCCGGTCGCGCCGTTCGGGTGGTTGAGCGAGGTGGTGCGCACGCTGACGCCGGGGAGCAGCTCGAACTTGTCGCCTGCAGAGAAGTCCTCGAACGTCAGCGAGCCGCGCATGATCTCGAGCGGCACCGGGAAGTTCGGCTCGGCCATCTGCCCGGCGAGCACCGTACGGATTCCGCCGAGCGCCGGCGGAAGGTGCCCGGCCAGGATGCGAAAGCTGCGCTTGGGATCGAAGGCGGGCGAGAAGAACGGAAAGCCCTGAATGTGGTCCCAATGCGTGTGAGAAAGAAGGATGGTGCCGCGGCGCACGTCTTTGCGTAGGAGCTCGGCACCGAGTGACCGGATCCCCGTTCCGGCGTCGAGGATGACGACCTCGTCGCCGACGCCGACCTCGATGCAGGACGTGTTGCCCCCGTAGCGGCTGTGACTCTTGGCCGCGACGGCGATGCTTCCTCGCACTCCCCAGAACGTGACGCGCACTCGGCGCGCTAGAGTACCCGAGACTCGGAACCTTAGAAGCCTGCCCTTCGCCTTACTGGGGCCAGGGGAGGTTCACCGGCGGGGACCAAAGCGGCAGCTCGACGATGGCCCAGGTGAAGAGACCGTGTGAAAAAAGGACGGGCGAAAGTCGTTCCATGCGCCAGCGCAGGTAGGACCACGCGAAACCGCAGCCTAAAGTTCCAACCACGAGGAGCGGGTTGGGCCCTGCGAGGGGATCGGCCAGGAGCCAGACGGTCGGCACGTGGGCCACGGACCAAAGGATGGTGGAGAGGGCGGCGCCGCGGAGCGGACCCAGCCGCGGCTCGAGCATCGGCGTGACGAGACCGCGCCAGGTGAGCTCTTCGCACAGGCCGATCGCCGTGATCCCGAGCGCGACGAGGTGCCGCGTCTCGGACAGCGGGTTTCCGAGGAGCAGATAGACCCGCACGATCCAACCTTCGTACGGTTCGCCGGGCGAGGTGAAGAGCGCGTGCACCACGAACGCGAGGCCGTACATGACCGCCGCGACGAGCGCGCCGAACGTCAAATCGCCCGAACGAGGACGAAGGAGGTGGAGCTCGTCGCGCGCTCGCAGCCGGTAGACCGCGTAGCCCGCCAAGATGAAGTACGGAATCGCGAGCGCGTAGAACGACTCGCGCTCGGCCCGCTCCGGTTGCAGCGCGAACCAGAAGGCACCGGCGATCACGGCAGTGATGCCGACGACGAGGCCGTAGACCGCCACCGGGGATTCGCTCTTCGTTGCCCCCGAGTCTTTCGCGTCCTCGCTCATGTGCTCGCGAGCCTCCGTACCTCGTCCAGGATGTGATCGGCCAGCGCGGACTTCGGGAGCGGGCCGACGAACGGCGCGTCGTCGCGCGTCACGAACGCTGCGCGGTTGTCGTCGCGCCCCAACGACTCCTCGGCGCGGTTCGCTACCACCATGTCGACGTTCTTCGCTTCGAGCTTCTTGCGCGCCAAAGTCACGAGCCCGGCGTCGTCGGCCGTCTCGACCGCGAACGCGACGAGCACCGGGCGCTTCTGCGAGCGCGCCATCCGCGCGAGGCCGATCTCCGCGATGAGATCGGGGTTCGGGATCAGCTCGACGGTCAGCGGCGAGGCGTCGCGCTTTCGTTTCTTCGTCGCCATTTCACGCGGGCGATAGTCGGCGACGGCCGCGCTCATGATAAGGACGTCTGTCCCCGAGAGGTCGGGGGAGAGCGCGTCGTTCATCGCCTCTTGCATGTCGAGCGCGCCGCGCACGTCGACCCTTCGTACGCCGGCAGGGGTCGGGAGCGACACGGGGCCCGCGACGAGCGTCACCTCGGCGCCTCGAAGCGCGGCGCGCGCTGCGATGGCGAAGCCCATCTTGCCCGACGAGCGATTGCCGATGAAGCGCACCGGATCCAAGTCCTCGACAGTGGGCCCGGCGGTCACCAGGATCCGAAGACCTTGCAGGTCGCGCGGCCCGAGCTCTCGGAGGATCGCAGCGGCGATCGCCTCGGGCTCGGCGAGGCGTCCCATCCCGACGTCGCCGGATGCCACCGGACCGTGCACGGGGCCGACGAACCTGACGCGTCCGTCATGCGCCAGGAGCGCGGCGTTCCGCTGGGTCGCCGGGTGCTCCCACATCCTGGGGTGCATCGCCGGCGCCACGACGATCGGTGCCTTCGCGCAGAGGCAGGTGGCGGTCACCAAGTCGTCGGCTCGTCCTTGCGCGAGCCGCGAGAGCACGTCGGCCGTCGCCGGCACCACCGCGACGACGTCCGCGGCTGCCCCGAGCTCGACGTGGAGCTCGCCTGCGTGGCCGAACATGTCCGTCCGCACCTCTTCTCCGGTCAACCCGGCGAGGGTGTCCTTCCCGATCAGCTCCAGCGCGGCGCGCGAGGCGATCGGCACGACGCGAACGCCGTTCTGGAGCAGCTCACGGATGACCAGCGGCGCCTTGTACGCTGCGATGCTCCCCGTGACGGCGAAGACGCACGTGGGCTTCTGCCTGTGCACAACGCGGACCTTCGCACACCTTGTTCACCGAGACCAGCGACCGGCCGAAGCCGCCCGCCGGCCCGCTCAGCCGCGCAGTACAGGGTGCGGGGTGTGCTCGATGGGGCGCGCTCGCAACGTCGACGGCCAGGCGTATTCCGCGAGCTTCTTACCGGCGATTCGCTTGGACGTCACACCGACGTAGCCCAGGTAGCGACCGGCGTCGGCACGGAGCGTTTCCAGGAACCAGGGCGACGAGTCGAGCGCTTCGGCCCATGCGAGCCAGAGCGATAGGCCGTCCTCGATCGGCGTCGCCTCTGTCACTTCGACGAGGCCCGTCTTCGCGAGGTGGTGCTTCCACCAGCTCGCCGTGTGGATGTTCCACGAGTCGGCTCCCCAGAAGCGCTCGAGGTGCGGCGGCACACCCTCTTCGAAGTCTTGCATCAGCCCGGCCGAAGCGAAACCGAAGCTCCCGCCGGGCTTCAGGAAGCTGACGAGGTAGTTGAGATAGAGATCGTCGGTCCCGAAGTAGTTGTACGCGTCGATGCAAAGAATCGCGTCGAAGAAGCCTGCCGCGAACGGCAGCTGCCGTGCGTCCGCGTGAATGGGAAAGACCTGCTTCGAGAGCCCCGCGTCCTCGATTCGAAGCGCGTTCTCGGTCGCGCTCGTCCAGAGATCGGTCGCCCAGACTTCGACGCCGTATTCGCGCGCCAGAAAGATGGATGACTTTGCCGTTCCACAACCGAGGTCCAGGACGCGCATCTCCGGCGCGAGCGAGATGCGCTCGCACAGCCACTCCGTGAGCCAGAGCGGGTTCGCGCCCATCGGGTTTTCGGTGAGCCACGCGGGGTTGTAACGATTGGAGCGAGGGAAGCGAGCGTGATGAAGAAGCACCGCGCCATGCTACGCGGCGCGGAGCGCCATCGCGCGTGCGCCTTTCATCTCCAAGAGCGCAAGCGCGGCGACGACCGCGGCCTGTCCGATGACGAAGACCTCGCCGAGCAGGTTCGGCACCACGGCCCGGCCGATCAAGAGGCCGAAGCTCGCCGCGACCCAGAGCGCGTTGCCGCCCGCAGCGAGCCACGCGAGGACCGGCATGCGCTCCACCCGAGCGCCGGCGAACGCCATGAACGCCGCGATCGGAAAGAGGCTCAGGCCGGCGTAGAAGAGGAGCGCCGCAGGGATCGCCGTCGCCGCGGCGACCGGGGCGGCGCCGAACGCCATGAGCGCGCCGCAGGCGACGCACGTGGCCGCGTCGACGAAGAGGACGTTCTTGAGGGAGCCGAACAGCGGGATCGAAGCCATGATTGTGCCTCCGGTTTCGGATGCGCCCTGCATCCGCGGAGGACAGGTAGGTCCCGCATCCCGGGGGCGCGATTACGCCCGACGTAAGGACCGCTCGACGGGACCTACCACGCTGCGGCCAGCCCGTGCCTGGCCCGGAGCGTGCGCTCCCAGCGGGCGAGTCGCGGCGCCGCCCAGATCGCGCCGAAAGCGAGGGCGAGCCCTGCGATCACGTCGACGGCGTAGTGCCAGCGAAGGACGACGGTCGAGATGACGATGTTGGTCGCAAAGAAGCTCGTGATGACGGCGGCCAAGGCCCAGCGCCTGCCCCCTTGAAGGACCGCGCGCCGCACGGCGAAGCCGGCGAGCCAGACCGGGGCGGCCGTGTGCAGCGACGGAAAGATGTCCTTCATGGCGCTCGCCGACTCGACGGTGACCAGCACCGTGCGCCAGAAGAACCCGCCTTCGAGAGGTGCCGCGAAGACCGAGCTCAGATGATGGATCGGTCCGTAGCCCGGTACGGCGACGTACCCGAGCTGGCCCACGCAGAACACCAGCGCGCCGCCGATCGCAAACTCGCCGATCGCGTCCTTCGCGAGGCCGAGACCGAGGACGACGAGCGCGTAGATCGCGAGGAGGGCGAAGTAGCTGAAATAGAAGAACGCGAAATACTCGACGATGCCTGGCGTCGTGTACGGCTCGAGCCACACCGTGGGCTCGACGCCGAAGAGCGCGACGTCGAGCCGCAAGAGCTGCTCATCGAGCGCGCGCGGTTGGACCAGCGGCAGGATGTCGCGGAGCATGAGGTACGAGCCGACGATCGTGCCGGCGACGACCGCGCGGTAGATGCCCGTCCGGACCCTGGCCGAGAGTCCGCTGTCGAGCCGACCGATGACGCACGCGACGATGAGGACGCTCCACGACGCGAAGAGCCACTGAGCGCAGCGGCGCTCGGCCTCCCCCGAGCCGGCCCCGAGCACCAGGCCGTACATCCCGACCTGGTAGGCGAGGATCACCAGATCGTGGAGCGCGAACGCTTGCGCGACTTCGCGTAGCGCGCGGGCCCACGGATGCGCCCCGTCGGTTCGAGAAGGAACCATCGAACACTTGGAGCTTGTCACGCACTCGGAGGTTACGCATCAGTCGGAAAAGTTTTGAGGTGAAGGTGCCCGGCGGATCTGTAGGTTTCGACAATGGCGCTCCGGGCTTGGCTCTTCGTTTCCCTTGTCGCGCTCGTGCCCGCTTGCGGCGAAGATGACCCGGGTCGGGTCACCGGGACGGGCGGCGGATCCGCGGGCGGCGCGGTCGATGGTGGTGGCGGTGCCGGGGGCGGCGTTCCGCCGGCGCCCGCGATCACCTGGACCCCGTGCCCCGCGTCCGACACCCCCGGGTTCGTCTGCGCCGACGTGCCCGTGCCGCTCGATTGGAGCGAGCTCGAAGGCGCCGCGATGGCCGTCCGCGTCCGGCGTCATGAGGCGTCGATCGATCCGCCGCGTGGCTCGCTATGGATGCTCGAAGGCGGTCCGGGCGCGCCGGGAGCTTGGATCCTGCCCTACGCGCTCGAGGTCGCCAGCGCTCACCCGGACCTCGACATCGTCGTCGTCGAGCACCGCGGGACCGGAACGACCGGACCGCTGATCTGCAGCGAGCCCACCGACCCACCGGCGACGAGCTGCCTCGAGGCTCTCCTCGCCGAGGATGCGAGCCGCATCGCGGCCACGAGCACGACGGCGTCCGCGCGCGACGTCGCGACGATCGCCCGATGGTTCGGCCGCGGCGAGACGCAGCTGCTCTATGGCCGATCGTACGGGACGTACTGGGCTCATCGCGTCGTATCGATCGACGAGGACGTTTTCGCTGCGGTGATCCTCGACTCGCCGTGCGACGCGGTCGAAGGCTGCCCTGCCGCACACCGAGACGTTCAGTCCGATGCCGTCGCGCGCGCGTTCCTCGAGCGCTGCGATGACGACGCGGCGTGCGCGTCGCGCCTGCCGGGAGGCGCGATAGCTTTCGCCGAAGGCGTCATCGCCGCGGCCGACGCGGGCGCATGTCAGGCCGCCGCCGACGCGGGCCTCACTGGTACCCGCATGAGGCTCGCGCTGGCCCGCCTCGCGGGGGGGCGCGACACGCGGGCGCTCGTGCCGGCTCTGCTCTACCGATTCGACCGCTGCTCGGCGGACGACGCCCCGGTGTTCGCGCATCTGTCCGGCTACCTCGATCTCATCGAGGGAGCGCTCGCCGCATCGCCCGACTTCTCGCTGCCCACGAACTATCACGTGATGCGCTCCGAGTTCTGGGACCCGAGCGCCACCGTCGCCGGCGCCGAGGCCGAGCTCGCGACGACCATCGCCGCGTCGGGCGCCTCGGTTCGTTGGGCCGAGGCGTTCGCCTCTTGGCCTTGGCCCGTCGTCGGCGTCGATCCCGCGCTCCACGCGTGGGCGCTCGAAACTGTGCCTGCGCTCGTGATCAGCGGCGGTCTCGATTCGTCTACGCCTGCAGCTTTGATCGCGCCGCTTCAATCGCAGCTCGCGCCGAGCTCGACCTTCGTTCGATTGGAGTACGCGACGCACGTCGCCTCGGCGTACGAAAACCCGAGCGGCGCCTGCGCGCGAGCGCTGATCGACGCGTTCCTCGACGCGCCCGGGACGCCGCTCGACGCGTCGTGCGTCGCCGCGGCCGACGCTGCGGAGCTGGCGGCGCTCTTCGAGGTGAATGACGGTGCTGCGCTTCAGGCGTTCGGGACCGCGTTGGCGTACGGCGACTGACGATCGATTTCGCTTCGCGTGAGCTTGACAAAAAACCGCGATCGGCCGCTTCGATTGCATGGGCACATCAGGGACCGCCCGGCTACACCGACCGAGCTCTTTCCAGACGAGGTGGGTGTTCATGCAAGAGTCGTGGTTGTCGCGTGCGGTCAAGGAAGCAAAGAAGCGAGGCAAGTGGGCAGTCGCCGCCCTCCTGCTCGTTCTGGGTTTGACCACCTGGGGAATCCTCACGGCGACGACACAACAGGCCCCGCGTGAGGTCGGCTTCACCGAGCTCATGCAGATCGCCGCCGCAGGCGAGGCCACGTCTGTCGGCGTCGAGCGCGACAAGATCGCCGTCACGACGTCTTCCGGCGAAGAGATCGTCGGCATCGTCGCGGACGAGGCTTCGCGACACGACGTCGTCACCCGCTTCGCCGAGCAGAACGTCCCGGTGAAGTTCGACTCCGTCGAGCCGAGCACGCTCACGGGCATCCTCGGCGGCGCATCGCCGATGCTGCTCCTGGTGCTCGCGATCGGCGGCTTCGCGCTCATGCAACGCGGCCGCGGCAAGGCGCACTTCGCCACCACGCGCGGCGCGCCCGTCTCGTCCACGCGCTTCGAGGACGTCGCAGGCATGGAAGAGGTCAAGGAGTCGCTCAAGGAGACCGTCGAGTTTCTGAAAGACCCGAAGCGCTTCGGTCGCCTCGGCGCGCGGGCCCCGCGCGGCGTGCTGCTCACCGGCGAGCCGGGGACGGGCAAGACGCTGCTCGCTCGCGCGGTCGCCAACGAAGCAGGCGTCCCCTTCCTCAGCTGCTCGGGCTCGAGCTTCCAAGAGATGTACGTCGGCGTCGGCGCCTCGCGCGTTCGTAGCCTGTTCAAAGAGGCGCGCCGCCTCGCGCCGTGCATCGTCTTCATCGACGA
>JBGTSH010000033.1:0-48063 GCA_041940405.1 Polyangiaceae bacterium
CCGAGCGCTGGCAGACCGTGGCCACGACAAGGTCGCGGTCATCGCCGGTGACCGCGACGGTAACGACAAGACCGTCGCGGAGCCGAACGTGGTCGGCGTTCAGCAGTGCGGAGCGTCGCTCGACTTCGTGAAGACCGCCGGGGCCGGCGCCCTGGTCGTCGACGGGGGGCCGCGATGCGCGACCGAGGTGGGCGCGAACGCAGCGGGCGACCTGGCGCTGGCGTTCGGGCTCGATGCCGGCGCCGCCGAGCGCCGAGGTCTCTACGCCTCGGCGGGCCAGTTTCCCTTTTCGGGCGCCGATACGCAGGATCCGCTCCTCACCACGTGGTTCAAGAGCGGCCGGGGCGATCCGACGTGGTGGACCGCGCTCGGTCACGACGCCGGCATGCTCGCGAAGCAAGCCGTCCTGGCGCTGCCTGCGGACGCAGCAGACGCCGACGACGCGCAGGCCTCACAGCGGCGCAAGAACGCGGCCATCAGGGCGGTCGCCGAAGCGAAGGCGCAGATGTGGACGACCGAAGCGCAAGGCTTCGGAGGAAAGCGATCCATCGGCCGCACGATCAAGGTTTTGGATCGCGGCGCTCAGCAGGCGCGCCCCGCACGTACCAAGCCCAAGCGATGAGCACCGCCTGGAGCGGCAGCCGCGCCCAGAGCACCCACGAAGGCGCGGGGTTGGCGGGATCGAGCTGGATGTCGTTCACCGCCATGTTGATGTTCGCGGGGAACACGGCGACGAAGAGCGCGATCATCCCGAACGCTGCCAGCCTTCGCGTCGGCCCCCAGGCGAGCAGGATGCCGAGCCCGACCTCGGCGGCGCCGCTCAGGTAGACCCAGACGAGCGGCGCCGGGAAGATCGACGGCATCATCCTGACGAACGGCTCGGGGTTCGCGAAGTGGGTGACGCCGACCATCGCGACGATCGCGGCGAGCAGGTAGCGCAGCACCTCGCGAGCGCGGCTGGCGCGCCCCGCTTCGGGCGCGGTCACGGCCCCGTGACCCCGATGCCTATGCCGACGCCGATACCGACAGGCGCCTTCTCGCCGGTGCGCTCGCCCTCGTCCTCGAAGAACAAGAGGTAGCTGACCAAGAGGCACGTCTGCGTCGCGTACGGAGTCGCGCCGCAACCGAGCCAATGCCCGGCGCCGAGGGGCGCGCCGCCGCTCTCGTATTTCACCACCGTGCCTTGCGGCGTTATCGACAGCCAGGCGTGCGCCTTGCCGGGCTGCGCCGCGTTCACGCCGCCGACGTTGCCGAGCAGCTCGTTGTCGATGCCGACGAGGCGGCCGTCCGGCTCGAGAACGGCGAGCATGCGCTTGTAACGATCGTAGACGCGGCCGACGCGGTCGACGTGGAGCTCGACGTCGCCGTCGACGAGGACCTGCGCGTAGTCCGGGCTGAGCGGCCGGATCTCGACGTCTTCACCGTCGTAGGTCCACGTGGCTGCAGGCAGATCGAGGCGCGCCCCGCCGACCGCCCACCTCGCCGGAGGCTGCGGCCCGCCGCCGCAGCCCGCAACGAGCAGTGCGAGCCCGATCAACCGAGCTCCCGCCGCCGCGAGCGCGTCAGACCTTCTCGACACCGACCTTGCCCAACAGGCCGCTCGGCTTGACCAAGAGCACCGCGACGAGCGCGATGAAGATGATGACGTCCTGC
Source organism: Polyangiaceae bacterium (assembly GCA_041940405.1). Lineage (GTDB taxonomy): Bacteria > Myxococcota_A > Polyangia > Polyangiales > Polyangiaceae > Xiheicaenibacterium. The sequence continues at coordinate 1,654 of JBGTSH010000033.1, forward strand.
AGGCTCGAGTACGGCGTGAGCTTGGTCATCTCGCCGAGCAGACCGATGAACAAGCCGCCGAGCATCGCGCCCGGGATGCTACCGATACCGCCGATGACCGCCGCGACGAACGCGCGGGTCCCGATGACCGTGCCCATCATCGGATACGCCTGCGACTGGTCGAGGCAGAAGAGCACCGCGCCGAGCGCCGCGAGCGCCGAGCCGGTGGTGAACGTGAGGCTGATGACCCGGCCGGTGCGAACGCCCATGAGACGCGCCGCGTCCTCGTTCATGCTGAGCGCGCGCATGCTCTTGCCGAACCAGGTGCGGTGAACCAAGACCTGAAGGCCGATCATCGTGACGAACGCCGTGATGACGATGATGAGGCGCGTCTGGCCGATCGGGATGATCTGCGGGTAGCTGCGGTACCGAGCCGAGAACAAGAGCTGCGCGAGGTTCGTGAGGAGCACGCTCATGCCGAGCGCGGTCACGAGCGGCGCGATCCGGCTCTCGCCCTTGCGCGCACGGAGCGGCGCATAGGCCAGGCGCTCGACGAGCGCGCCGAGGGCGCCGGCCATCGCCATCGCCGCCAGCGTGCCGAACACGCCGCTCACGATCGGCGAGCTCTCCGCGCCGAGGAACGAGATCATGAAGAAGCCGGCGAACGCGCCCATCATGAAGACTTCGCTGTGGGCGAAGTTGATGAGCTTCAGGATGCCGTAGACCATCGAGTAGCCCAGGGCCACCAGCGCTATCATGGCGCCCTGCGCGACCCCGGTGCCGATGGCTCCGACGAGGTTGTCCAGCATCGACTACTTCTTGGGCGCCGCCGTCGCAGAGCCCGCAGCCGGCGCTGCCGAAGCGCTCGGCGCTGCCGCTGCCGAAGCGCTCGCTGCCGGCTCGGCCGAGCCGCTCGCGGCCGGCGCCGCCGAGTCGGCGGGGGCGGCCGTTTGCGACGCCGGAGACGGAGGCGTTCCGCCGGTCAGCTTTTCGGCGCCGGGGCCGACCGCAGCCTTGTAGGTGGTCGTCCCGCCCTTGATCTGGACGAACACGATCGCCTTGTCGGCGTCACGGTTCGCGTTGATCGTGATCGAGCCCGTTGCGCCCGCCACGTCTTTGGTCTCGGCGATCGCGTCGCGGACGCCCTTCGGCGTGTCTTCTTTGGCGCGCTTGAGCGCGTCGGCGAGCACCATGGCGGCGTCGTACCCGCACGCCGCGAGGCTCGACGGCGTCGCGTTGAACTTCTTCTTGAACGCCTCGACGAACTTCTTGCCCTTCTCCCACGGGACATCGGGCGCGTAGTGATCGGTGAAGTAGCCGCCTTCGAGCTCCTTGAGCAAGGTGTCGTCGCCGCTCCAGCCGTCACCACCGACGAACATGTCGCCACTCAGCCCTTCGGCCTTGGCCTGGCGACCCAGCGGGGTCATCTGGTTGTAGTAGATCGGGCAGTAGATGATCTCTGCACCCGAGTCCTTCACCTCTTTGATGTAGGTGGTGAAGTTGGTCTCGGTGTCGGTGAACGTCTTTTCGATGACGATCTCGCCGCCCGCTGCAGCGACGCCCTTCTTGAACTCGGCGGCGAGCCCCTGCGAGTAGAGATCGTTCTGCGCGAACATCAGGCCGATCTTCTTCTTGCCGAGCGACTTCACGCAGAAGTCGGCGCCCGCCTTGCCCTGGAAGTCGTCGGTGAAGCACACGCGGAAGGCGTACTCGCCCGTCTTCGTCACGTCGGGGTGCGTCGACGACGGCGTGATCATCGGCACCTTCTTCTGGTTGCAGATGATCGCGGCAGGCTTCGAGATGCTCGACGCGATCTCGCCGAGGACGGCGATCACCTTGTCGCGATCGATCAGCTGCTGAACCTTCTGCGTCGCCTCTTCGACCTTGGACTTGTCGTCCTCGAAGATCACCTTGATCGGCTTCGACTTCACGCCGCCGCCGCCGTTGATCTCTTCGATGGCGAGCTCGATGCCGCGCTTCGTGTCCTCGCCGAACTTCGACTGCTCGCCGGTGAGGCTGAGGTACGCGCCCACGGTCCACTCGTTCTTGTTGCCGCCACCTCCGCCGCCGCAACCAACCGTGAGGGCTACGCCCAAACCCGCCGAACCTTCGAGAAATCGCCTGCGACCGAACATGGAGGTCTCCCCTGTTATCGTCCCGCGGGTCGTATCACCCTTTTTGTGCGGCCGTCACCCTGGTTGCGTGCACGAAACGCTCGCGGTTGCCCTTGGGACCGAGCACTTCGCTGTCCGCTTCCGCAACGATCCGGAAGCCCTCCTCGGCGAGCGCAGCACGCGCGGAGGCGATCGCGGCCTCTCTCACCGCCTCGTCCCGGATGACGCCGCGGCCCTTCGCCGCCTCTTCTCGGCCGGCTTCGAACTGAGGTTTGACGAGCGCGACGAGATCGCCGTCGGGCTTCAAAATCCGCCGGATCGCGGCGGTCAGCTTGGCGAGGCCGATGAACGACGCGTCCACCACGACGAGGTCGATCGGCTCTTCGAAGTCCCGCGCCTCGAGATCACGAGCGTTCGTTCGCTCGCGGCTGACGACGCGCGGGTCTTGGCGGAGCCTCTCGTCGAGCTGCCCGAAACCGACGTCGACGGCGTACACCTTCGCCGCGCCTCGCTGCAGGAGGCAGTCGGTGAACCCTCCGGTCGAGGCGCCGACGTCGACGGCGACCACGCCGCTCAGGCTGCGGAACCGGTCGCCGAAGCTGGCGAGCGCGCCCTCGAGCTTGTCGCCGCCGCGCGACACGAACCGCCGCCGGGGCACGACGACGATCTCGGTGTCCGGGGAGAGGAGCACGCCGGGCTTGTCGATCCTCTTGCCGCCGGCGAAGACCTCGCCCGCCATGATGAGGCTCTGCGCCCGCGCCCGCGACGGAGCGAGGCCGCGTTCGCTGACGAGGACGTCGGCCCGCTGCTTCAGCTTGCTCATCGAGCTCTGGGCCCGTGGATGAGACGCATCAGCTCGTTCATCCCTGCGCCGAGACGCGGACCGGGACGAAGCGCCGCCGTCGAGGTCAGCGCGTGGAGGCGGCCATCGCGCACCGCTCGAAGCGTCTCGAGCGCCGGAACGTCCCGGTGGGTCGGGCTGGCCTCGCCGTGGCCCGATCCATCGATGATGACATCCGGGTCAGCAGCGAAGAGAGCCTCGAGCCCGAGCCGCGGATACTTCTCGGCGGACTCGACCACGTTCTTGCCGCCGGCCACGCGGAGGAGCTCGTCCGGAAAGCTGCCCGGCCCCGCGGCCACCAGCGGGCGGAAGTCGAAGAGAAAGAGGACCCTGGGCTTCGGGAGGCTCTGCGTCTTCTTCTTCACCTCGGCGACGGCGCCCTCGAGCTCGCGCGCGAGCCGCTCACCTTCGGCCGCCCTATCGATCCGCTTGCCCAGCTCGGCCATCGCCTTGCCGATCGACGAGAGGTCATCCATCTCGGGAAAGAACGTCGCGACGCCGTGAGATTCGAGCGCCTGCGGCAGCTGGGGTCCGGCGGGGCCCCGCTCGCCGCAGACGAGCGTCGGCGAGAGCGCGAGGATCCGCTCCACGCTCGGATCCGCGAAACCTCCGACGTCCGGGATCGAGAGGGCCTCGGGGGGAAAGTCGCAGAACCTGCTGCGGCCGACGAGCGAGCCGCCTTTGCCGAGCGCGAACACGATCTCGGTCATGCTCGGCGACGTGCTGACGACGCGCGCCGCCTGCTTGTCGCGAGGCTGCGGCGTCTTTTCACCACACGCCGAGAGCCCCGCGGCGAGCGCGGCTGCGAGGAGATCGCGCCGAAGGACGAACAATCAGCGCCGGCGTCGAATCAAGCCCGCGAGCGCGAGCGCGAGGCCCACGGTCTTCCACGGGACCGGGTTGGTCGGATCCTCGCGCCCACCTGCAGAGCAGCCGGCCGACTCCTCGTCGTCATCGTCGTCGTCGTCGTCCTTGTTGCTCTTCTTCTTCGGCGCGTCTTCCTCGGGCTCCGCGGGAACGACGCAGTACAGCGCGGCGTCCTCGCCGCGCGCCTCGCACGCGTAGCCGTCGGGGCACGGCGCGAGCGTGTCATCGCAGAACCTGGTGCAGATGTCGTCGATGCAGATCGCGCAGCCCGTGTCGCACGAATCCCCGACGGGCTGGTTGTAGCCCGGGTCCGTCGGCCAACCGCTCGTCCACGCAGCGGCCTCGTAACCGCCGAGTCCCGCAGCGTAGATCGCCGTCTGCTTGATCCAGTCGCCCCAGCCGTGAACCGAGCCGTAGACCGGGTTGTCGCAGCCGGCGGACCCGCGCGACGTGACGCCCACGACCCGGTTCTGGAGATCGAGCGCCGGGCCGCCCGAGTCGCCGGAGCAGATGCCCGTCTCGCCGCGCCACTCGGTCGCGGTGAGCTGGCTGGACGGCAGACACTCGTGCTCGGCGCACTGGACGACGAGGTTGTCGCGGCGGCGGCGCGAGCCCGAGGACGCGTTCGGCGAGTCGCTCGTCAGTCCGTAGCCGATCGCGTTGTAGATCTCGCCTTGGGTGAGCGAGGTGTCGACGCGCGGAACAAGAGGCTTCGCGACGGACTCCGGGATGTTCTCGCTCAGGATGATGAGCGCCTGATCCTGACCGCAGAAGGTGTTGTCGCTCGGGAGGCCGACGACCTCGCGCGCTTGGACCCACGTGGAGTCGTAGTCGATTCGTTCGTCGGTCGTGACGTAGAAGTTCGTCGCGCTGAAGATGTTGCCGCTCGTCGTCTGCGAGCAGATGATCCCACCGCCCTGCGCCGTGTTGAGGGTGTTCGAAACGCAGTGACGCGCGGTGAGCACAAGGTTCGGCGCGATGAGCGAGCCCGAGCAGGTGCTCAAGCTGTTGCCGGAGAGCTCGACGATGCCGACGACCGCCGTGTCGGTGAGATCGGCGTAGCCGCCCTGGATCGCCTGCGAAGCTTCACCGTCCGCCGCACGCTCTGCCACTTCGGGCTCGTCGTCGGGAGGAGCAGCACAACCTGCCACGAACGCCCCCAACCCGAGCACGCAAAGCCAGCGAAGCGACATCGGCCCTCCGAGCGGTATCCAGAAACGAAGCGTCGCGAGGGCATCCCCGCGACAGCCGGAGACCCTAGCAGAGTCGCGGGTCTGCGACGAGGCGGGACGTGGCGGCCGCCGCCATGTTTTGGACGGCCGCCGCCTTCGCGACGCAGGGCATCGACGCAGCAGCACGGCTTTTGTGCAGCCTGAGCGAAGCGAGCTGGACCCGGTCGCTGGAACGCCGCTTGCGCTGCCGCAGCGCGTGCTCTCGGACCGCTGGTTCCTGATCGCGTGCACCGTTCTCGTGGCAGGGGCGTTTCCCGTCGCGCCGGTCGCAACCTCCCTCGCGACGGCGACCTGCCTGTCGATCCTCGCGTGGACAGGACGCGTCTCGGCCCCGCTCGCGCTGGTCGCGTTCGCCGCGTTCGCAGGCGCTGCGAGCCGCGCCGATCTGACGCTCGGTCGCGCGGCCGTCGGGTACGAGACGGCACGCGGGATCCTATCGCCACCGGCGAGATGCGAGCTCGAGGTCGAGATCGCGTCGTCGCCCGTCAGCCGCGAGCGCGACACGTCCGCCATCGTCGACGTCGTGAGCGGCACGTGCGCCGGCAAGGAGACGCCCGCCGGCCTCCGTGTTCTGCTCGGCTCGCTCTCGAAGTCGGCGGTGCGCGGCGACCGCCTTCGCGTCGAAGCCGACCTGGGTCTCGTTCAACGTTTCCAGAACGAAGGCACGTCGAACCGACTGACCCGCATCGCGCACACCGGCGCGCCCGCGAGCGGGCGAGCGCGCGCAGCGACGTTGCTCGAGCGAGGCAGCGGCCCTCGCGCTTGGGTGGATCGCGCACGGGGCCACGTGCGCGATCGGATCGAAGCGACCTACCACCCCGAGGCCTCGTCGCTCGGTCGCGCGCTCGTGCTCGGCGAGACGGATCTGGATCGCGATGCGGACGAAGCGTTCCGGGTGACGGGTCTGTCGCACCTCTTGGCCGTCTCCGGGACGCACCTGGTGATCGCCGTCCTGGGCTTGTGCGCCGCGCTGCGCGCGCTCCTCCTCCGCATCGAAATCGTCGCCGCCCGGACCGACGTCAGCCGCGTCGCCGCGGCGATCGCGATCCCGCTCTCCTGGGTCTACGCGGACTTCGCCGGAGGCGGCGGATCGGTCCTTCGGGCTGCGGCGATGGTGACCGCAGCATCTCTTGCGCGAGCGCTCGGGCGCTCGCCGTCGCCAGCGCGGTGCTTCGCCGCCTCGCTCTTCGCCGGCGCGTTCGTCGATCCGCTCGCGCTGCTCGACCTCTCGTTCGCGCTCTCGTCCGCCGCGACGCTCGGGCTCATGACGCTCGCGCGGCCGATCGCGTCGTTGATCGGCGCCGGCCCGGCGGATCCGTTGCGCCTCTTCGAGACCGTGACGCAGGCCGAGCCCACGTTCTACAAGCGCGCGTGGATGCACGTCGGCGGCGCGATGGCGACGACGCTCGGAGCAACGATCGCTTGCGCACCGATCATCGTATCGACCTCGCCGACGCTCCCTGCTGCCGGCGTCCTCGCGAACCTCCTCGCCGCTCCGTTGGGCGAGGCGTTCGCGCTCCCGTTCGCGCTCCTCCATGCCGTCCTCTCGCTCTTCCCGCCTCTCGAGCGCGGCGCGGCGTTCGTCGCCTCGGGATCCTTGCGCGGCGTCCTCTTCGTGGCGCGCGCCGCGCGCGCGACGGGGTTCGTGCTGCCGCTCCCGCCGCCCAGCGCCGCGACGCTCGCGGTGCTCGCGATCTGCGTCACGCTCTCGCTCTCGGCCAAGCGACGAGCCGCCAAGGTCTTCGGCGCCCTGAGCGGTCTTGCGCTCCTCGGCGCGCTCGAGCTCCGGGCGCGAGACGCGGGCAGGCCGCTCGGTCGCGTGAGGATCAGCGTGCTCGACGTCGGGCAGGGCGACTCGATCGCCGTCGACCTGCCGGATGGATCGTTCATGCTCGTCGACGCCGGCGGCGTGCCCGGCTCCGACTTCGACGTCGGCGAACGGGTCGTGATGCCGGTGCTGCGAGCGCGACGCCGAAGCAGGATCGACGTCGCCGTCATCTCTCACCCTCATCCGGACCACTACGCCGGCCTGGTCACGACCCTCGCGCGCCTCGACGTGGGCGAGATCTGGGACACCGGCGAGTCGGAGCGCGACGGGCCGGCGCACGGCGACCTTGCGCGAATCCTCGACGACGCACGGCAGCGGGGCATCCCGATCCGCCGGCCGAAAGAGCTCTGCGATGGACCCCGCGAAGTCGGCGGCGCCACGATCGAGGTCCTCGCGCCTTGCCCCGAGGCCGACCCGGCGCTCTCCAGCAACGACGCCTCGTTCGTCTTACGGATTCGTCATGGTGATCGCTCCGCCCTCCTCACCGGAGACCTCGAGCGAGAGGGCGAGGCCAGGCTGATCGATTCCGCGAGCGAGAGCTTGCGCGCCGACTTTCTCAAGATCGGTCACCACGGCAGCAAGACCTCGACCTCGCCGGAGTTTCTCGCGGCGGTCTCACCCCGGTACGCGGCGATCTCCTGCGGGGTCCGCAACCGGTTCGGCCACCCCGCGAAGAGCGTCCTCGAAGCGCTCGAGGCACGCGGCGTCACGGTGGGCCGAACCGATAGAAACGGTGAGCAGAGGTGGACGAGCGGCGACTAAACGATCGCTAGAGGCCGCTGCCCGGGTGATTGGTGTGGCAGGTCGTCGAGCATTGCTGGAACGACTCTTGGCCGCCGCCGACGTACATGTCCGTCACCGGACCGTAGGCCGCGACGTGATCTGCCGGGTAGCTCGTGTGACACGACAGGCAGGCGCTCTTGCTCGTTCGCTGGATGCCCGGCTTGTCGAGGTGGCAGTTCTTGCACTTGTGGAGCGGCTCGTCGTAGCGGTTCGATCGCGAGTGAATGAAGTGCGAGCGGACGTAGACCGGCCCCTCGAGCTCGAAGCTGAGCGGAGCGTGGCAGGTCGTGCAGGCCGCCTTCTCGTCGAGCCCGTGCAGCGTTCGGCCGAAGTCGCCGCCCTTCTGGTGACAGTCGTTGCACTTGCCCGTCGTCATCTTCGGCGATGTGTGCGTAGCCGAGCCGACCTGGAACTCGAGCACCGTCGACTTCGGGATGTCCTGACCGAGGTAGGCGCGGCGTCCCTTGAGCACCGCGTAGTAGGTGCCCGGCGCCGAGTCCGGCGGAATGGTGAACGTCCACGTATCGGTGCTGGGCAAGTCCCAGAACGCGGGGCCGCCGAGCGTCACGAGGAAGCTCGGGATGCCGGTCGCCGCGCCGTAGATCCCATCGACGGTCTGCGTGCCCGCGGTGACGATCCCCGTCGAGAAATCGATCTTCTGGAAGATGTCGACGACCGAATGGATGGGCTTGTTGTTCTGGATCGGCCCCATCACCGCGAGCATCAGCTGCTTCTCTCGATGCTTGCGCCGGTAGTACGTCGCGTACGGCTCGGCGAACGCTCGGTAGTACTGGATGCCCGATTCGTCGGCGCCCAAAATGACGTCGTTGTAGCTCGGCATCACGCCCGGCGGGTGGAGCGGCGTACCGGAGCCGTCCATGAGCGTGAATTGAAACGTCACCGATTCGCCGGGCGCATAAAACCCGTCGGGCCCCGGAGGCGTCACCGCGACGAGATCCATGTCGAAGCCGTAGTCGAACTCGGGGTCCGCGATCTGCTCGACCGGGATCACGTACGGCTGGGTGGGCTTGTGCGTCCAATGGACGCGAAGCGCCGTCGTGTCCGACTGCAGAACGAAGCTCGGCTGGGTGCCGTTCGCGTACCGCAGCTCGACGAGCGCCTCTTCGGTGAAGGACGTGGCGCTGTCGCAGCTGGTCGGCGACTCGCAATCGTTCGTCCACTGAATGGCACGCAGCCTGCGCGTGAAGAAGCTGTCGAATGGCGTGCGAAGGTGCTCGAGCCCCGTACCGACGATGATCGGGTACGTCGTGGTGTGGCCCTGCGCGTCGATCTGCTCGACGACGAAGAAGCTCGGCACGTCCATCCAATCCGAGCCGCGATAGAACCTGCGGCGCGTCCAGCTGCCATCGGGGTTCGGCTGACCCACGAACGACTCTTCCTCGAAGCTCGTGTGATCCCAATCGAGCGACTGGAAATCGCCCTGATCGTCGAGGCCGTCGACGCCTTCGTCGACAGAGGCTTCGACCGCCGCACGCATGTCGATCTGATTGATGAAAAAGCGCTGGCCGCTCCGGAGCTTGAGCGGCACGCCGGCGCCTTGATCGATCTCGAGCGCGAGACCGATCGGCGTGCTCGTGGTCGTCGGTCCATCCGGCGGGAACGCTCCCCAGGCGAGCTCGGCGCTGTCCTGTCCTAACGCCTGCGGCTCCGGAGGAGCGTCGCAAGCCACGAGGCAGGCGCAGAGGATGCTCGTACCGAGGAGCATTCGAGTTGGATGCATGGGACCTCCTGAACGACCGAGCGCGACGAAGAAAGTTCGCGTCTCATTGTGGTTAAGCGCGACGCGTTCGATCGCAAGCGGGACGAGCCGTTTGATCCACAAACAAGTGAGACACGCGATCACGTCGTGCTACGGGTGACCTCAGGCGCGGCGCTGCTGGCTGACGAACTCGTCAGTTACGCCGCAGTTTTTATATAGCGAGCGGCGCTTCCGCACGCTGATTGCGGTTGGTACCGTCGACAGCACATGGCAACCGTTCGTCTACAAAACGCTTCGTCGTCGTCCAACGTGCCCGAAAAGGCCGCTGAAGAAGCGCTGGCCGGGCTCGGCAGCTTCAGCCCCAAGATCGTGTTCGGATTCGTCCCCGGTCCGTGGGATCACCGCGCGTTCCACGCCGCGCTCCGCGCTCGCTTGCCGAAGGCGATTCGCCTCGTGACGAGCTCGAGCGGCGGCGAGATCACCAACGAGGGCCTCGCGACGGAGCGGCTCGTTCTCGGCGCGATCGGCGGCGACCTCGACGTGTCGCTGGGATACGCGACGGATCTCAGCCGCGACGCCGCGAGGGCCGGAAGCATCGCGATCGAAATGGCCGCACAGCAGCTCGGCACGCGCGTGGCGAACCTCGATCGTCATTACGGTGCCGTCGTCATCGACGACGGCTTCAAGATGAAGAAGGAGGAGATGCTCCTCGGCGTGCTCGAGAAGAACCAGAGCCTCGTCCTCGTAGGCGGCGGCGCCAGCGGCTACGAGTTCATGAAGGGCGCGGGCTACATGGGCGTCGACGGTGAGGTCTTCTCCGACGGCGTCGTGACGATGCTGTTTCGTTCGACCGCTCCCTGGGCGGCCCTCCGGTCGCATTGGTACGAGCCCACGGGTCAGCGCACGCGCCTGACGAAGGTCGACGTGCCCGCGCGCCGCATCCTCGAGCTCGACGGAAAGCCCGCGGGCGCTCGCTGGGCCGAGATCGCCGGCGTGCCGCCGGAGCATCTCACCTTCGCGAACCCGGAGCAGTTCCTGAAGTCGTCGCTCGCCATGCGCGTCGGCCGCGAGTACTTCCTCCGATCGATCGCCAAGCGAATGGATGACGACACGCTCGACTCGGCGAACATGGTCCAAGAAGACCTCGAGCTCGAGGTCATGCGGGCGGGCAACATCGTCGAGCATACCCGCCGCTTCTTCACCGAGGAGATTCCTCGTCGCGTCGCCAACCCGACCGCTGCGCTCCTCTTCGACTGTGGCGCTCGCCGGCTCTATGCGCACCTCACCGGCAAGGTGCCCGAGCTCTCTCGAACCTTCGCCGACGCGCCGCACGCCGCCGGGCTCACGGTTCAGTTCGAGACCTACTGCGGGTTCATGGTCAACTCGACGCTCACCGCCCTGGTCTTCGGATCGAACTCATGAGCACGGAGTCCGACCAAGCCAAGGAGATCGCGCGCCTCAAGGACGAGCTCGAGGTCCAGCGTGCGCTCGCCGCGCGCGCCGTCGCGAGCTACCAGCAGCGTGCCCTCCAGATGGAGGTCATTCGCCAGCAAAACGAGGACCTCGATCGCCTCGCCATGGAGCTGGCTCGTTCGAAGCGCGCCGAAGAGGAGCGCGCCGGGCAGCTCGAAGAGGCGTCGCGCCTCAAGAGCGAGTTTCTCGCGAACTTCTCGCACGAGATCCGAACGCCGCTCAACGGCATCCTCGGCTACTGCGACCTCTTGCTGCGCGAAGAAGGCGCTCGCCTGACGCCGCACGGGCGCCGTGATCTCAACATCGTCAAGTCGAACGCCAAGACGCTCCTCGCGCTCATCAACGACATCCTCGATCTGTCCAAGATCGAGGCAGGCAGGCTCGAGGTGGTCAAAGAGCGCGTCGATCTCGGAGCGCTCGCCGACGAGTGCGTCGCGACGGTGCGCGAGCTCACGAAGGGCAAGGACGTGACGCTCACCACCGACCTCAGCCTCGAGGTGCGTACGGTCTTCAGCGACTCGCTCAAGCTGAAGCAGGTTCTCTTGAACCTCCTCTCGAACGCCGCCAAGTTCACCGACTCCGGCGAGATCCTCGTCGAAGGCCGCGCGCACGGGTCGACGCTGGTGCTCGCGGTCGAGGACACCGGCGCGGGCATCCCGCCGGAGCAGCTGGATCACATCTTCGAGAAGTTCCGGCAGGTCGACGACGCCTCGAGGCGCAAGGTCGGGGGCACCGGCCTCGGGCTCGCGATCGTGCGTGAGGTCACCCGCGTCCTGGGCGGCACTGTCGACGTCGTGAGCACGCTCGGCCGCGGCTCTCGCTTCACCGTCACGTTGCCCGGCGCGCTCGATCGCGACGCGAGCCCGGTGCCGGCGGTCACGCGCGCCCTCGGCTCGCCGATGCCGGTCGCCAGCGGCACCGCGCCGGTGATCGTCCTCGTCGACGACGATCCGATCATCGTCGCGCTGATGAAGGGCGACCTCGAGAAAGAGGGCTTCCAGGTGATCGCCGTCGGCGACGGCGTCTCCGGGCTCGAAGCGGCGCGACGCCATCGACCGACCGCGATCGTCCTCGACATCCACCTCCCGAAGCTGGACGGCTGGACGGTCCTCGCCGAGCTCAAGAACGATCCGATGCTCGCCCAGACGCCGGTCATCATCCTCTCGGTCGAGGAGCAGCGCGCGCGAGGCTTCGCCTTCGGGGCCTGCGACTACCTCGTAAAGCCCATCGATCCCGAGAGGCTCGTCGACGCGGTCCGGCGCAACGTGGTCGACGCAAAGGGCACCGTGCTCGTCGTCGACGACGACCCCCAAGCCCGCGAGCTCGTGAGCCGCAACCTGCGAGCCGCCGGCTTCGCGTGCGCGCACGCGCGCGACGGTGAGGACGCGCTCCTGCAAGCACGCGTGACGAAGCCGAGCCTCTTGGTCCTCGACCTGATGATGCCGCGGATGGACGGCTTCGAGGTCCTCGCCTCGTTGAGGTCCGAAGGCACGATGCTCCCGGTCATCGTGCTGACCGGCAAGGTGCTCGACCGCGACGAAGAAGAGACGCTCCGCGCGGGGCTCGCGCACATCGTTCGCAAGGGGGGCCTGGCGATCGAGGCGGTCGTCGAGCAAGCCAAGCGGCTCGTGCGCGACTCGGGCGGGACCGAGAAACGCCTGCCGAGGGTCCTCTACATCGAAGACTCCCCTCAGAACCGAGACATCGTGCGCCGCTACCTCCAAGGCGAGTACGAGGTGATCGAGGCCGAGGACGGCGAGCACGGCGTCGACAGAGCCAACCGCGATCTGCCGGACATCGTGCTCATGGATCTTTCGCTGCCGCGGGTGGACGGCTGGGAGGCCACGCGCCGGATCAAGGCGACACCTCGGCTGAAGCACATCCCGGTGATCGCGCTCACTGCGTACGTGTCGCGCGAGGATCGCGAGCGCGCGACAGCCGCCGGATGCGCCGACTACCTGACGAAGCCCGTGGAGCGTGACGCCTTGCTTCGTTCCCTGAGGAAGCAGCTAGGGGCGAGCAAGGAGCCAGAACATGCCTGAAGACAGCCTCCGGGTGCTGGTCGTCGACGACGACCAGCACCAGCTCGAGCTGGTCGAGCGCACGCTGCGCGCCGACGGCATCGACGTGAAGACGTGCTCGAGCCCGATAGGCGTCACCAACCTCATCGTCAGCTTCGGTCCCAAGGTCGTCCTGGTCGACGTGAACATCCCTGCGCTCTCCGGCGATCGCCTGATCGGCATCTCGCGCCGTTGGGTGCCGCCCGGGACGCTCTTCGTGCTCTACAGCGCCAATGACGAGTCGCGGCTCCGCCTCCTCGCGCGCGAGGTGGAAGCCGACGGATGGATCTCGAAGAGCGTGACCGGGATGGATCTCAGCAAGCGAGTGCGTGAGCTCGCGAGAAAACCCCTGGCCGCGCAGCGCTAGAAATTCTCCTCTTCCGGCTCGACCGCCAGGCCCTTGCCCCGGGCGGTCGAGATCGTCATGCCGGAGCCCTTGAGCTTCTGGCGCAGGCGAACGGCCACCGCGGAGAGCGCGTTGTCGCTGACCTCTCGCCCCGTCCAGCAGGTGGTGATGATCTCGTCCCGGCTGACGAGGGCGCCGGTGCGCTCGAGGAGCAGCCAGAGGACGCGCATCTCGATGCTCGTGAACACGCGGATCGGCTCGGCGCGGTCACCGGGCAAGAACGCGGTCGAGCTGTCTCGATCGACGCACCATTTGCCGAGCCGCAAGGTGCCCTGCGGCGCCGTACGCCTCAGAATCGCGCGCACCCGCGCGAGGAGCACGTCGAGGCTGCACGGCTTCATGACGAAATCGTCAGCTCCAGCCTCGAAGGCCTCGAGCTGAGCCGCGTCGGAGGTCAGACCGGTAAGGGCGAGGACCGGCGTGCGATCGCCCGCCGCGCGCATCGTCCTGCACACCGAGAAGCCGTCGACGACGGGCATGCGCAGGTCGAGCACCACGAGATCGAACCGCTTGCGCTGCAGCGAATCTAACGCCGCCCCACCATCGAGGCAGGTGGAGACGTCATGACCATCCGAGCGCAAGACGCGCGCGTAAAATTCGAGCATCTCGGGGTGGTCTTCGGCGATGAGGAGCTGCATTTGCGACATCACGAAAAAGTACAGCTCTCGATCGACGACTCGTCAAGCTGACTGAATTGGCAGCTAGCTCGGGCCATCCCCGAGCCTGGCTGGCGGACTCGTCAGCCACGCGAGACCTAGCTGACGAAGTCGTCAGTCAGCGGTCACCTTGGACGACATTCGGTGCGGATCAGAACGATCGCAAGGCGCTTGAACGCCGCAGATTCGTGCGTAAACGTCATAGGTCGCTGCATCGGAGTATCAATGTCGTCAACGCCACGTCCTTCGTTCCACGAACTCTGCGCGCGCCAGCTCGACGAGCTATGGCGCGCGATTCACGGGGTGTCCGCTCCATCGATCGTCAAAGGGATCGCGTCGCTGCTGGTGCCCCCCGCGATGGCTCGGTCCTCGTGGCCGTCTTACGTGAGCGACGATCATACGCCGTACGAGCTCTCTTTGCTCTTAGGGCATGGCACCGCCGAGATCCGATTGATGGCCGAACCGCTGCCTGCGGGTGGGGCCCGCTGTCTCGGCGATACGGTGACCGAAGCGCGCCGTCTGCGCACCATCATGGAGAAGGATTTCGGTGTTGGCTTCGAACGTTTCGATCGAATCGCCGATTTGTTTCTCCCGGAAGAGCCCACGGGAGCATTCGCTATCTGGTACGCGGCGTCCTTCGCCGCCGACGGGACGCCGAGCTTCAAAGTTTATCTAAATCCCGCCATCCGCGGCCGCGACGCGGCCCCTCAGCTCGTCGAGCAGGCGCTCGACAGGCTGGGGCTCGCGAGCGCGTTCGCCACGGTCACGCGCGCATTCCGTCGCGGTCCCGAGCTCGACGAGCTGCGGTTCTTCTCGATCGATCTCGGCAAGAGCCGCGAGGCTCGGGTCAAGGTCTACGGCTTTCATCACGAAGCGTCGATCGACGAGCTCGCGCACGTGATGACGGTGGTTCCCCAGTCGGACATCGCGGCGGTTCGTCGCTTCTGCCGTGCTCTCCTCGGGAGCGACGGCGAGCTGCGCGCTTCGCGCCAACCCGCGACCTGCCTCGCGTTCGTCGGCACCGGACCGCTGCCGGCGACCGGCACGGTGCACGTGCCGATTCGGTCCTTCGCGGGCGACGATCGCATCGCACACGCCCGCGTCTGCGATGCGCTCCGCGAGATCGGGATCGACGCGTCGCCGTTCGACAAGGCAACATCGGCGATCGCTCGACGCCCGCTGGAGAGCGGCGGCGGGCTCATCGCCTGGTCGGCGATTCGAACCGGCTTCGGAGGTTTGAAGTCCAACGTCTACCTCGCCCCCAAGGCGATGTTCGACGAGCCGACGCACCCCGAGATCGTGCCTGTGCCCAGGGTCGACGACGTCGAGGCGGTGGTGAAGCGATTCGAGCAGAGCTCGGTCGCCAAGCACCCGTTCTTGGCGCGTCTGGCGCGCGAGCCCTTCAACGGGCCCTCGCTCGCGCTCTTGGTCCTCAACGTGCGCGAGGCGATTACCCTCCACTTCGCGCGGCGCCTCGCGAGCATCGTCGCCCGCGTCGAAGAGGACGACCTTCGCAGCGTCCTCGCCAAGCAGCTCAACGACGAGCTCGGCAGCGGCGACCCCAACCGAACGCACAAGACGCTCTTCGAGAAGTTCGCAGCCGGCATCACGCCGTGGGCCCCGCAGGTCGCCAAGCCCGAGCTGCTCGAGCCAGGAAGGCGGTTCGGCGAGGTTCAGGAGGAGCTCTACCTGCACCGCAGCCCCTACGAGGGCCTCGGCGCGACGCTCATCATGGAGGTCCTCGGCAAGCAGGGCGACCTCGTCCTCGGCACGCAGCTCAGGCGGGCCAAGGAGCCGCTGTCGGCTGAAGTGATGGAGTGGCTCGTCCTGCACGAGGAGCTCGAGTTCGATCACGTCGACGAGTCGCTCGAGCTCGCGCGGCGCGTTCCGCCGGGCAACAAGGCGCGCCTTGCAGTTCGGGGCGCCGAGGAGCTGAGGCGCGCCGGATGGGCGTTCCTCGACGACATGTACCGCGCCTGCTTCTCGGACGCGTAAATGGACTTCACCCGCGAACGAGCACGCTTTCCGATCCTGTCGGAGCGAGTCTACTTCGCACAACAGTGCCTCGGCGCGACGCCCGCCGAGATGGAAGCGGACCTCGGCGCCTACGCCGCGTCGCTTGCGCGGCGGAGCCGGGCGCTCGGCGAGTGGGCCGAGCGCTGGTGGGAAATGCATCGCCTCGTGGAGTCGCTCTTGTCGGCGCCGCCCGGCTCGGTGTTCCTCCGTGACTCGGCGACCGCGGCGCAAGCCGCCGTCGCGTCGGCGCTCGACGCTCGACCGGAGCGGTCGCGCGTCATCGTCGGGACCGCCGATTTTCATTCGAGCCGCTACTTGTGGCGCGCGCAGGCGAGTCGGGGCTTCGACGTCGTCGAGGTCCAGACGCTCGGCGCCGCAGCGGACGACGCCGTTCGGATCGCATCGATGATCGACGAGCACACCCGTGTGGTCGCTCTCTCGCTGGTATCGCCACGAACGGGCGCCCTCCTGGACACCGCACCAATCGTACGCGCCGCGCGAAGAGCCGGCGCGATCGTCGTGCTCGACGCCTACCAGGCCGTGGGCATCGTCCCCGTACGTGTCGGAGAGCTCGGCGCTCACGTCGTCGTCGGTGGCTTTCACAAGTGGGTCGGCGGCGGCGGTACCGGCCTCGCCTTCGGCTACGTCGAGCCGTCGCTCTTGCCCCAGCTTCGTCCGGCTTATCCCGGCTGGCTCGCGCACCGAGACCTGATGGGCTTCTGCGACGACTTCGAGGCCGCACACACCGCAGAGAAGCTGCAGCAAGGCATGCCCGCGATGGAGCCCGTGTACAGCACGCGCGCCGGCCTCGAGTGGATCCTCGCCCACGGGATCGATCCGATTCGCGCCCGAAGCCTCGAGCTTACGGATCGCATTCTGGCTGCGGCCGAAGAGCGGCGGCTGCCGGTCATCACGCCTCGCGCGGCAGCGCGGCGCGGCGGGATGGTCTGCATCGACGTCCCCGATGGAAAGCGCCTCGTCGCCGAGCTGGCGGTCGACGGCATCGACATCGACGCTCGGCCCGGCGCCGGAATCCGCCTTGGACCTCATCCTGCGGCCACGTTCGAGCAGTGCGATCACGTCGTCGAGCGGATCGCGGCGAGGCTCACGTGAGCGCCGGTTCCGATCTCGCGTCGCGGCTGCTCGGCATCGCGACCGGCTATCTGCCGGCGCAGATCCTGTTCGCGGCGGTCGAGCTTCGCCTGTTCGATGCTCTCGACGTCACGCGCACGATCGACGAGATCGCCGCTCGCACCGGCGGAACGCCGGATGGCATCGGTCGTCTGTGCAGCGCCCTCGCGACCATGGACCTCGTTCGCTTCGAAGCGGGTCGTGTATCGGCGGCGCCCGAGGCTTTCTTGGCGCTGCGCAGCGAAGGTTCGATCGCTCCGATCATCTTGCACCACCAACGGCAGGTCGCGCCGCTCTTCGCGGGCCTAGCTGCGGCCGTTCGGACCGGGCTGCCGCAGCACGCGCGGTGGCGTTTCGCGTCGACGCCCGTCGCCGAGACCGCGTACGCAGAGCTGGCCCGTCACCCGGAAGAGATCGAGAGGTTCCTCGCAGCGATGGAGCGCTCGAGCGCCGGCGTGGGCACCGCGATCGCACGTGACCTCCGCGAGCTCGACGTTCGAAGGATCGTCGATCTCGGTTGTGGAGGCGGCGTCGTTGCACGAGAGATCCTTTTTGCGATGCCGGACGCCGTCGTCCAGAGCTTCGATCTGGAAGCGACGGCAGCGATCGCGCGCAAGCGCTCGGCCATGTCCGGGCTCGCGAGCCGGCACATCGTCGCTGGCGGCGACATCGTCGCCGGCGTCCCCGCACGAGACGCCGACGCCGTCGTCCTGTCGGCGATCCTCGCCGACTTCGACGAGGAAGAACGTCGCCGCATCCTCACGGGAGCGCGAAGCAACCTGAAGCCCGGCGGCTGGCTCCTCGTGAGCGAGACCTTGCTCGACGAGGATCGGCTCGGCCCACCCGACGCCGTGATGCTCTCGCTCGTCATGCTCGTCGCGATGCGCGGAGATCAGCTCTCGGCCCGCGAGCTCACGAGCCTTCTCGAGGCGACCGGGTTCTCGGATATCCGGATCCGCCGCGGCACGCCGCGCGACCTCATCGTCGCGCGGAGAGCCGCGGGGTGAAGATCATTCGGGGACGTCGATCGTTCCGACGTTCACCGTGCCGCCGTTGGCGATCCAGGTGAAGTTGTCGATCAGCGTCGTCGAGTCGTACGCCGTGTCGCCGGTGTCCCAGATGGCGTAGCGGATCGTGAACGTCTCGCCGCCGCCGATCGGGGCGCTGGTCTGCAGCCAGGTCGTCCCGCCCTCGGCATCGGCGAAGCCGGTGCCCTGAAGCTCCGCCGTGCCGGCGGGGCATCCCTGGCAAACGTCGAAGAACGCCACGTTGACGCTGACGGGGTTGGCCATCGAGTCGAACGAGATGTTGCCGTTGATCGAGCCCATGGGCGCCGGGTTCACGAGCGCGATGAACTGGTCGTTGAAGCTGGTGCAGACCCACTCCGGGTACTCGTTCGAGTAGAACCGGAAGTCGAAGCTGTAGCCCGTCGCGTTGGTCGGCGCGCGCAGCGTGACCTCGAGGCCGACGTCGTCGTTGATGTTCGTCGAGCCCGCGCAGCTGGGAACGTCTTGCGGGAAGCCCGGAGGCGGCGTGCCGACCCCGTTGTAGCTACACGAGTGAGAGCAGAACCCGGGGTCGGTGGCGTCGCGAGCTGCGCCCGAGGACACGGCCAGCATGCTCGCGCCGGCACGGGTCATGACGTTCGTTCCGAAGTCGGGAAGGATGCCCATGTGGGCGTTCACCGTCGCCGGAACGCCGTTGGCTCGCACCCATTGCGCCGACACGACGCCCCAGTCGGTCGGTCCCGCCGCCTGCTTGCAGAGCTCGATCGACTTCGCCGCGTCGATCGGGTTCGTCCCGTCCATCGGCAAGCCCATGTCGCAAGGCTCGGGGACGTTGTCGACCATCTCGTCGCAGTCTTCGTCCGCAGGCACCGACCCGCCGCCACCGCCCTCGCCGTCGTCGATGACCTCGATGGCGGCCGGGTTCACGTTGGCGTCGCAGTCGTTGCAGTCGCCTTGGTTGATGGTGAAGCCGTCCTCGTCCTTGTCCTCGTCCGGCGCCGCGTCGCAGCCGGGCTGCATGCCGGTGACCGTCGTGTCGGTGAAGGAGCCGGAGCCACCCTGACCGCTCGTGACGGTGGCGACGGTGGTGCCGGCGCCTTGCGCGCCCGCTCCATCTTCTGCCGAGCCGCCGAACCCGTCGTTTTGCCCGGCCGAGCACGCGCCGACCACGACGGAAACCAAGGCCGACGACAACCAGAAAGCTTTTTCCTTGTTCATGACGTGCCTCGTGATGGACCTAGGGCTGCTGAAGGAGGGCGGAGAAGAGAGCGAGAGGTTACTGCGGGGGCTCGGTGCCGACGATGACGGTACCGCCGTTGGCGATCCACGTGAAATTGTCCACGAGCACCGTCGAGTCGAAGAACTGATCGCCGGTATCCCAGATCGCGAAGCGGATGGTGAACGTCTCGTTGCCGCCGACGGGCGCAGTGGTCTGGAGCCAGCCGGTCGCGCCGGCGTCGTTCCAGGTATCGAACCCCGTACCGGCGAGCGCCGTCGTACCCTGCGGGCAGCCGGCGCAGACGTCGAAGAACCCGAAGTTCACGCTCACCGGGTTCTGCATCGAGTCGAACGAGATGTTGCCGAGGATCGATCCCATCGGTGCCGGGTTCACCAGCGCGATGAACTGATCGTTATAGGTGTCGCAGACCCACTCGGGATACTCGAACGAGTAGAAGTTGAAGTCGAACCGATACCCGGTGGCGTTGGCGGGAGCCTTGATGGTCAGGTCGAGGCCGACGTCGTCGTTGATCTCGGTCGAGGGCGGGCAGTTGGGGTTGTCCTGCGGGAAGCCCGGCGGCGCGATGCCGTCGCCGAGCCCCTGGCAAGACATCATCCCGCAGCCGGCGTCGGCGGGGAGGCGCGCCTTGCCCGACGACATGACGTAGAGGTTCTCGCCGCCGCGCGGCGCGACGTTGGGTCCCCAGCTCCCGTAGACACCCCACTGATCGGTCAGACCCGCGGGCAAGCCGTTCGCTCGAACGAACTGCGCGGAGACGACGCCCCAGTCGTCGGCGTCTGCGGCCATCTTGCAGAGATCGATCACCCGCGCGGCGTCGAGCGGGTCGGTCGCGACGAGCGCGATGCCCGAGTCGCAAGGCTCGGGCACGTTGTCGATCATGCCGTCGCAGTCTTCATCCGCGGGCTCCATCGCGCCGCCGCCGCCGCCCTCGCCGGCATCGCTGATGACCTCGAGCGCGTTCGGGCCGACGTTGGGATCGCAATCGTTGCAATCCCCTTGGTTGAAGCTGAAGCCGTCGTTGTCCTGATCCTCGTCGGGACCCGAGTCGCAGCCGTTCTGGCCGGTCCCCGTGGTCTCGCCGAACGAGCTCGCCGAGCCGCCCTGGTTCGTGCCGACCGTGACAGCGGTGGTCGGCCCTTCTCCGCCGGCGCCGTCTTCATCGGCGCCGCCCTCACCACCCGCAGAGCCTGCACTGCAGGCAGCCGCCACGACCGCCGCGCCCAGCGACAAGAGAACGTAGGAGAGATGGGATGCTTTCATTCGAAGGCTCATGCTCGGTGCTGCTGGTACCAGGTAGCTTGAAGTTGAATGACGGATCCGTCATGCAAACACGGCGTCACTGAGGAACGGGCGTCGTGCCGACGTTCACGGTGCCGCCGTTGGCGATCCACTTGAAGTTGTCGATGATCGAGGTCGAGTCGTACGCGGTGTCCTGAACGTCCCAGATCGCGTACCTGACGGTGAAGGTCTCGCCGGGACCGATCGGCGCGGTCGTCTGGAGCCAGCTGGTGCCGCCGCCGTCTTCGAATCCGGAGCCGTAGGCGTCCAAGAAGCCGTTGCCCATGAGCTCCGCGGGGCCCGACGAGCAGCAGTTCACCGGGGGCAGCGGGCACGTGCCGGTGTAGCAATACTGCGCGAAGTCGTTGCAGTGCTCGCAGACGTCGAAGAACGCGATGTTCACGCTGACGGGATTGCCCTGCGAGTCGAACGAGATGTTCCCGTTCTGAGCGCCCATCGGCGGGGGATTCACGAGAGCGATGAACTGGTCGTTGAAGAACGTGCAGACGTACTCGGCGTACTCGAACGAGTAGAACTTGAAGTCGAACTGGTACCCCGTGGCGTTGCTCGGCGCCTTCAGCGTCACCTCGAGCCCCACGTCGTCGTTGATGAGATCGGAGATCTCGCAGCCGGTGACGTCTTGGGGAAACCCGGGGGGCGGCGTCCCGGGGCCGTAGTAGCAGGAGTTGTTGGTGCAAGCGCCCGCTTGTCCGGGGAGGCGCGCGGTGCCGCTCGCGAGCGCGAGCAGCGAAGAACCGGCACGGGGCAGGACGTTCGGACCGAAGTTCTCGAGCACGCCCCGCTGCAAGCTCGCGCCGACCGCCGGGGTTCCGTTCGCCTTCACCCACTGGGCGGAGACGACGCCCCAGTCCGACTGCGGGGTCGCTTGATGGCAGAGCTCGATCGAGCGCGCGCCGTCGAGCGCGTCCATGGTGTCGACCGCGATCGCGGCGTCGCAAGGCTCGGGGGTGTTGTCGACCTCACCGTCGCAGTCCTCGTCGGCCGGCTCCATCATGCCGCCGCCGCCTCCTTCGCCGTCGACGATCACCTCGATCGCGTTCGGGTTCACGTTCGCGTCGCAGTCGTTGCAATCGCCGGCGTTGATCGTGAAGCCGTCCTCGTCGAAGTCTTCGTCGGGAGCGGCATCACAACCGGGCTGCATCATCCCGGTCACCGTCGAGTTGCTGAAGGTCGCCGCGGAGCCGCCCTGGTTGCCCGTGGTCGCGACGGTGGTGCCGGCGCCTTGCGCGCCCGCGCCCTCGTCTTCGCCCGTTCCCCCTTCGCCGCCGGCCTTGCCGGCTTCGCAGTTCGCGCCGGCACACAGAGCGAGGATCGCGCCGACGGCGATGGTGAGCTTTCCTTGGAACGCGCGCATCTTGTCCTCCTCGAGGAAGAAGTCTCGAAGGTCGGAAGGAAGCTCTGTGGCGACGAGGTCGCGACAGCGGAAAAATCCTTACACGTTTCGATGGCGGCTCCAACAGAGCCTTTTTGATCGTCTGTGATCCTTTCGGAGCTCGACGGTCGGGGGACGCCACGCCGTCCGGTCGCCGTCGATCCAGTTACATGTCGCACGATGGAGGCAAAAGGTCGTCGCGTTGCGGCGGCGGGCCAGCTCCGGTGCTATCCGTCGCGTCATGGTTTGGGAGCCGCACGACGCGATCCGGCAACGCCTCGACGGCGAACGCGGCCGCATCGACAAGCGTGACGGCGTCTCGATCGCGCTCGCGTACCCCTCCCCGTACCACGCGGGCATGAGCTCGCTCGGGTTTCAACAGGTCTACAAGCTCATTCAGGGTTCGGATGGCTTCCGGTGCGCCCGCACGTTTTTGCCCGACGACGCGACGCAGCGCGAGGTGATCCCGCTGACCTACGAGGACCTGCGGCCGCTCTCGCACTACCCCATCATCGCGTTCAGTGTCGCGTACGAGCTCGAGCTGGCCGGGGTCGTGGCGATGCTCGAGCGCTCCGGCATCCCTTCGCTTCGCGAGGAGCGGACCGAGGAGCACCCGTTCGTGCTCGCGGGCGGACCGCTGACGTTCTCGAACCCGCTGCCGCTCGCTGCGTTTGCTGACGCCATCGTCATGGGTGAGGCCGAGGAGCTGGTGGTGCCGGTCCTCGAAGCGATCGAGGCCGCCCCGAGCAAGCGCGCCGCGCTCGAGGCGCTGGGCGCACTCTCTCACGTCTTCGTCCCGGAGCTTCACGGCGCCGCGATGCCTCCGATCGCCAAGTGCGACGTGGCGCTCCTGCCTGCGTCCTCGACGATCCGCACGCCGGACACCGAGCTCGCCGACATGTTCCTCGTCGAGCCGGAGCGTGGCTGCTCGCGCGCCTGCACCTACTGCGTGATGCGCCGATCGACGAACGGCGGGATGCGCCTCGTTCCGAAGGACACGGTGCTCTCGCTGGTCCCGGACGACGTGAAGCGGGTCGGCCTCGTGGGCGCAGCGGTGAGCGATCACCCGAAGATCGCCGAGATCGTCCGCGAGCTGGCGGGGCGCGGATGCGAGGTGGGGCTCTCCAGCTTGCGGCCCGATCGCCTCTCCGACGACCTCGTCGGCGCGTTGGCGCTCGGCGGCTACCGCACGCTCACCACCGCCATGGATGGGCCGAGCGAGCGCCTGCGCGAGTCGCTCGAGCGACGCGCGCGCCCCAAGCACCTGCGCCGGGCGGCAGAGCTCGCGCGGGCTCACGGGATGAAGCGGCTCAAGCTCTATCTGATGATCGGCCTACCGGGCGAGACCGACGACGACATCGACGAGTGCGCCAGCTTCGTGGGCGAGCTCTCGGCGGTGGTCCCGATCGCCCTCGGCATCGCGCCGTTCTGCGCAAAGCGAAACACGCCGCTCGACGGCCAGCCCTTCGCCGGAATCGACGTCGTCGCAAAGCGGCTCGAGCGTCTTCGTCGCGGGCTCAAGGGACGGGCGGACGTGCGGTCGACCAGCGCCAAGTGGGCCTGGGTCGAGTACGTCCTCGCCCAGGGCGGCGTCGCAGAGGGCCGAGCAGCCCGCACCGCGGCGCTCGCGGGCGGTGGCTTCGCGCACTACAAGGCCGCGTTCGCCGCCGTGGCGGCATCGAAGCCCGCTCGCCGCAGCCTGGCCATCGCGCCGGTCTGACGCCACGCCGGTCAATTGGTTGTGTGCTAGAGATCGCTCTCGATGCTGGAGCTCGTGAGCGAGAACGTTCGCCACATCCTGGTGGCCCTGCACATCGTCAAGGGCACGCCCGAGCAAGCGCGCGCCGGTCGCAGCTTCCTCTTTCAGCTCCTCTTCATCGCGATCGCCGCGTTCGGCGTGTTCGGCTTCGTGCACTCGGCCAAGAACGATCAGATGCGTTCGCTCTGCTCGGCGACGTGCGCCCTCCAGCCGACGTACGGTGGTCGCGACCGCACGGCGCCCGACTTCGATCTGCCGGACATGGACGGAAACCGCGTCACGCTGTCGAGCATGCGCGGCAAGACGGTCATCC
The DNA here is from genome assembly GCA_041940405.1 of Polyangiaceae bacterium. Taxonomy (GTDB): domain Bacteria; phylum Myxococcota_A; class Polyangia; order Polyangiales; family Polyangiaceae; genus Xiheicaenibacterium. The sequence goes on from JBGTSH010000033.1 coordinate 25,750, forward strand.
TGAACTTCTGGGCGAGCTGGTGCGATCCCTGCCGAGAAGAGATGCCTTCGCTCGCGCGCCTGGCGCGGCAGCTGAAGAAGCGCAAAGACGTGGTGCTCGTCACGATCAGCGTCGACGAAGAGAAGTCGGCGGTCTCGGATACCCTGACCGCCCTCTTCGCGGCGGACGACGAGCTGAAGGACAAGATCAAGCCGGGCGAGATCCCCTTCATCGTCCTCCTCGATCCGGAGATGACGACGACGAAGGACAAGTACGGGACGACGAAGTATCCCGAGACCTGGATCATCGACAAGGACGGCTACATCCGCGCTCGGTACGACGGCGCGCGCGACTGGGCCAGCGCGCTCGCGATGGACGCGATCGAGTCGACGACGCGCGGCCCCGGCTGCCTTGCGTCGTTCGCGCAAGGCAAGCCGCAGGGCGTCTACGCCAAGCTCTGCGACAGCGAGTGACTCAGTTGGTATTGCGCGGGGTTGGGGCCCCGCGCGCTCAGTTGGTATTGAGCTCGACGCGCAGGAGCTTGCGACCGATGAACAGGTAGTCGCCGTGGCCGAGCTCGCGCTCGGTCTTCAGGCGCAGGTACGTACCGTTCCGGCTGCTCAGATCCGAGAGGGTGAAGCGCCCCTCTTGCTCCTCGATCCGGCAGTGCGAGCCGGACATGTAGAGATCGCCGGGGAAGTTCAGATCGCCGCCTTCACGGCCGATCTGGAGCGCGTTGCCGCGAGCGCAAACGGTCATTCCGATCGAGCCGCCCTGAAGGATCTGCACGAGGCGGAACGAGCTCGGGTGCTTGGGCGAAGAATAGAAGTAGGTGCCGTCGGGCGCTTGGCCGTCGGTCGCGCGCGGGTTGAGCTCGAGCCGGAAGAGCTGCTCGCCGGCGAGGATCGTGTCGCCCGGCGTGATCTCGACGGTGCCGCGCACGCGGAAGTACACGCCGTTCAGCGAGCCCTCGTCGCGCACGACCAGCTTGCTGTTTCGGTAGAAGAAGTTCGCGTGCCGCCGCGAGACGAACGGATCGTCCGGGAACGGCAGCTGCCCGTCGCGACCGACGACGTGCTGCTCGGCCTTCAAGTGGAAGGAGAGCCCGTCCATCCCCTCGCCACGAATCAGGATGAGCTTGGCCTTCGCGGGGTTCTGCATGTCCCCGAAGTAGAGGGTCTGCGCGCTGACGATCTCGGGCGGAACTCCTTCACCGCAACGCCCGCAGAACTTGTGACCCATCGGGACGCCGCTCGAGCACGATCGGCAGACGTAATTGCGCGCTTGTTCCATCAACTCCTCCTCGGAGAGCTTGCTGAAATCGAGGGGCGGCAGCTTCTGCTTGGCGGGCGTTTGGCTGCGCTTGCCCCCGGCCGGCTCGCTCCCCGTGGGTGCGGCGGCCCCACTTGCTGGGGATGCTGTTGCTGGCGATACGGGTGCTGCGGATACGGGTGCTGCGGATGCGGTCGGCGAGGCCGCCGATGATGACGGCGTACCCAAGTTCGGTGCGCGCGGCGAGCCGATCGATCCCGGCGCGGGACCTTGCTGACCGGTTTGTCGTGCTGCCGGCGGGCTCGATCGCATCGCCATCATGGCGAGCGCCGAGCCGCCGCGGCGCGCGGGCTTGGATGCGTCGGCGGCGGCGGCCGGAGCCGGCGTGGCCGCGGGGGGTACCGACGGAGCCGCCGGCTCGACGGACGCCTTCGGTGCGAGCGAACGGCGGACCGCCAGCGTCAGCTCGTGGGAGCAGAACGAGCATGCGCGACCCCCGACGGGGTTGTACCCGTCGCATTGTCCGCAAACGATCCCTAGCTCGGTGCTCTCGCCGTCCAAGGAAAACTCCGCGCCCTTTCGCGCGCCACGCATGGTCGCGCCCGCGCCCGAGATACGTCAAGCAGTCGATCAGCGGATGACATCGAACCGGCGCTTGGCGTCGAAAAAGCCCTCTTTGCTCCAGACCCGGAAGAGGACCTGCTCCTTGCAGGTGTCGGCCGGAACGGCACCAAAGTCGCGTGAATCGTCGTGGAACGTGCGGTTGTCGCTCAGCAGGAAGACGCGGCCGGCGCCGACGGTGTGCTCGCGGGGCGATTCGGACGCGATGTCCAGCGCGGTGGCCCGGTAGTGCCATCCCCCGCCCAGCTCGATCCGGGCGCAGGTGTGCGGGATCGGTCGGCCGTCGGTCGGATGCGGGACATCGAGAGCCTGCTCGGGGCACGCCTCCATCGTGTCGTAGCGCTTGCCGTTCACGGTCAGGATGCCGTTTTGGATCTGAATGCGGTCGCCCTGTGTCCCGACGATGCGGCCGACGACCCAGCGCTGCGGATCCTCCGGATCGGGGCAGCGAACGAGATCGCCAAACCCGCGCTCGCCTCGAAAGAGGACCAGAACGACGTCGCCTGCTGCGAGCGTAGGCGCGAGCGACGCGCCGAGCGCGCGATCGTCGGGGATGGTCCAGACCCGAAAGAGCGCGATGCGCCCGATGATGGCGAGCACGGCAAGGATCCCGAGGACCCAGCCCAAGCCGACGAGAAACTTCCTCACGCTTCGCGAAGGCTACCAGGCGAAAAAAGCGCCGGCGAAATTCTCCGGCGCCCGGCCCCTCAGCGGCAGCTTCGGAACGGCGGGAGCTCGTTGGGGGGGCTGCCGTCGGCGATCTCGCGCGCGGCCGAGAAGAGCGCCGCGAACGAGTCGATCCTCGCAAAGTGGGCGTAGTCCCGCGTCCCCGGATCGCTGTCCATCACCGCAGCAGAGACCACGCCTACGATCTGTCGCTTCTTGTCGAGCACCGGACCGCCCGAGTCACCAGGGCAGATCGACGCTTCGGCGTAGAAGATGCCGTCGCTCACCTCGAGGACGTTGCCCCCTTCGCGGTCGTGACGCCGGATGGGTCCGGAGCCGCGGGCGCACCGCCCGAACCCCCACGGGGTAACCGACTCGCCCTTCTGGGGCGCGTCGTGGAGGCGCGCTTCGAGCGTGCCCCAGCCTGCGAGCTCACGGTCGAGCACGAGGATCGCGATGTCTCCTGCGCCTTGCGCGTAGCCGCAAGCGGGAGAAACGATCGCGCGCACCTGCACGTCGGCCCACGGAAGATCATCGCCGCCGAGCTCGATCTTCACCTGCTCGGGCTCGATGTCTCGCGCCAGCGCCTTGCCGTCCTCACCACGCTCGGACACGCAGTGATGGGCAGTCAGCACGAGGTCGGGCGCGATGATCGTCCCCGTGCAGCTGACGGTGCCGACGACGCGGACGATCGCCTCTTCGAGCGGATCAGCGGTCAGCTCGATCGGCGCGAGGATCCCACGCGCGTAGTCCTCCGGGCTGGCTGCCGGAATCGACTCGGCGGGAACGATGTGGCCAGGCGGCGTACATGCCCCAAGACAGAGGGCGACCGCGAGGAAACAACGACCGCCAACCCTGTGGGAGTTGTACTCGAACACCCGGGCCGCCCCTCGAGCTTGGGGTTGAGAAGGTACAAAGCGATGCTGCAGTGACTTGTACGAGAGAGGCTAACGAACCTTGGGTCGTCCGGCGTAAAAAATTCTATCGCCGGATGCAGAGAGCGAGCGGGTTACTGCGAGGCGAGCACCACCTCGCGGCGGCTCTCCGCGAGGGCGGCCCGGGCGGCGACGGGATGGCCAACCGGGTCGATGACCCCGGCGCTCGCGAGCGAGTCGAGGTACGAGCCCTGCTGGAGCGCGCGGCCCACGACGCTCGCCTTGCAGGGGGCCATGTTGGGCGAGTCGCAGGTCGCGAGGGCGAGCTCGGTCTGGCTTCGGGCTTCGTCGATGTCGCCACGCGCCAGGGCGACGCGCGAACGGGCGAGGGAAAGCTCGGCGCCCGAGAGCTCGGGGTGGCGATCGAGCACGGCCTGGGCGAGGCCGGGCTGCTGGCGATCGAGGTAGGCAACCGCGAGGGCCCCGACACTGGCGGGGGTCGCGTCGGCGACGGCGGCCGCCTCGAGCTCGACGAGGCGGTCATCCGGGGCACTGAGCACGGGCGCAGGGGAGGCCCCGGCGTCGACAAGAAGAAGCGTGAGAACCCCCGTGAGCACGACACCGTTCAGGATCAAGCCGACTTTGCCCATCTCGCCCTCGCGAAGGTGATCTGACACGGCCTACGCGCCGCCGTTCCGGACGATCCCGAAAATAGGTGGGATAGGGTGCGCGAGCGCGGCTACTCGTCCGTGAGGAGGACGAGGTCGTCTTTGTGCACGAGCTCGGGGCTCTCGCCCTTTTCGTCGCGCTTGCCACAGACCCGAGCGGCGTCGACTGCGGAGAGCTGAACGAGACCGCGCGCGATCTCGCGACCCTCGACGTCGTAGAGCGCCACGCTGTCGTCGGGCTGGAAGCTGCCGCGAACGCCGAGCACGCCGACGGCGAGGACGCTTCGGTTCTTCTGCACCGCCTGTGCAGCGCCGGGATCGAGCACCAGCGCGCCGCGCGGGCGCAGCGTGAAGGCGATCCAATGTTTGCGAGCGGCCAAGCGACGATGCACGCCCGGGAAGAGCGTGCCGACGTCTTCACCGGCGAGCACGCGACCGATCACGCCGCTCTCTCGCGCGGGCGCTATGACGACGTTGGCTCCGGCGAGGGTCGCGCGGCGAGCCGCTTCGATCTTGCTCGTCATGCCTCCGGTGCCGACGCCGGAGCGCGAGCCTTGTGCGAACGGTCGCGCCTCTTTTGCGACGCTCCGCACGTAGGGCACGCGACGACCGCCGTCATCGAGGAGCCCATCCACGTCGGAGAGGAGAAGGAGGAGGTCGGCGCCGACGAGCGGCACCACCATGCTGGCGAGCTGATCGTTGTCGCCGAAGCGGATCTCGTCGACGGCGACGGCGTCGTTCTCGTTCACGACCGGGACCGCGCCCGCTTCGAGGAGCGCGGAGAGCGCGCTGCGCGCGTTGTTGGTTCGTGCGCGGTCGGCGAGATCGGCGTGGGTGAGGAGCACCTGGGCGGCGGCGATCCCCAGCGGCTCGAACGCCGCCTCCCACCGCTGCATCAACGTGCTCTGCCCCGCTGCGGCCGCCGCTTGCAGCCAGGCCATGTCCTTCGGACGCGCCTTGAGCCCGAGGCGATGAATGCCGAGCGCTATCGCGCCGCTCGAGACGATCACGACGTCGCGCTTCGCGTCCTTCATGGCGCGAACCTCGGACGCGAGGCGCTGCCACGCGTCGCCCGCGAGGCTCTTGGACCCGACCTTGACGATCACCCGGCGCGAGCGGCCGAGCGCGTCGCGCGCCTTCTTCTCGTCGCTCACCGTCAGGCCATCACCATCAAGCGGGCGAGCCCTGCTCGGCGACGAGCTGATCGAACGCGGCGTCGAGCCGCCGCTCGAAGTACGCCGGGAAGCTCGAGCTCGCGAGGAGCACGGTGTCGATCCAGCGCGTGAACTCGTCGCGCAGATCCTCGACCCCGGGAAGGAGCGGCACCGGCTCGGGATGGACCGAGGGCGACAGCGCGCGAACGAGCGACGAGTCGATGAGCTTGCGAAGCGCGCGCGCCTCATCGTGGTGGACACGCAGGGTCTTGGTGCCTCTGTGCCGCTCGACGTAGCGGTCGAAGAGGTGGCCGAGCGCGAACACCTCGACCGCCTGCGATGCGCTCACGATCGCCGCGACCGGGCCGAGCCGCTTGAAGAACGTCTTGCCCAAGAAGCCGAGGGTCGTCTTGAGCATGTCGCGGAGCGGCGACTCGCCCGACGGCTCGGCCAGGATGCGGCGGGCGTCGGACGTGATCGAGAGACCGTATCGGCTGGCCACGTCCTGCGCGATCGCGCCGCGGATCCGAGAGACGACGCGGTCCGGAAGAAACGGGACGGGGATCGCCGAAGCGGCCAATGACAGACCCGTCAGGATAGCGAGGCGACCGCTCGTCGGAGCGCGGACGGTGGTAGCGACGGAAGACTCGTTGGCCATTCGCGGTGGACCCTACATCAGCGGGGCTACCTCGACCACCGTGGCGCGTGCTCTGGCCGCGGCGCGGAGGACTTCGACCGGGCGGCGTCCCGCCGGGAGCGCGAGCGTGAAGTGCGAGGGGCCGCCCTCGAGGCGGAGCCCCGCCTCGCCGAGGGCGGCGCGCAAGGCGTCGGCGCCGGATCGCACCGTGAGCCGATACAGGCGCTCCCCGTGTGGCCGCGCGCCGAGCGGTCCGAAGAACGCGAGGCCGCCGGCCGAAAAGACGGCGACGTGATCGGCGCGGCGCGCGAAGTCGCCTTCGGCCGTCCCCGGCGTCAGTGAGGTCACGCGGACGATGGCGCGACGACCGCCGCCCGCGCGCTCGAGCGCGCCGAGAACGAACGCGCCTGCCTGTCCGTCGAGACCCGCGAGCGGCCGATCGGCGAGGAGCACCTCGGCGTCGCCTGCTGCCGCGAGCGCCAAGAAGAACGCGCGTTTCTCGGGGAGCGAGAAGGTGCCGAACCGCCGCTTGGGCCCGCCGGTGATCCCGGTGCGCTCGAAGATCCATGCGAGCTTCCGATCGACCAGCGCGCGGGTGATCCTCGTCGTGCGCGCGAGCGCGAGCCGAAGGCTGGCGCTCGCGTAGTCGCCGGCCGTCTGATCATGCGTGGTGGGCGGATCGAGCGGCGCGTACCCCAGCGCGGCGGCGAGCGCCGGCGAGCCGGCGTCGTGGCCCGCCACGCGAAGCGAGCCGGAGGTCACGCGCGCGTACCCCGAGAGCGGCGCGATCTCTCCCGCGCGCGCCTTCTCGACGGACTCGACCAGGCCGAGCGGAGCGCCGCTGATCGCGGCAATGAAAGCGTCGGCGTCGCCGGCGACGACCAGGAGCCCGCCGCGCGACTCGCAGTCGACCCTGTCGATCGCGACCGCGTCGTCGACCGCGATCCGCGCCGCCTCGGCGACGAGCAGCGGGGCCGCCCCCGCCGGAAGGCCGCTCACGGATCGTCCTCCCAGCGCTCCTCTTTCTTCTTGGCGAACGCGGCCGGATAGCCGCCCTCTTCGAAGATCTCGACGCGAGCGAGCGGCGTTCCCTCGTCGTGGACCATGAAGGGCGCGAGGGCGCGGGCCACGTCGAGCATCGCCGGAGGTAGGACGAAGCCCATCGGGTTCGGTCCGGCGTCGAGGCCCACCAGGCCGAGGAGGAAGCCGAGCAGCGAGTCGTCCTCTTCGGGGAGCTCGATGAGCGCCGTGTCGTCGGGCAAATCGGCGAGGCGGCGCGCTTCTTCGAGCGCCTCGCGCAGGCCGCCCACGTGATCGACGAGATGCTTCTCCTTCGCGCGTGCGCCGGTCCACACCTTGCCGCGCGCGACCGCGTCCACGGCGGCGGGCTTCATCCCGCGGCCCTCGGCCACGCGGCCGATGAAGAGATCGTAGAACTGCTTCACCTTGCGGCCGAGCTCTTCGCGCTCGTCGTCGGTGAAAGGCCGGAAGAATGTCTCGGCGTCCGCGCGCGGGCTCGACCGAAAGCCCTCGCTCCCGACGCCGAGCTTGTCGAGTAGGCCGGAGACGTCGATCTTGCCGTAGAAGATCCCGATCGAGCCGGTGATGGTGGTGCGGTTGGCGAAGATCGGCCCGCCGCCCATCGCGGCGTAGTACCCGCCGCTCGCGGCGCTCGAGCCCATCGAGATGACGACGTGCTTCTTCTTCGCGAGGAGCTGCGCCTCGCGAAGGATGACATCGGCCGCGAGGGACGAGCCGCCGCCGGTCTCGATGCGGAACACGACCGCCTTGATGCTCGAGTCGTCGCGCGCCTTGCGAAGCGCGGCGCCGATCGTGCGCGATCCGGCGAGGCGGATGTTGATGAACGGGATGTTCATGCTCTCGCCGTCGATCATGTCGCCGGCGAGGTAGACGACCGCGATCTTGTCGTCGCGGGTCCAGTGGCGTGGCGCGCTCGTGAACGGCAGGCTCTTCATCAACGTCGTCGAGCCGCCGAGCAGCTCGTCGGTGAAGCGCCCGAGCTCGTCGGGGTACACCAGCGCGTCGACGAGGCCTGCGGCCTTCGCCTCACGCGCGGTGAACGGACCCTTGTCGATGATCTTCTTGAGCTTGCCGGCGGGGATGCGCCGGCCGCCGCCGACGTCGTGCAAGAAGACCTTCTCGTATTCGTCGACGAGCTCTTGGTGGTCCGCCTTGCCGATGTCGGTGCTCTCGGGCAGCGTGAACTGCTCGGCAGCGAGCTTGTGCTGGCCGATGCGAACGAAGTCGGCCTTCACCCCGACCTTGTCGAGGAGGCCGCCGAAATAGAAGTACCGCGACGAGAACCCGGAGAACCGGAGGCCGCCGGCAGGGTTGATCGCGATGCGATCGGCCTGCGAGCACGCGAAGAGCGATCGGCCTTTCGCGTCCTCGAGGTGACACGCCACCTTCTTTCCGCGCGCGCGCAGCGTCCGGATGGCATCGCCCACCTCTTCGGCGTGGGCGAGCGACGACGCCGGCTCGTCGTAGAGCACGAGGACGACGCCCTCGATGTCCTTGCTGTCGGCGAGCCTCCACAGCTTGCGGAGCAGCGCCACGTGACCGCGCGTGCCCGGCGTCTCTTTGATCTCGATCTTGGCGACGTACTTCGGCGTCGGAATGCCGGGCTCGCGGAACCCGCGGATGGCGGCGCCGACGTAGAACCCGGTCGCATCCAGGCCGATCGCGTCGCCGATGATGGCGCCGCCGCTGATCTGCGCGGGGCCGTAGTTGATATCGAGACCCGCGGTCGCGAGAAAATCGGGATCGACGAAATCGAAATCGACGAGCTTCACGTCGCCGCGCAGCCTGCCGACGTACGGGATGTCGACGCCGACGGTGGCGCGCGCGGCACCCTTGTCCTGCTCGTCGAAGTAGCGCGCCTCGAGGCCGAATTCGAAGTCGCGCCGACCGCGGATCGGACGGAACGCGACGCCCGTCTCCCAGATGCGATCCGAGAGCGTCTCGTCGTCGCGGCTGACCGGCACGTTGAAGTCGCGGACCAGACCCGAGAGGCTCACCCACTCCCAAGGCCGGAGCGTGAAGCCGACCGTGGCGCCGAACTGATCGTCGAGCGCTGCCGAGGGAGAGATCGACCAGCCGAGCGACGCGCCGAGGCCGAGCCAATCGCCCACGCGGCCGCCCGCTCCCCAGCGCACCCACTGGTACGAGCGATCGAAGGGAGGCGGCGCTGCAGCGGGCGGATAGAGGAGCTCGACCCGAAGGCCCGTACCGAGGACCCAGAACGGCGTCGCCAGATCGAACGAGTGGCCGCGGATCGGGTACGAGGCGTCGTCGCCGGTGTACGAGTACTGCCAGCGAAGCTCGGGCTCCGGCAAAAAGGGAAGGTTCGCCGGGTTCGTCGCGGTCGCCGAAGCGTCGTCGTTCGACGAGAGGTTTCGCCCGTGCGCGGGAAGATGATCGGCGACCGAAAAGGCCGGGTCGGCGGACGCGGGCCACGCCGCGCACGCCGCGGCGATCGCCACGAGCGCCGAGAACGGCCGCAGCGTTCCGGCGATCGACCGGCGCATCACGGCGCGAACCCTCGCGCTTTGGCGACCGCGAGGATTTCGGGACGGCGCGCCTCGAGCTCGGGGTTGTCTTTGACCGGCAAGAAGCGCGAGGCGGCGCCGTCGCGCGGGACCCGCACGAAGCGCGGCTCGAGCGGCACCGAGACCTCACCCAAGAGGCGCTCGAACTGCACCGCCTTCTTTCCTTCGACGGTCTTCTCGACCTCGACGAAGGTGAACTCGAACTCCAGATCGTGCAGGCGGCGCGCGTCGGCGAGGAACGTGTTGGTGTTGAACACGCGGATGGTCGCCGGGTCGAGATCGCGCGGCAGGCGAAACTCTTCGGCGATGATCCGGCGGTCGTTCCACACCACGGGCACGCCGCCCTTGTCGCTGCCGACCTTGTCGACGACCTCGACCGTCAGCGGGCCACCGTGACCGAGGTGGAGACCGAGGAGAACCGGATCGACGGTGGCGCCGAGGTTGTCGAGGTTGGCGATCCAGACGGTGCCGTGACCTTTGGTGCGGTCCAGGAACTTGGTGAGCAGGCCGCTCTTGTGGAGCGCCTCGGGCAGGTCGCCGTGGCCGGTGGCATAGACGCTCGGATCGCCGTCGGCTTCGCGGAAGAGCGATCCCTCCGGCGTGAGCCGCATCGACACGCACTGCTCGAAGACGGCCACGCGCTCCCCGTCCGCGCGCGAGCCCAGCGCATCGACGATGGGCCGATACGTCGCCTCGCTCGTCATCAGCCAGAGCGGGACGTGCGCACCGAGATCGCGCTCGTGCGCCGCTTGCTCGTCGAGCCTGAGATCCAAGAATGTTTTCCCGGGTAGCGCTTCGACGAGCGCTTTGACGACCCCGCCCATGCGCGTCGCCATCCCGCCCGCGAGAACGCAGAGCGCAACCTCGCCTCGACGAAGCGCTTCGACCCCGAACTTTCGAAACGCCTCGTGCTCTTTCGAGCCGGGATGCGGGAGCTCGAGCACGTCGCCGGGGCGCGGCGGGGTGACGACGCCGGTCAGGCGATTGCGCGCCTCTTTTCCTTTGCCGATGTCCGCCGCGAGGCTCTGCAACCGATCGGCGCGAAACCCGCGCTCGGCGAGCCGTTGAAGGAGCGGCGCGGGCAGGCTTTTGAGCTCGTCGGCGAGGGTCATCGGGCCGGATACGTTAGGGCACTTCCGGGGCGGTCGTCACCGCCATGATCGCGCCGTCGCCGGCGCGATCCGTGCTCGACACGTCGAACGTGAAGCTCGGCGCCGGCACGATATCGAGCGGCACGCCGTTCAGTGTCGCCGAGGTTACGACCTCACCCGCGGGAGCGACGAGCTCGACCCGGCGGTGCGCGAGGCCGGTGGGGCGATACACGACGTGGAGCGATCCAGGAGCCATCGAGACGTCGACGATCTGGGTCCGGAGAGAGAACGTCTTGTCCGGAACGCGCGGATCGATCCGAAGGCCGCGCGCCGTCGCGACGACGCCAGCCATGCGGATCGTTGCGTAGAGCGGCATCGCGTGCTGGTTGTTGTTCTGCACCGGGTAGTCGGTCATCGGTGTGAGCGGGCTGAACCAGGTGCCGCCGGGACGGTCGCCCCCTGGACCGTTGAGGCCGTCGGGCCCGCTCCAGATGCCGAACCACACGTCGGGGTACGCCTTCGCGTGTGCGGCCATCGTGTTTCTCACGTAGTGCGCCCACGCGAGATCGGGCCGCGTTCGCGCGTATCCCTCGGTCAGGATCGCGCTGATCGCCGGCCATACCATGCCGCCGGGACGAAGCGCGGCGCCGGCGGGCGATGGCTCGTCGAGCTGCGTTCGGACTGCCTCGATCGTCTTTTCACGGTCGCCGTCGCTCGCGAACGTGTCGGCGACGAGCGCCCATACCTGCGCCTCGAGATCGATCGCGCTCGCGCGGTGGAGCTCGCCGTCACCGAAATAGGCCCGCCCGTAGAACGAGCCAGCCCACGCCGACGGCAAGGCCGCGCGATAAGCGTCGACCCGCTGCCTCATCTCGGCAGCAAGCGTCGGGTCGCGGGGCTCGACGAGATCCGCGATCCGCGGGAGCACGGCGATCGCCATCTGGGTGTTGGGCACGCTCTCGCCCTCTGCGATCGCGAGGTTGCGGTCCGGCGCTTCGCTGACGATACCGTCACTCCAATCGCCGGTGCCGACCCGAATGAGGCCGTGCTCGCCGGTCCCGACGACGTCGAAGAGGTGGCGCACCGCACCCGTCAGGTGATCCCACCCCGTAGCGTCCGGCGCCGCTTGGCGCGGCCAGAACGGGACCCGCTCGTCGAGGAACGCGAGATCGCCCGTGGCGCCGAGGTACTCACCGAGCGCCCACAAGAAGAAGAGCGTGAGATCGCTCGGCGCTCGATGGAACCCGAGCGCGTCGTCGAGGACGCCGTGCCCCTGGAACGCGTACGAGAACCGCCGGCTGTTCGCGTGCGTCACGCGCATGTACAGGCGAAGCTCGTCCTTGGCGAGCTCGGTGTCCGAGTAGACGAGCGGCAGCGCGAAGAGACCGAGGTCGCGCGCCGCGCCGTCGGCGCCGTGCAGATAGAGATACGCCGAGCCCTGCGGCACGACGCGGCCTTCGAAGTACTCGCGCTCGCCGACCGACGCCTCGATTTGGTAGGCGTGCCACGCCATCTCGCGGTGGAGCAGCGGAGCCGCGGGCGAAGAGAAATGAACGAGCCGCGGGGCGAGGTCTTCTCGCGCGTCTGCGAGGATGTCGTGCTGGGGGTCTCTGTGCGCCTCTTCGATCGGGAGCGCCTCGCCCATCGGGGTGTAGCCGAACGCGAAGCGGAGCTTCTCCGTCTCGCCGACTTCGAGCCGAAGATCGCTCCGCAGGACGAACATGCGCGGCTGGTGCATGCCGCTGAGCCGCTCGCCCCGCTGTCCCGACGCGATGCCTTCGCCGGTCGCGCGACCGACGACGGCGTCCGGCGCCGCCGCGCCGCCTGCGCCGAAGAAGATCGCGTCGCGGGTGTACGTGTCGTCGACCCTCCCCGAGAGAGCGACGAGGAAAGGATCGCCCGGGTAGTAGTCGCGCTCCGCGATCGTCTCGCGCGGAGGGACGTCGGCTACGTCGTGGCTGCGCCGCAACACGAGCGCGCGCTCGCTCTCGTCGTAGGTCACCGTCTCGGCGAAGAGCGCGTTCGTCTCGTCGCGGATCCGGCGCACGTCGGCGGGCAGGTTGGGAAACGGGCTGCCCGACACGATCCAGTTGATCTCGATCGGCCGGCGCGCCACGTCGAACACCTCGTAGTGACGGATGGTGCGCGCCTCGTTCCACCGGTTCGTGACGGTGACCTCGTCGATGACGTAGGGCGCTCTCCCCGGCGGCGCGAACGTGCGCCGCGCGATCTCGATCCCGCGATGCTCCGTGGCGGCCTCGCCGTATCCCATGCCGAAGCGACGGCGCGTCGTGGCGCCCGGCGGCCGGTACCGAAACGCGGTCGACCAGGTCTCGTCGCCGTCGTCGACGAACGAGAATCCACCGCCGTGCCACCCTTGCGTCTCGTCGACGATGTTCAAGATCTCGACGCCGCGGTCCTGCGTCGCGACCTCGATCACGCCGTCGTTGGAGAACGTCGCGTTGACCCGATGGTTGCCGAAAGCAGCCCAGTGCGTGCGCCGATCGAGCCCTTCGGTGTTGAACCAGGCGGCGCGCGCGTCGGCGTACTGGTCGATCGCGTAGTCGTACGCCGGGAGGCCCGCCTCATCGATGACCCAGCGCCCGAAGATCCCGGACCCTTCGGAGCACGGAACGAACGCCCGCGGATCGTCGCCGCGTGCGTCGCAAAACTCGGGAGGGAGCTCCTCGGGCGGCGGCTCTGACGAAAGCGGCGGCCGTGCATCGCTGCACGCCGCCGCCGTCGCGAGACAGAACGGCGCGGCCCTTCGGCAGAAGCGCTGGAGGAGCACCCAGGCGGGCATGCGTGAGGAGCCTATCGGACTGTGGCCCGTGCCGTCGCTACGCCGAGGCCTGCTCGCGCTGCTCTCGCTTCAGGTCGCGCGCGCGGAGCACCTTGACCCTGCGCTCGAGATCGCCGGCCACGTCGTCGGTGAGGGTCATCTTGCCGAACCGCACCGAGAGGTACACCTGGGTGATGTCGAGCACCTCTTTCGCGAGCGGGTGCGCCGCGGCAGCGAGGTTCTCTGCGTGCTTGAGCGGCGGCATCCCCGGCGATCGGTGGACGCCTTGGACCGAGAGCGCGTTCTCGAGGCTCTCGTAGATCGCGGTCGCACGAACCATGCTGCGCGACCAGGTCCCTCCGCTCTCCTTGGGCGCTTCGGTCGGGCCGGCTCGCCGGCGGAGCAGGTGAACGAGCGCGAACACGATCGCGCCGGCGCCTATCAAGATCACGATGGTCCGCCGGCCGAACAAGGTGCTCGACGCCGAGCGCTCCGTCTTGGCCTTCTTCAAGAGGTCGTACTGCTGCTCCAGGTCGTAGCCGACGACGTGCCGATCCCAGTGCTGGGCGCTCGCTTCGAAGAGCTCTCGCAACACGGCCCACGGCGCGGCGAGCCCGCTCGGCGGCGTGATGTTCGCCGGGGGCGTGGGATCGAAGGTGACCCATCCGGTTCCGTCGATGTAGGCCTCGACCCAGGAGTGCGCGTCGTTCTGGCGGACGGCGTAAAACTCGCCGAAGCGGTTGTACTGCGCGCCGGCGAAGCCGGTGATGTTGCGCGTCGGGATGCCCTGCGTCCGGAGCATGATGGCCATCGCGGTGGAGAAGAACTCGCAATGGCCCTTCTTCGACTCGTGGAGGAAGTGCTCGAGCGGTTGCTTGTCCTTCGCCGACGGCGAGCCGAGCTCGTAGGTGAAATCGTGTTGCAGGTGGCGCTCGATGGCGCGAGCTCGCTCGAGCGCGCTCGTCGCGCCGTCGGTCCACTTGCGCGCGAGCTCGCGGGTCTGGTCGGAAACCTCGGGCAGCTGGAGGTACCTGTCGCGGTCCTGAGGATCGAGCCTGGTGAACGTCGGCGCTCGCCCCTTGGAGAGGTAGACGTCGTAGCGGATGCCGCGCTCGTCCGGCGCGTGGTAGCGGAACTCTCCTTCGGGGCCGCGAACCGAAAAGATCTGCTGCGACGGCAGCATCACGTCGGGTGCGTGAAGCTTCATCGCCACGGCGTTGGGCGGGAAGAAGAGCACCGGCGGATCGATGGGCTCGAGGACCATCTCCATGACGGGGGCGTCACGATCCGGTGCCTTGGGCGACTCGAGCGGGAAGACGTACCCGCCGCCGACGTCCTGCTTCCTGTCCCGTTCGGTCTGCGACCAGGCGCGACCGTCGTAGTGGTCGAGCGCGGTCCCGCGAAGGTGCAAGACGACATGATCGGCGGGCGTCGAGCCGGTGGGCGGGAGCTTCACCCGAAGGACGAGCGTGCGGTCCTCTTGCATGCCGCCGACGCTCCCGAGATCGATCCGCGGAGAGAACCCGATCGACTTGGTCGGGTTGCTCCGGTTGATGAGGAGGAGAGACAGACCGACGCGCGGGAAGAAGACGAAGAGCGCGATCGTGAAGAGGAAGATCGGAATGCTGAGGAGGCACATCGTCGCGAGGAACGTCCTCCCCACGACGCGGCGCGACCTCAGGATGCGCGGCACGTCGACCGGGAGACCCGTCCTGTCGCGGGCGCCCTGCCGGTAGTTGCCCTCGACCTCGCGACGAAGGTGGCTGAGGACCAGCGCGCCGGGCGCGACGAGGAGCACCCCGGCAAAGCAGAGCCCGTACGCGATCCCGCCGCCGAGCACCGTTCCGGCGATCAAATGGAGCAACGCGAGGACGATGACCTGCTGGTCGTGGACCGCGCCCCTTCGGGTCGCGAGGCGGACGAGCTGGAGCGCGGCGGCGAACTCGACGAGCACGTCGAGCCCGCTGACGCCGAAGGCGTAGCGCGTGATCTGGATGCCGATGACGACGAGCAGCGCGATCGTGTCGGTGTGGCGGAACGAGGGGTGCCGCTGCCACTCCTCGCGGATGCCGAGAGCGACGGCGAGGCCGACCAGGATGACGATGTTGACCGTCGTCGAGAACTGTCCGCTCGAGACGAGCGCCAGGACGCCCAGCGCCGCGAGGGCGTTGGTCATCAAGCGGTGGACGACGCCGAACCTCATGCGCTCCCCACCTTGGTCCCCGACGCAGGGGGATCCGCCGCCCCGGAAGCGAGCGGACGGCGGGCGACAGGTGCGCCGCCGAGCTCGTGCGGCGACGGCCGCGCGCGCTCGGCCTCGGACTCGTCGACGGCTTCGATGAGCGCGAGGAACCGCAGCACCGGATCGGCGCCGATGGTCCGATCCGCGAGCACGCGGTGCCCACCGGTCGTGCGGACGACCACGGTGTCGCCGCGCTTGAGGTGCGCGACGGAGCGCGATGCGGCGTCGCGGACCCGCTTCTCGAAGGTCGCCGCGAAGTCCTCCGTCGCGGCCTTCGGCCGGATCACGTCGAGGACGATTTCCACGTCGGGCCGGGCCTCGCGCGTCCGTTCGCGAACGACGAGCTGCGCCGTGACGGCGCTCTTTCGCCAGTAGATGTCGCGCGGGTCGTCGCCGTCGCGCCGCGGCCGCACCGTGTAGATGTCGTCGCCGCCGCCTCGACCGACGATGCGTCCCGACGTCCCCGGCTTGGTCCCGACGTCGACCGGCAGGCGAACCGGGTCGACCGCCGGGTAGATGATGAGATCGCCGGGCGCGAGCACCTCTCGCGACTTCTCGAAGAGCCCGAACGGGAAGCGCGTCGCGATCCGGAAGCCCGTGTGGTGGTCGCGGCCGCGTCGCGCCGGTGTTCGGCGATACGCCGCGACCTGCGCCGACGACGGGCTGATCTTCAAGAAGAAGCAGCGCTTGTCGGCGGGCTGTCCGGCCCGAAGGTCCTCGACCTCGATCGCGTACGACGGGACCTTGCCCTTGTGGTTGAAGACCTCGATCTCGACGAGGTGCGGCCGACCTACCTGCGCGCGCAGCGGGAGGCGCCGCGTGACCGTCAGGTGGCGGAGAGAGAGCTCGCTCATGAAGCCCGAGACGACGATGAGCGAGAGCAACATCCCGAGGAGCAGGTAGAGGAGGTTGTTGCCTGTGTTGATCGCCGCGAAGCCCACGCCGAGCGTGATGCCGAGGTAGTACTTGCCCTCGCGGGTGAGCTTGAGGCGCCGCGCGCCGCGCTGGCGGATCGGCTTGGCGTCCTCGGGCTGGGCAGCAGGCTGCGGGGGCGGCGCTGCCTTGGTCGGCTCGACCGGGGCCTGCTGCTTCTTCTTGGGGATCGGGACCGGCTCGCGCGACTGTGGATCGTCGAAGACCGAGATCCCGGTCAGTGACGGCGGAGCCGGCGGAAGATCGCCGGCGCCTTCGTTGGTCTCGCTGTCGCGAGCCGAGGCGCCGTCACCGTTGCCTTTGGGATCGGTGCTGCCTTCTCCCACGGCGCCTCCGGATCAAAGAGGAACGGGTACGCGTGCGATGAGGTCGCGAACCGTCGCCTCCGCCTCTTCACGCGAAGGCATGTAGCCCTCGGCATGCGACGAGAGGCGAACGCGGTGGGCGATGACCGGAACGGCGAGATCGTGGATGTCGTCGGCGATGCAGTAGCCGCGTCCCCGAAGGAGCGCGCGAGCGCGCGCAGCGCGGACGAGGTTGAGACCGGCGCGCGGCGACGCGCCCAGCGACAGCGCCGGCGACGTGCGGGTCGCCTGGAGGAGCGCCTGGAGGTACGTCGCGAGCGAGGCGTCGACATCCACGCGGTCCACCTCTCTCTGGAGGCCGACGAGCTGCGCGGGATCGATGGCTTGCTGCACGCGATCGCCGGTGCCGTGATCGCCGTCGAGGAGCAAGCGCGCTTCGACCTGCGGCGGCGGGTAGCCGATGCGGATCCGCATCATGAACCGGTCGAGCTGCGACTCCGGCAGCGGGAAGGTCCCGGCGAAGTCCTGCGGGTTCTGCGTCGCGACGACGAAGAACGGATCGGGCAGCGGCGTCGTCGCGCCGTCGACCGAGACCTGACCCTCGTTCATCGCTTCGAGGAGGGCGGACTGTGTGCGCGGGCTCGCGCGGTTGATCTCGTCGGCGAGCAGGACGTTGCAGAAGACCGGGCCCTGCCGGAAGACGAACTCGCTCGTCCGCTGGTCGTAGATCGTTACGCCCAGGACGTCGCTCGGGAGGAGATCGCTGGTGAATTGGACGCGGCGCCAGTCGCCGCCGACGGCGCGGGCGAGCGCACGCGCCAGCGTGGTCTTGCCAACACCGGGCACGTCTTCGATCAGAAGGTGGCCTCGCCCGAGAAGCGTGATCAGCGCGAGCTCAACGGCTTCGGGCTTGCCCTCCAGGGCGTGCTCCACGGCGGCCCGCAGCTTCTCGACCATCGGAGAAGGTGCCCGGGCCATGGACAGGGCCGAGGTCATCGCAGCCATGCTAGCACGACCGTAGCCATTTCAAGCTCCTACCATCGGGTTCGCTGTTCCTCTCAGCCCTGCGCAATTCTCTTTGAGCCCTGCGGGCTGGGGCCCCAACCCCGCTTGCATCGAGCGGCGGAGCCTGAGCTAGAGGGAGTGTAGCGAGCCTTGCGCTCTGCGCGAAGAGCTTGGCCGCGCCGAGCGTACCGTGCTTAAGCAGGTGTGCAGGTGGTCACGGGCTCAGAACCTCAGTCCGAAGGCCCCACTGCTCTCTCCGAGGCAGAAGATCGCGATAGGGGTACGCCGGAGCCGCACGACTCCGGCGCTCCCCCGCCCATCATCCCCCCCTTCAAGGAGGGGAGCCTGCTCTGGCGGGCAGGCGGGCTTCTTCGAGCGATGCGCCCCGAGCAGTGGGTGAAGAACGTCTTTGTTCTCGCGCCCATCGTCTTCGCCAAGCAGATCACCCACCCCAGCGTCCTCATCTCGGCCGTGGGCGGTTTTGGCGTGTTTTCGCTGATCGCCAGCGCCGTCTACGTGATGAACGACCTGGTCGACATCGAGGCCGACCGGGTTCACCCCAAGAAGAGGTACCGGCCGATCGCCTCGGGCCGGGTCCCCATCCGGACCGCCAAGGTCCTGGCCGCCGTCCTCTTGTTGGTCGGCCTGGCGGGAGCCGCGATCGGACCGTGGCAGTTCTTGGCGACGGTCGTCGGCTACCTGGTCCTGCAAATCGCCTACTCGTTCGGCCTCAAGAAGATCGCGTACATCGATGTCTCCTGCATCTCGCTCGGCTTCGTGCTCCGGGTGCTGGCCGGGAGCTTCGCGGTGCGGGTTCAGCCTTCCGGCTACATGCTCGCGTGCACGGCGCTCCTCACCCTGTTCCTCGGGTTCGGCAAGCGCCGCCACGAGCTCGCGGGCTCCAACGCAGCGAAACAGCGCGCGGCGCTCGAGCAATACAGCGCCAAGGCGCTCTCGGTGGCGCTCCTCCTCACAGGCTGCGCCGCGGTCGCGATGTACCTCGCGTACACGCTCGATCCCGGGACGCGCGCTCGTTTTGGCTCCAACTATCTGTGGGTCACGACGATCCACCCGCTCTTCGGCGTCATTCGCTTCCTGCAGCTCGTCGCGGGCCGGCCCAAGGCCGAGTCGCCGACGCAGGAGATCCTTCGCGACACGCCCTTCGTGCTCAACCTCGTGCTCTACGTCATCGAGGTTCTGGTGATCGTCTACCAGCTCAGGCCTGCGTCATGAGCGAGGAAGAGGTCGAACAGACCGCGGCGGCGGGCGAGGAAGAGACCCGCAGCAACGCGTGGACGGACCTCGCCCTCACGTTGCCGATCTTCGTCCTCTACCACCTGGGTGTGGTGTTCCTGCCGGTCCGGAACGCCGCGGACCCGGTCACGAGCGAGCTCAAGGCGCTCGCGAACCAGAGCCTGCCGCTCTACGCGAGCCTGACGGTCGCGATCGGCGGCGCGTTCATCCTCATCCTCTCGATCCTCGGTCGCGGTAAGGCGTTCTCGGCCGCGCGCTTCTTGTGGATCGGTGCCGAGGGAGTCATCTACGCGATCGGAATGCGCATCTTCGGCGGCTGGGTCGTCGAGAACGTGACCTTGTCCGCGGGCGATGATCTCACTGCCGGTCCCTTCGGAGCGATCGTGATGTCGCTCGGGGCCGGCTTCTACGAAGAGCTGATGTTCCGGGTGGCGCTCTTCGGTGTCGGCGCTTGGATCGTCAAGATCATGCTCGGCCGGGGGCCGACCGGTCTGGCGGTGCTCGCCGGCTGGGCCATCGTGAGCAGCATCGCCTTCTCGGCATGGCACCACGTGGGCCCGCTTTCCGACGCATTCGACACCGAAGTCTTCATCTACCGCGCGGCTTGCGGCCTGGTTTTGACGGCGATCTACGAGTTGCGGGGATTTGCCCCGGCCGTCTGGACCCACACGCTGTACGACTTGTGGGCGATGTTGGGTTGATGGATGACCGCTCGGTGTGAGATCCTGGCGGCCGGAGGTGTGGCGATGACGAGGGCTTGCTTGATTCTGGGTTTGGTTGGTCTCTGTGCTGTCGGCTGTGGTGACGACGAGGGCAGCGGCGGCGCGGGTGGCGCGGGCACGACCACCGCGGCGAACACGACGACCGGTGGAACGACCAAGGCCACGAGCGCGAACACGACCACGCAGGGCTCGACCAATTCGGTCGGCTCGACGACCACCGGCATGATGACCAGCGGTTCGACGAGCACCGGCAT
Source organism: Polyangiaceae bacterium (assembly GCA_041940405.1). Taxonomy (GTDB): domain Bacteria; phylum Myxococcota_A; class Polyangia; order Polyangiales; family Polyangiaceae; genus Xiheicaenibacterium. The sequence continues at coordinate 45,779 of JBGTSH010000033.1, forward strand.
GATGGTCGACTGCACCCCCGACCCCAACGGGGATGCGTGCTTCGAGTGCGCCAAGGAGTTCTGCTGCGACGAGGCGCAGGTCTGCGCGATGGATCCGGAGTGCGGCGCGTGTCTCGCCTGCATTCAGAACACGGGCGACATCCAGGGCTGCCAGGGATCCGGTGATTGCAACCTCCAGGATCAGCGGACGCAAGCCGCCGGAATGTGCATTCTCGGTAGCTGCGCCGGCGACTGCGGCTTGGGCGGCTGACTCAGACAATTAGCTTCAGAGAGGTAGTTCACATGAAAGCGAAGCTCTTCGGCGGCGTGGCCGTTTCGGCCCTTCTTTGTGTCGCCGCGTGCGGCGATGACGACGGCGCAACCGGCGGAGCCGGGGGGGCCACCACAGCGACGACGAACACGGCGGGGCCGACCACGACCACCACCGGCCCGACCACGACCGCCACCTCGAGCACGACGGCGATGTCATCGTCGAGCACCGGGATGATGGGCGTCTGCCCCGACGATCCGAACGATCCTCCTTGCGTCGTGTGCGCCAAGGAGACGTGCTGCGACCAGACCGACCCCTGCCTCGACGATCCCGAGTGCAGCACCTGTCTGGATTGCGTCGCGAACTCGATGGATCCCACCGAGTGCTTGCTCGGTGGCATGTGCGATCTCGGCGACCCCGAGACCGCGGCAGCCTACGACTGCACGGCGGGGACCTGCACCGACGAGTGCTACAACGGCGGCTTCAGCTGCGACCCCGATGCGATGGGCAGCCCCTGCATCGAGTGCGCGAAGGCAAGCTGCTGCAACCAAGCGCAAGCCTGCTTCGAGAGCGCGCTCTGCGCGCAGTGCATCCAGTGCGCGCAGTCGGCGGCCAACCCGCTCGAGTGCGTCGACTCCGGCGACTGCGATCTCGGCGACGCGGCGACGAGCCAGCTGCTCAACTGCGTGCAGACCAACTGCGACGTATGCCTCGGCAATTGAGCTGAAGGGGGCGGTCGCACCGCCTTCTTGTGGCTCGCGATAGCGGCGGCGTGCAGCGATGCACGGCCGCCGTTGTTGTTTGTGTGGTGGCGATGCCCGGGGATTTGCCGGCGATCCATCGGTTTCGATTATTTCGATCGTTGCAGATGTTTCGAATAGGCGCTACAAGAACCGTGAGATGCAAACGTCACCCGTGAGGCTGCCGACCCCCAAAGCGTCGGAAGAGGCGAAAGTCGCGTTGCGTGCCCTGTCCAGTCTTCCGCGTCGCAGGGCTTCCCGGACCGTCCATGTCCAGCCCGACGGTGAGGGCCGCGCGGTGTCGGTGACGGTCCCACGAGAGGCCTTCGAGCTCTTCCTCGAAGTGCTCGGTCAGATGGCCAACGGCAACGCAGTCACCATTGTACCGGTCCACGCCGAGCTCACCACGCAGCAGGCCGCGGATCTGCTCAACGTTTCGCGTCCCTTCCTCGTCAGTTTGCTCGACGAAGGAAAGATCCCGTTCCGCCTCGTCGGCACCCACCGTCGTGTGAGAGTCGCCGATCTCGTCGAGTTCAGGCAGAAGGACGAAGCTCATCGCAAATCGATTCTCGACGAGCTGACCGCCGAGGCGGAGAAGCACGGCCTGGGGTACTGAGGAGGCGAGGTGGCGTTCGTCGTCGTCTACGACGCCTGCGTCCTGTACCCCGCGCCGCTCAGGGATCTGCTCGTTCGTCTTGCGAACACGGGCATCGTTCGCGCCCGGTGGTCCGAGCCGATTCTTGACGAGTGTTTCAGGAACATCCTGAAGAACCGGCCGGATTTGAAGCCAGAAGCGCTGAGCCGGACGCGCGAGCTGATGACGCACGTAACTGCGGACTGCATCGTGAGCGGCTTCGATCACCTCGTACAAGGTCTCGACCTTCCCGATGCGAATGATCGACACGTGCTCGCCGCAGCGATCCGCGCCGGCGCCCAGGCGATCATCACGTTCAACCTCGACGACTTCCCGCAGGACAAACTCGCCGCCTACGACGTCGAGGCCAAGCACCCGGACGATTTCGTCCTGGATGCGATAGATCTGGCGCCCGGCCTCGTAGCAACGGTGATCAGCGAGCAAGCGGCGAGCCTGAAGAACCCACCTCGCACCGTGGGCGAGCTTCTCGACACGCTTCGCGCACAGGGGCTGGTTCGGTCCGTCGCCAAGCTGAGAGAGCTGTTCGGCGCGGCCGAGCCCTTATCCTGAGGCCGGGCCCTCCCACGTCACCCTCCCGGCTGCTCGATCCTCAAGATCCCCACTGAGCAATCGTGCGCACCCCGCTCTCTCCGCTCTAGCT